>JAGWTZ010000027.1 GCA_028868695.1 Alphaproteobacteria bacterium | reverse complement strand
GCAGTGAGCGAGGCCGTGGCCAAGGCGATGGCCGAGGGAGCCTTGGCCCACTCCGCCGCAACGCTTTCTGTGGCCATCACCGGGATTGCCGGGCCAACGGGCGGCACCGAAACCAAGCCTGTCGGGTTGGTGCACTTCGCCTGCGCCATCAAATCAGGCAAGCTCTGGCATCTGCGAAAAGTCTTCGAGGGAGACCGCGCGGCCATTCGCACTGCGGCGCGCGACCAGGCGCTTCAGATGTTGGCCAGCGCGCTGGCGGGATAAAGCTTACGCCCCCGGGCCTCAAATGCTTCCAACACCCGCGCCACCGCATGATCCATCATGCTGCCAGCCGCCAATTGCAGCAATTTGCTTTTCAATTCATAGTCGATGGTAATCGCCACTTCGCTGCGCGCGCCGTCAATGGCCTTCATCGTCCATTCGGCGCGAAGGCTCTTCAGCGGCCCATCCGCGCTTGTGGCCACGACCATCTTGTTGGCGTCATCGGCTTCCACACGGCTGGTGAAACTCTCATGCAGGCCAAGCTTGGTAATTGAAATCTGAAGATCGGCGGAAAACCGTTTCACCCCGCCCTGCTCCTCAACCGCGCCGCGGATGGTGGAACGGGTGCACAACGGCAGGAACTCCTTGTAGGAGGCAACATCCGCGGCAATCGCAAAAACCTGGTGCAGTGTCAGCGGCACCGCGCGCTTCACGGCAACATGCGGCATCAGCCGGCTGCCCGTGCTGCCCGCAACCGCGCAAAATCATCCCCCGCGTGGTGCGAGGAACGCGTGAGCGGCGAAGAAGAAACCATCAGGAAGCCCTTGGAATATGCGGTGGTTTCATAGGCCTTGAATTCATCCGGCGTCACAAACCGGTCGATCGCCGCATGCTTGCGTGTGGGCTGCAAGTATTGGCCGATGGTGATAAAGTCGATATTGGCCGAGCGCATGTCATCCATCACCTGCATCACTTGTTCGCGCGTTTCGCCAAGGCCCACCATGATGCCGGACTTGGTGAACATGTTCCGGTCCAGCTCCTTCACGCGCTGCAGCAGCCGCAGAGAATGGAAATAGCGCGCGCCCGGCCTGATCTTGAGATAGAGGCCGGGAACGGTTTCAAGGTTGTGGTTGAACACGTCTGGCTTGGCTTCCACCACACGCTCCAGCGCGCCATCCTTCTTGAGAAAATCAGGCGTGAGAATCTCGATGGTGGTGGCGGGCGAAGCGGCGCGGATCGCCTTGATGGTGCGCACGAAATGCCCGGCACCGCCATCTGCCAAGTCATCGCGGTCAACGCTGGTGATGACGGAGTGGGAAAGCCCCATCCGGGCAACGGCATCCGCCACGCGCTCAGGCTCCCCGCCATCCAGTGCATCCGGCAAGCCAGTTTTCACGTTGCAGAACGCGCAAGCTCGCGTGCAGGTATCCCCCATGATCATGAAGGTGGCGTGCTTCTTGGACCAGCACTCGCCGATGTTGGGGCAGCCAGCCTCCTCGCACACGGTGACAAGTTTGCCGTCGCGCACGATCTTCTGTGTTTCAGTGTAAACGGCAGACCCGGGCGCCTTCACGCGGATCCACTCCGGCTTTCGCAGCACAGGTGTTTCCGGCCGGTTGGCTTTTTCAGGATGGCGCGGGCGCGCCGCCGTCACGGTGTCGATGAGATTTGCCAATTCAGTTTCTCGTCAGCGGCTGGCGACCAGGCGGTAAACCCAGATCAGAACGCAAGCGCCGATCACGGCGGTAACGATGCTGCCAATGATGCCACCACCAAAGCCAAGGCCCACCAGACCCAGCAGGAAGTTGCCGACCACCGCGCCAACGATGCCCAGGATGACACTGAGCACCAGGCCAGTGTTGAAATTCATGATCTTCTCGGCAACGACGCCAGCGACGCCGCCGAGGATGATTGACATGATGATGCCATAACCGTTCATGGTTTTACCTTCCTGTCCGGGGTGAATGGCGCATGCGATGCAGCTGGCTCACCCCTGCCGGCTGCCTTGTTGAGTTCAGCGCCCGCGCAGCACGCGCAAGACGAACAGCAACACAATGGCGCCTGCTGCGGAGACTATCAGGTTGCCCCAGAACCAGCCATGGAAAATTTCACCCAATTGCAGGCCCAGTTTGCCTGCGGCGAAGAAACCGATCCAAGAGCCCACCAGGCCAATGATCAGGTTCCAGATCAGACCGCCCCGGCCGCCCATCACCTTGTGCGCCAGCCAGCCGGCCAGAATGCCGATCAGCACCGTGCCCCAGAAATGCACGCCGCCACCCAATTCCATGATGTTGTTCATGTTCAGATTTCCCTTAAGCGATGAGGCGGGCCAGCAGGACGATGATCACCGCGCCAATGGTGGCGGTGGCGATATCGCGCCCCACCTCGTTGCGGATGCCCAAGTTGATGCCCGCCTTGTTCAGGACAAAAGACCCGACGAAAGAACCGAGCACGCCAGTAATCAGATATTGCACGAGCCCGTGGCCACCCACAACCCATGAGGCCAGCCAGCCGGCCACCACACCCAAAACCAGCGCAATCGCAACATTCCTTGAATCCATGGCAACTCCCCCGTTTCGCGCGAGATATGGCCCATGGAGATGGCAGATTCAAGATTAAGGCAAAAGAATCAGGGCGCCTTGCCCATGATCTTCATGACATCCTCGGTGGCTTGCCCAGGGGCCTGGCTGTCTTCATCGCCGCTGCTGGTCAGGGCCATGACGCCGCCAAAAGCCAGAACCGTGAAGATCACCGGTTTCACAAAGCCGCCCATGGCGGCCCCCAGCAATATGCCTTTCCAGCTTTTGCCGCGGCCAAACCACATGGCCAAGATGATCGCGCCGAACACCGCCAGCACGAAATCCAGCATGTCCAACTGTTCCAGCAGGGAGTCGACCTGATCCATGGCGCAATGATGCGCCTGAACCGTTACTTACATGTGAATGACGCGGCCATAGGCGTCGAGGACGCTTTCGTGCATCATCTCGGAGAGGGTGGGATGCGGGAACACCGTGTGCATCAGCTCTTCCTCGGTGGTCTCCAGCCCCATGGCCACCACAAAGCCCTGGATAAGCTCGGTCACTTCGGCGCCCACCATGTGTGCGCCCAGAAGGCGGCCCGTCTTGGAGTCAAATATCGTTTTAACCAGGCCCTGATCCTCGCCCAGCGCGATGGCCTTGCCATTGGCCAGGAAAGGGAAGCGGCCGATCTTGAGCTCATGGCCCGCCGCCTTGGCCTTGGCTTCGGTGAGGCCCACCGAGGCCACCTGCGGGTGGCAATAGGTGCAGCCGGGGATTTGCTCCTTCTTCATCGGATGGGCATCCAGGCCCTTGATCTTCTCGATGCAGATCACACCCTCATGCTCGGCCTTGTGCGCCAGCATGGGCGGGCCTGCCACGTCACCGATGGCATAAAGCCCCTGCACATTGGTGCGGCCGAATCCGTCAGTCACCACGCAGCCCTTGTCAGTCTTCACACCCAAGGCCTCCAGGCCCAGATTCTCGATGTTGCCCACCACGCCCGTGGCGGCAATCACCCGGTCAACAGTGAGCGTCTCGCTCTTGCCGCCCGCCTCGATGGTGGCGGTGACACTGTCCTTGCCCTTGTCAAGCTTCGCAACCTTGGCCGAGATGCGGAACTTTATGCCCTGCTTTTCCAGCTGCTTCTGGGCGATCTTGGAAATCTCGGTGTCTTCCACCGGCATGATCTGGTCCATGATCTCAACCACTGTCACATCCGCGCCCATGGCGTTGTAGAAAGAGGCAAACTCGATGCCGATGGCACCCGAGCCAACGACCAGCAGCTTCTTGGGCATGTCCTTCGGCACCATGGCCTCGAAATAGCTCCACACCAGCTTGCCGTCATGCTCCAGCCCCGGCAGCACCCGCGGCCGTGCCCCCGTGGCGATGATCACATGCTTGGCGGTATAGGTGCCCGCCCCCAGCGTGCCCTTGGGCGGCGGGTTCTGTGGGTTGACCACGGGCTTGGTCGCGGTGCCCACCACCACTTCACCCGGCTTCGTAACCTTGGCCTCGCCCCAGATGATCGAAACCTTGTTCTTCTTGAGCAGGCCGTTCACACCCATGTTCAGGCGGCCCGAGACATTGCGGCTTCTTTGCACCACGGCGGCGGCATCAAAGCTCACGTCCTTGGCGGCCAAGCCATAGTCGCCGGCGTGCTTCATGTAGTGATAGATCTCGGCCGAGCGCAGCAGCGCCTTGGTCGGGATGCAGCCCCAGTTCAGGCAAATGCCGCCCAGATGCTCGCGCTCCACAATCGCTGTCTTGAAGCCCAGCTGTGCAGCGCGAATGGCCGTCACATAACCTCCGGGCCCAGCGCCAATGATGATCACGTCAAATGATGTGTCAGCCATGTTCAAACTCCCAAAATCTTCTTCACCAGCGGCACCAAGGCCTTGCCGATGGCAATTGTGTTTTCTGCATCAAGGTGCCCGCCGTCGCCTGGGTCGGTCTTGGCCACGCTGTTGGTGTCGAAGAAATGCACGCCAGCTTCTTGGGCCACGCGCGCATAATGCCGTGGCAGAAGCTTGGACTCTTCAATGGCGTGACCCCACAGGTCGTTGAACCATTCATCATTCGTCTTGCACAAGTGCGGCGGCGACATGATGAGGATTTCAGGGCGCTTGTAGTTTTCATTGAAAGGGAAGCGCTGGGCAATGCCAATCAATCGCGCCATGCCCATCGAGGCATCAAAGGCCCGGCAGCGGTTGGCGAATTTGATGTCATTGGTTCCCAGCATAATGATGATGAGATCAAGCGGCTCATGGGTTTTAAGCAACATCGGCAGGGCCACGGCGCCGTTGCGCTCGGCATCATCGGTGGGGTCGGGAAACACAGTGGTGCGCCCGTTCATGCCTTCTTCGATAACCCGGCACCCTGCCCCCAGCCCCGCCGCCAAGACATTCGGCCAGCGCACTTCAAACGGATGCCGCGTGCGCTTAATGGCCACGGCACCCCAGGTGAGGCTGTCGCCAAAAGCAAGAATGTTCTTCATTTCTCGGGACGACCCATTTCTTCGAAGAGTCGTTCGAGTTTCGCCCAAGAAACCTTGAAATTCTTCTTTTGCTTCCATTTGGGGAACCAACGAAGACCGCCTTTGCTCACAACAAGTTCGCCAGCCTTGCCATCTGAGCCGCGCACAATGAACGAAACACCCTGCTTCTCGGTACGCAGTTTCTGCCGTCCAGTGATAAACTCAACGTTAGTCATGTTCGTTCGCTCCACACGTTAAACCAGCATCAGCCCCGGCTCTTCCAGATACATCTTGATCGCTTCAAGCAACTGCGCGCCCAGTGCGCCGTCGATGCAGCGGTGGTCAGTCGAAAGCGTCACGGTCATCAACTGCTCAATCACAATGTCATTGCCCCGCACCACGGCGCGGCGTTCGCCTGCGCCCACGGCCAAGATGGAGCTTTGCGGCGGGTTCACGATGGCCGCAAAATTCTTCACCCCCATCATGCCCATGTTGGAAACCGAAGCCGAGCCGCCGGTATATTCTTCCGGCTTCAGCTTGCGGTCCTTGGCGCGCTTGGCATAGTCCTTCATTTCCTGGCTGATCTGGGCGAGGCCCTTGGTTTCGGCCTTGCGCACGACAGGTGTGATCAACCCGCCAGGGATGGAAACGGCAACGCCAATGTCGGCGTGCTTGTGCTTCACCATGGCGCTGTCGGTCCAGGCCACATTGGCCTCCGGCACCCGGATCAGCGCCATCGCGAAGGCCTTGATGATGAAGTCATTCACCGAAATCTTCCAGAGGTGCTTGCCCTCCTTGTCTTTCGGCGCCTGCAGGTTCAGCCGTTCACGCATCTCCAGCAGGCGGTCAAGCGTGATGTCCACGCTCACATAGAAGTGCGGCACATGCTGCTTGGATTCGGTCAGGCGGCGGGCGATCACCTTGCGCATCGAGTCATGCGGCACAAGATCATAACTGCCGGGCTCAAACACCTTCAGAACCGCTTCGTCCGAAGGCGGCGGCGCGAAGGCGGCTTGCGCGGCCGCGCCCGCCTTGGCGGCAGGCGCCGCACCCGGCTTGGCGCTTTCCACATCCTTCATCACCACGCGGCCATGCGGGCCAGAGCCTGCAACCGCAGCAAGATCGACACCCTTTTCCTTCGCCATCCGGCGGGCCAGCGGAGAGGCAAAAACCCGGCCAGCAGCCGAACTGGCTGCTGCAGGGGCAGCCGCCGCCTTTGCGGCAGGCGGAGCAGCAGCCACCGGCGCTGCCGCTGCGGTGGCAGCCTTGGGTGCAGCAGGGGCGGCGGCCACATCCGTTACCTTCTCGCCCTCAGCGGCGATCACCGCAATGGGCGTGTTCACGGCCACGTCCTGCGTGCCCGCCGCCACAAGGATCTTGGCCAGCACGCCCTCATCCACGGCTTCCACTTCCATTGTGGCCTTGTCGGTTTCGATCTCGGCAAGAATGTCGCCACTCTTCACCTTGTCGCCTTCCTTCTTGAGCCATTTGGCAAGGTTGCCCTTTTCCATCGTGGGAGAAAGGGCGGGCATGAGAACCGTGGCGGACATGGGCTTAACCCTTGTTGGAGAGAACCGAAGATTGCGCCGCGACCTTGTTCAGGTCTTCATTCAGCACTTTGCGGATGGTTTCAAAATTGGCGGCCATCGAGCCATGGCCCATTTCGGCCATCGAGGCGGCAACTTGCTGCGCCATTCCAGCCAGCACATGGCCCCACACATCGGGCTTGCCAAAGGCCATCGAATGCAGCGACAGGCTCAAATGTCCATTGGTGATCCATGCGCGCGCCACCTCACCGGCCTTGGGGTCATGAAACACTTCATGCGGCGGCTGCAGCTGGTGCGGATGGGTCTCATGGGAGTGGTCATGATGGTGATGATCGTGGCCGTGGTCGTCGTGATTAGACATAGAGAACTCCTTTTGCGGCAGCCACCACTTCATCGACATTCGGCAGCGCCAGTTTTTCAAGATTGACGGCATAGGGCATCGGCACATCCTTGCCCGCCACGCGCGCCACGGGCGCGTCGAGATAGTCAAACGCATGCGTCATGATCTGGGCGGCAAGTTCAGACGTCACAGAGAACTGCGGGAAGCCTTCTTCCACGCAAACGCAGCGGTTGGTTTTCTGCACGCTCTTCACAACGGTTGCAATGTCCATCGGGCGGATGGTGCGCAGGTCAATAACCTCCGCCTCAATGCCGTCGGCAGCAAGTTTTTCCGCCGCGCTCAACGCATAAGTCATGCCGATGCCGAACGAAACGATGGTGACATGGCGCCCGGCCCGGGCAATGCGTGCCTTGCCGATGGGCACCACCCAGTCGTCCAGCTTCGGCACTTCAAAGCTCTTGCCATAGAGAATTTCGTTTTCAAGGAAGATCACCGGATTAGGATCGCGGATCGCCGCCTTCATCAGGCCTTTCGCATCCGCTGCCGAATATGGCATCACCACTTTGAGGCCCGGAATGGCGCCATACCACGCGGCATAATCTTGGCTGTGCTGCGCGCCCACGCGCGCCGCCGCACCATTTGCGCCACGGAACACGATCGAGCAGCCAAGCTGCCCGCCAGACATGTACAGAGTCTTGGCCGCCGAATTGATGATGTGGTCAATCGCCTGCATGGCGAAGTTGAAGGTCATGAATTCGACAATCGGCTTGAGGCCGGCAAAGGCCGCACCCACCGCAATGCCGGTGAAGCCATGCTCGGTGATCGGCGTGTCGATCACCCGCTCCGGCCCGAATTCATCCAGCATGCCTTGGGAAATCTTATAGGCGCCCTGGTATTGCGCCACTTCCTCGCCCATCAGGAACACGTCCTTATCGGCGCGCATTTCTTCCGACATGCCGGCGCGAATGGCTTCGCGCACCGTCATGCTCACCATCTCGGTGCCTTCGGGAATCTCAGGATCAGCCATTTCGGCGGGCGCAGCGCCATGAACGGCAGGAGCCGCAGGCGCGGGCGCGGGCGCGGCAGGCGCATCAGCAGCGGGTGCAGCAACGCCGGCAGGCTTTGCATCAGCCGCGCCAATCACGGCAATCGGCGTGTTCACTTTCACGCCTTCAGTTCCTGCCGGAACCAGGATCTCGGTCAGCGGACCTTCGTCAACGGCCTCAACTTCCATCGTGGCCTTGTCGGTTTCGATCTCGGCCAGAATGTCGCCGGATTTCACTTGGTCGCCAACGTTCTTGAGCCATTTGGCCAGCTTGCCTTCTTCCATTGTGGGTGAAAGCGCGGGCATGAGAATGGTGGGCATTGGTGCTTCTCCTCACGCCACTTTGTAAATGTCTGTCCAAAGCTCGGAATCATCCGGCAATGGGTCACTCGTCGCGAAATCCGCCGCCGCCGTTACAATCTCGCGAATGTCGGCGTCGATCTTCTTCAGGTCATCTTCCGTCGCACGGTTTGCCTTCAGCAGCCGGGCCTTGACTTGCTCAATCGGGTCATTCTCTTCGCGCATTTTCTGCACTTCTTCCTTGCTGCGGTATTTCGCAGGGTCGGACATCGAATGGCCGCGGTAACGGTAGGTCATCATTTCGAGGATGTAGGGCCCCTCGCCAGAGCGGCAGTGCTCCACCGCCCGGTCCGCCGCTTCCTTGACTGCGCGCACGTCCATGCCATCCACCTGTTCGGAAGGAATGCCAAAGGCTTCGCCGCGCATGCCCAGCTGGTCAGACGCGGCAGTGGAGCGGGTGGCCGCCGTGCCCATGGCGTAGCGGTTATTCTCAATGACGAAGATCACCGGCAACTGCCAGATGGCCGCCATGTTGAAGGTTTCATAGACTTGGCCTTGGTTGGCGGCGCCGTCGCCGAAATAGGTGTAGGAGACATTCTGGTTGCCCCGATACTTGTTGGCGAAAGCCAGCCCTGCCCCCAGTGGCACCTGCGCGCCCACGATTCCGTGGCCGCCGTAAAAATTCTTTTCGCGGCTGAACATGTGCATGGAGCCGCCCTTGCCCTTGGAAAGGCCGCCCTTGCGGCCTGTCAGCTCGGCCATAACACCCTTCGGGTCCATCCCGCAGGCCAGCATATGGCCATGGTCGCGGTAGGAGGTGATGCGCTGGTCGCCGTCCATGGCTGCCATTTCCAAGCCAACCACCACAGCTTCCTGTCCGATGTAGAGGTGGCAGAAGCCGCCGATCTGCCCCATGCCATAGAGTTGACCGGCTTTCTCTTCAAACCGCCGGATGAGGAGCATGTCGCGGTAAGCCTTCAGCTCCTCTTCGGCGGTGAAGCCCGAGTTTGCGATATCCGATTTTTTCGCCGATTTTTCTGCCTTGGCGCCTTTGCGCGCCAGGTAAGCCGATCTGACAGCCATAACCGCTCCCCTATATTTTGCGCGACTATAACACTAAATCATTGGGAGCACTGCACAAAAGCAGTATTAACTGAAATTCGGTTTATCGCCCGGATTTTCCAGTGCTTTATTCTGGAAGCCGGACTACGAAATCCGTCGCCTTGCCCATGTTGAGCAGCTTGCGGGCCATTTCGTCAACCAGGTCGGCATCCACGCTTTCGGGGCGCATCTGCTGCACACGGGCCTCCAGTGCCTTGCGCCGGTTGCCCACTGCCGCCAAATCGGCAGAAAGCTGCGCATACTGCAAGGTGAGCTGGTCGCGGTAGTGAATGCTGCGCGGGCCATAAAAACCCTGCCATCCGAAATAGCCAAGCAGGGCCAGACAGGACAGGCCCACCAGAATCTCCAAGCGGTGCCGGGCAAGACGGTGCATGGCGCAAGCTTTGGCCCCGGGATGCTTAATGCCCAGTTAAGGGATCATGCGGCTACACCCTTGATTTTTCCAGTAAGAAAGCCGATCTAGTACTTATGTTGTCATCAAGCCGCTTTGTCGTTGCCGTGCACGTGCTCAGCCTCCTTGCCCATTACGGCAAGAAGGGCCCCGTCTGCTCGGCCACCATCGCCAAGAGCGTGGACACCAATCCGGTCGTCATCCGCCGCCTGATGTCCCAGCTCGAAGCGGCCCGCCTGGTCACCTCAGCCAGCGGCCGCACCGGCGGCTTCCTCCTGGCCCGAACGGCCAGCGACATCAGTCTTGCTGATATCTACCAGGCTGTTGAAGACGAACAGGTCTTCCGCATGCACAAGCCCGGCGAGGACGCCGAATGCGATTTTGCCAAGAGCATCATGCGCACCTTGAAGCCGAAGCTGGCGGATGCCTCGAAGGCCATGACAGTGGCGCTGGGCACCACGCGCCTGGGTGACATCGTCGACAGTTACCCCGCGGCGGCTGTTGCCTGAACAGGCAACTTTTCTGACAATTGTCTGACAAGTTTTGGCCGTTAACTGTCAGGCATGGTAAATTAGTTTCATACCTATCGCCGGAATCAGAACCCCGATCCTGCCGATGGCGATGTCAGTTGCGTGGAAAGTAAAGCCGCTTTGCCCGAATGTGGCCGTTTCCGCAGTTGAAAATTGGGCCCTGCATCGCCCCCCTCGTCGCCTGGCGCCCCTTTGCCCTGCCACCGACCAAACGGGGATTGATGCGGGGCCCATATACTATGTAGTGCTGAAGAGAACATGCCGAACTGTCTGCGTCCAGCAACCACTGCCTTGATGCTAGCGGCCCTGCCGCTGGCGCTGGCGGCGCATGCTTTTGCTGATGACGACAAATCAAGGCCCTCAAGCAGCTCGGGTCCCGGCGGCCACGACTCGGAAGACCATACCAATGGCAACAACTCGGAAGACGACAGTTCTTCAAATTCATCAACAAATGTGAGTTCTTCTGTCCCCACAGCCGGCGCAAATGCCGCCGCGCGTCCGGCAACGGTCGGGGCGTTGTCCCGTCTCCCTGTTCTTGACGCGGACCAGGCAAAGCTTGCCATTGCCAAGGGCCAGGCCGCCAGCATGAGTCTTCTGCTGGCCTATCTCAAAATCAATTACCCCGGTGAAGTCGTCGACGTGAAGCTACATGATGCCGGGAACAGCTACATCTATGAGGTGCGGTATCTTGCAAATGTCATTTTCTTGCATACCGTCTATCTTGACGCGCAGTCACTGAAAGCCATGTGAATGCGCATTCTTGTCGTTGAAGACGAACTTCACATTGCCCAGAACATTGCCGACTCGCTGAAGACAACCGGCCTGCTGCCGGAGATCGTCGGCGATGGCGAAGAAGCCTGGTTCAAGGGCTCAACCGAACCCTATGGCGCCATCATCCTCGACCTCGGCCTGCCCAAGCTGGACGGCCTGACCCTGATGAAGCGCTGGCGCGCCGAGGGCATCGAGACACCAATCCTCGTTCTCTCCGCGCGTGGCACATGGGCCGAGCGGGTTGATGGCATTGATAGCGGCGCGGATGACTATCTGACCAAGCCGTTCCAGATGCAGGAACTGGTGGCCCGCTTGCGCGCCCTCCTGCGCCGCGCCAGCGGCCATGCAGCCCCTTCTCTCACCATGGGGCCCCTGCATATTGATTTGCGCAGTAGCGTCGTGACAGTGGGCGGCACCTTGATCTCGCTCACCCCGTTGGAATACCGGCTGATCCATTTCCTTGCCATGCAGAAGGGACGCGTGGTCACCCAGGTTGAGTTGGCTGAAGCGCTCTATGCCCACGACCATGAGCGTGACGCCAACGCCATTGAGGCGGTGATCAGCCGCTTGCGCCGCAAGCTGGGCAGTGACATCATCAAAACCAAACGCGGATTTGGATATTTCATCGCAACGACCACGGCATGAAGCGAAACTCACTCAAGCTGCGCCTGTTGCTTTCGGCAGCCTTGGGCATCTCCATTTCACTGCTGATTGCCGGCACCGCCTTTTTCTTCATCTTCCAGCGCTATGCTGAACAGCTTGCCACGCGTGAGTTGGAGAATGACTTCATCCAGCTGGTCTCGGGCATCCGCATCGCCCAGGATGACAAAATCGTCTCGCGCGCCATCTTGTCTGATCCGCGCTTCGAGAAGCCCTATGGCGGCCTCTATTGGCAGATCGACGAGCAGGGCCAGCAACCCTTGCGCTCGCGATCGCTGTTTGACGTGGACCTGCCGGACCCCAGCCGCCCGGACCGCAAGGTTGAACTGATCGCCGGACCCAACGGCGCCCCGCTGTTTGCCATCTACCGGCAGGTCGCCCTGCCCCTCGGCAATGGCAAGGAACGCCTGCTGCAGATCACCCTGGCGGTGGAGCGCACCGACATTGACGCGGCGGCACGCGGTTTCAGGCGTGATCTCGGCTATGGCCTTGCCATTCTGTCACTGGCCCTGCTGATGGGCTCGCTGGCGCAGATCCTGCTTGGTTTGCGGCCGCTGCAGGCGCTGCAATCCGATGTGGCGGCCGTCCACGAAGGTGAGGCGCGGCATGTGGGCGGCACCTACCCCGATGAGGTGCAGCCGCTGGTGCAAACGCTGAACACCTTGCTCGAAGCGCGGGACCAGGCGCTGGAGCGCGCCCGCCAGCGCGCCTCCAACATGGCGCATGGCCTGAAGACGCCGCTCACCGTTCTCTATGCCGTTGCCGACGAGATTGACGGGCGCGGCGATGCCGAGAACGCGCGCGTGATCCGCGACAACACCAGCATGATCCACGAGCAGGTGGAGCGCCAATTGGCCCGCGCCCGCATGGCCAGCGGCCAGGTGAGCGAACAGGCCCCGCTGCACATGGTGACCAGGCGCCTGATCAACACCCTTTCCAAGACTCCCGAGGGCCAGAACCTGGTATGGGACAATGAGGTGCCCACTTCCGCCACCATCGCCATCGAGCGCAACGACCTCACCGAACTGCTCGGCAACCTGATGGACAACGCCCGCAAATGGGCCAAGGGCCGCGTGCGCGTCACTTATGATGGCAAGGTGCTGCGCATCGAGGACGACGGCCCCGGCGTGGCCGCCGATAAGCTCGAGGAGATTGAACAGCGCGGCCTGAAGCTGGACTTGACGCACCCCGGCCACGGCCTTGGCCTTTCCATCGTGCGCGACCTGGTGGAGAGCTATGGCCTCACCATCAAATACGAACGCTCAGGCCTTGGGGGCCTGAGCGTTTCCATTTCCAAGCCGGCGTGAGAGCGCCGGGGCCGGTCAACCCTTGAGGATCGAACGGCCGGCGAACACGGCCTGTGTGCCGAGCTCTTCTTCAATGCGCAGCAGCTGATTGTATTTCGCCAACCGGTCAGAGCGCGCCAGCGAGCCGGTCTTGATCTGGCCGCAGTTGGTGGCCACCGCGAGATCGGCAATGGTTGAATCTTCCGTCTCGCCCGAGCGGTGAGACATCACCGCGGTGTAGGCAGCCTTGTGCGCCATCTCCACGGCTTCCAGCGTTTCGGTGAGCGAGCCGATCTGGTTCACCTTCACGAGGATGGAATTGGCGGTGCCGCTCTTGATGCCCTGGCTCAGGCGCTTGGTGTTGGTGACGAACAGGTCATCGCCCACCAGCTGCACCTTGTTGCCAATCTTGGTGGTGATCTTCTTCCAGCCATCCCAATCATCTTCCGAGAAGCCGTCTTCCACCGAGATGATCGGATAGGAGGCGCACAGCTTGGCGATGTAATCCACCTGCTCGTCGATCGTGCGCGTCTTGCCCTCGCCCTCGTAGACATACTTGCCATCCTTGAAGAACTCGGTGGCCGCGCAATCCATGGCGAGATAGACGTCCTTGCCCGGCTTGTAGCCGGCCTGCTCAATGGCCTTCATCACGAAATCCAGCGCCGCTTCCGCCGACGGCAGGTTCGGCGCGAAGCCGCCTTCATCGCCGACGTTGGTGTTGTGGCCGGCCTTCTTCAGCGCGCCCTTCAGCGTGTGGAAGATTTCAGCGCCCGAGCGCAGCGCTTCCGAGAAGCTTTCCGCGCCCACCGGCATGATCATGAATTCCTGGAAGTCGATCGGGTTGTCGGCATGCACGCCGCCATTGATGATGTTCATCATCGGCACCGGCAAGGTGCGCGCCGAAGTGCCGCCGACATAGCGGTAGAGCGGCAGGGCGGAGGCATCTGCCGCCGCCTTGGCCACGGCCAGCGACACGCCGAGAATGGCATTGGCGCCAAGCCGCGCCTTGTTGGGCGTGCCGTCCAGCGCGATCATCGCGCGGTCGATGGCGATCTGGTCTTCGGCTTCCATGTCGACCAGCGCCTCGAAGATTTCGCCATTGACGGCCGCCACCGCCTTGGTGACGCCCTTGCCGAGATAACGTTTCTTGTCGCCGTCGCGCAGCTCAACGGCCTCATGCGCGCCAGTGGAAGCGCCCGAGGGAACTGCGGCGCGGCCCAGCGAGCCGTCTTCCAACGTCACATCAACTTCAACCGTGGGGTTGCCGCGGCTGTCGAGGATTTCGCGGGCGTGAATGTCGAGAATGGCGGTCATGGGCGGCTCCAATGCTGTGATTTGCGCCGTCTTATGCTGGCGCTTGATGACAAAAGCAAGAATTTTGAGGGGCGCTCATCAAATGTTTGATCTGCCTCGGGCTTGCTGGGTTGCGGACCGGCCAAGCACCGCAACTCGCCGATCCTCACCCGGCCCCACCCTCTCCCGCCGTCATTCCGGAATGCGCCCCACTCGACCGTCATCACCCGGCCTCACCCTATCCAGCCGTCATTCCGGCCACGCGCCCCAACTCGCCCGCCGCCACCGGGCTCCGCACCGTACCGCCGTCATTCCGGCCAAGGACCGGGCGAAGCCCGGCCGCGATTGCAAGGCAATCGTGGCGAAGTCTGCGAGCCGGAATCCCGCTTGGGCGGCATGCGGAGTGTGCGGCCTAGCTGGGCCCCTGCCTTCGCAGGGGTGACGGAGTTAGGGGGATGACGGAGGTGGGTGGGTTGGATTTGGTCATGGCTCTTCCCTTGGTTGCCCCGTGGCGTACGGGGCAGAAGGTAGAAGGGAGACGCGTGGGGTAACTCACGCGGGTGCGACTGTGTTTAAAGTCGCATTACTGATGCGTTGGGTTGCCCCACGCGCCGGCAGGAATTGAGCATCAGGTGAACTGTCAGTCCGCCCCTATGGGTCTTGGGTTTCCCCGGGTTTCTCCCATCTTGATGGGAGATTCCCTCCACCCGAGGTGATCCATCTCACTTCCTACACGGAGGAAGCCTGATGGGGGACACCAGAGGCCTTGCCATAGCAGCCCGGGTCTTAGTGCCCGAGGAAGTTCAACCTGGCTCCCGGTGGCGGTGCGCTACGTCTGCGCTGCCAGCAGGCCTGCCGCCCCCTTGCATCCGGGTTCACCGTCATGAACCGGACCCCAGTGAAAGGGAGCGGAAGGCAGCTAGCACATGTTAGGAATAAAAGCAAGTCAAATCTGCTCCCGTCCACCTCCTCCCCTGAGGGGGAGGTGGCGCGGCACGCGCCGGTGGGGAGATGAGGGTGGCAGTTGGGATGCTGAAACCATCGCCCCTCAGCCGCTTGCGCGGCAGCTCGCCGTCCGGGAGCAGGACAAGCGGTTGCAGTTTCTGCGGCAAATGAGCGGCCTTGCGCCCTAGCGCATGTTGCCGGTGTGGCCGAGTGAGAAGCGGCCGGGTTGCGGCCAAAGCGTCAGGCCATGCGGCTCGATGCCCACATTGATCTTGGTGACGGCGCCGCTGGTGGTGTCGATCACATAGACCTGCCCGTCGAAGCGGCCGGAGAGCCACAGCTCCTTGCCATCGGCGGAGACATTGCCCATGTCCGGCGAGCCGCCGCCGGGGATCATCCAGGTGTGTTCCACGGCGCGTGTCTCAAAATTGATGACCGAGACGCTGCCTGCCCCGCCGGCCCTGTCCGGCATGCGGTTGGAGCCGCGGTTGGCCACATAGAGATATTTGCCATCGCGCGAGACATTGAGGCCATGCGCCCCCTTGCCGGTGTGGATGAAGCCGGTTTCCTTGAAGCTTTCGGCATCCACCAGGAACACGCCATCATTGATCATGTCGGTGACAAAGAAGGTCTTGCCATCGGCCGAGAGGCGCACATCCTGCGGCATGCCGGGCTTGGAGAAGGTCAATTCATCCACCACCTTGCCGGCGGCGAGATCCACGCGGATCAGGCTTGGCCCGGCATTCTTGGTCTTGGCCACCTGGCCATGCAGGCCCGATTGCACGCCGCCGAACTCACAGGTGAGCACCATGAATTTCATGTCTGCCGTAAAGTCGGCGTGATTGATGCCTTCGCAGGAGGGCGTGGGGATCGAGGACTTGAGCGCCAGTGTTTGCGAATCGCGCAGATCCAGCCGCCGGTGGGCCTCCACCACGATGATGGCCGCGGAACCGTCGGGCATTGAATACATGTTGTAGGGGTCATCCACCGGGATCGCTGTGCCGGGCTTGCCGGTGGCGGGGTCCAGCGGCGTCACCGTGCCCTTGGTGGTGCCATCGGCGGTGTTGTTCACCCACAGTGTCTTGAGATCAAAGGACGGCACCACATGCTGCGGCCCGATGCCCACGCGGAAACTATCCACGATCTTCTTGGTGGCGGGGTCAATCACCGTGATGGTGCCCGATGTGTGGTTGGGCACATAGACGCGCACCGGCCAATTGGCGGCAACGGCGGCAATCTTGCCGGAGCCGGTTTCGGCATAGACATTGACGGGCGGCGCATCGGCAGGGGCCGGCGCTGCAGCCGGCGCCTGGCCCTCGATGGTGGCGGGAACCGGCGCTTCCACGGCGGGCTGCGGGGCTGGCGCAGGCGCGTTTGCATCTGCCGGGGCTGCGGCTGCTGGCGCATCGGCAGGCGCGACAGCGGCGGGGTTTTGCGTGTCACCTTCGGCCACCACAAAGCTGGCGGGCGTCACCCCCACGATTGCCGGGCTGGCCAGGCCTTCGCGGCCCAGGCAGTTGCTGCGGTCCGGCGCGGTGGCGTCATTGGCCCCGCCCATCGCCGCAACAAGAGAAACACCTATGGCTGCCACAAATTTCATGCTTCAAACGCCTGCCTATTTGGCCGCAAGGGCCTGGGTAATGGCGGTTACCGTGCCCGCAACAATGAGGTCAACACCCTTCTGCCCCACTGCGGCATTGGCGCGCGCCGGGGAGCCGCCATAAACACCATTGGCAGGATTGGCGGCCGCCGGGTCTGCCAGCTTGGCCTGCCGCACCATGGCGGGAACGGTTGCCAGTTCGAGCGATGTATCGGCCAATGCGGCATGGGTGCCGATCTCATTATCCGCATAGCCCGCCGCATGCAGCGCATCCACATAGGGCCCTTGCGCCAGCGCATAATATTCGGTGAGGCCCAGCGCCTGCCCCTTGCCCGCCCATTCCTTGTTCAGCGCCGCGGCGGCAATGGTCAGGTCTTTCTGATAGCCGCCATGATCGCCCAGGAAGACCACATGGGCAAAGCCGGCATGGCGCAGGCTGCGCCCCGCCTGTTCGAGAACCTGGATGAAGGTGGCGTCAGTGAGGCTGAGCGTGCCGGGGAATTTCATGTGCTGGGTGGGCGGGTCGATGTTGCCTTCAGGCACATAGGCCATCACCGGGGCCACCAGGGCGCGGCCCAGCTTTTCGGCAATCAGGCCGGAGAGCACCGCCACGCGCGCATTGTGCTTGCCCAGCGCCAGATGCGGGCCGCTCTGCTCGGTGCCGCCAATGGGCACCAGCACCGTGTCCTTGCCTGCGGCGATGGCATCGCGCAGCTCGGTCCATGTCATGTTCTCAAGGAACAGCTCGGCGCGCGCCGGCGCGGCGAAAGTGATGAAAACGGCAAGCAGCAACAGAAGGCGGGTCATGCCCGCTCATAGCCCGCCAGCCCCAGGCGAGGCAAACACAGTAACTTTACTTCATGGAAATCTGCAGCGGCTCGGTGGTGACGAGGCGCGCACCTTCAAAGCCCTCGCCCAGCGCCGTGTTCAGCGCCGCCTCACCATCGGCCTGATTGTCCAGCGGCCCCATTTCAACACGGTATAGCGGCCCGTTGGCGCCCACGGCTTTCACGATGCGGGTTGGGCCAAAGCTTTGCAGCTGCTGATAGGCCGTGCTGGCGTTGCCAAGGTCATGATAGACGCCCACCCGCACGATATAGGCCATCTGGGCGGGGGCTGGCGGCGTGTATTGCGCCTGCTGCACTTGCGCCTGCGGGGCCGCCTTGGCGAAAGGCAGCGCCTTGGGCTGGGCCGCGGCCACAGCGGTGGCCGGCGCGGCGGCGTTCACGTCATTCGACATCGCCACCAGCTGGTTCATCGAGGCGCCGCGGTGCATGGCGTCATTCATCGCCAGCATGTGGGCCATGGAATCATCGCTGGGGGCCGGGCCAATAAGCTTGACGCGCACATGCGCCTTGCCGCGCGCGCGGTAGCCCAGCTCATCGGCGGCGCGCTTGGAAAGGTCGATGACGCGCGAGCCCACGAACGGCCCGCGGTCATTGATGCGCACGACAACCTGCCTGTTGTTGTCGAGATTGGTGACCAGCGCATAGGACGGCAGCGGCAGCGTGGCGTGTGCGGCCGTCAGCGTGTTCATGTCGAACCATTCGCCATTGGATGTCTTGCGGCGGTGGAAGGCCTCGCCATACCATGAGGCCACGCCCGTCTTGTCATAGCCGGGCTGTTCGCGCGGCGTGTACCACCGGCCAGCCACCTGATAGGCATTGCCCACCTGGTATTCACCGCCGCCAAACGGAATCTGGGCGCCCTTGTAGATGGGGCTGCCCTTGCCCGCGAAGGGATCGGTGGCCGCGCTGGCAAAGCCGTGATGCGAGCGGTGCGTGGCGCTGTGGCTTGAACAGCCAGCCAAAACCAGGCCAGCCAGCAACACAGCCATCTTTTTCACATGGGCAACACGCATGAGGGCACGCATGGCAAACTCCAGACAAATTTACCAAAGCTTGCGCCTGTTCGGTAAAAGTTGGGTCAAGCAGCGTGGTTAATGAATGGTGACTTGATTATTGCGCGGGCGCCGCCGCGGGTGCAGGCTGCCCTGCCCCGGCATCAGCCGGTGCGGGGCCGCCGCCCAGGCGCTCCAGGTTCTTCTTGGCCACGTCGATGCCAAGATCGGCCGCCTGCTTGTAATAGGTCTTGGCCTTCTCAACGTCCTTGGCCGTGCCCCAGCCCATTTCATACATGCCGCCGAGGTTGTTCATGGCCCAGCCATCCTTGCCGTCGGCGGCCTTGTTGAACAGCTTGAAGGCTTCATCGAGATTGCGCTCGGTGCCGATGCCCTTGAGCATCATCACGCCGAGATTGTTTTGCGCCACGGCCAGCCCCTGGTCAGAGGCCTTGCGGTACCAGTCAATGGCCGCCTTCTCATCCTTGGCGATGCCGTCGCCATTCTGCAGCATCAGGCCATAAAGGTTTTGTGACGGCGCATGGCCTTTCTTGGCGGCGTTGAGCAACAGGTTGGCCGCGGCAGTCTTGTCAGCCTTCAGGCCCGCCGCCCCCTTGCTCACCAGCTTGGCGAGATGGAACTGCGCATCAAGATTGCCGGAAAGCGCCACCATGCGGTACCACTTCGCAGCCTCGGCGGCATCGGCCTTGACGCCCGCGCCATTCTCATAGGCATCGGCCACCGAAAGCCGCGCATCGACATCCCCCGCCTTGGCGAGCTGCAGCTTCTTGGCGAAGGGCAGCGAAGCCAGGGCCGGGTCTTCCGCCATGGCGGGAACGCCGGCGGCAAGCGCCAGCATCACCCCAAGCGACAAGCTGCGCAGCAACGGCCTCATTTTGCGCGGTTGAACTCCAGGTCCTTGCAGATCACGAACCAGCAGCCCTTGACGCTGAGATGATCGCCATTCACCGTCGCATAGGCACGGTAGAAATCGCCATCATCGGAAGAGTAGATCTGGCCCTTCCAGGTGTTGGGGCCCGTGGGCTCCATGCCTTCGATCACCGGCATGCCGATCAGGTGGCGCGACCGCAGGGCGGGATTCTTGTTCTTCAAATCCAGCTTCGGCGTGCCGTCGCCATTGTTCGGCTCCTGCAGGCGGATCACATTGGCGCAAACGCGGTTGCCCATGCAGGAAACCACCTTCACGGTGAGGCGGCCGTCGCTCAGCGTCCAGTCGCCATAAGGGTTGACAGGGGTGGCCGCCGAATAGGCGGCGCCCGACAAGGCGGCAAGGCCCAGGGCCCCCGCAATCATCAATCCTGTTTTATTCATCAAACGTCTCCAGAGTTTCTTTGCCTCTCTCCCGCTTTGATATAGCATCCACCTCCTGCGATGTGGAGATGACGATGACAAAAAAACCGGGCAAGGCCGTGAAGGCCTCTCGTGACAGCACCGAATGGCAATTGCGTGTTGATCTTGCGGCAGCATTTAGGCTGGCCGCCAGAAATGACTGGCATGAGGCCGTGGCCAACCATTTCAGCCTTGCCACATCACCGGATGGCCGCCAATTCCTGATGAATCCGCGCTGGATGCACTTTGCGCGCATCCGTGCCAAGGACTTGCTGCACCTCGACTCCACCGACAAGTCAACGATGGACCGGCCCGACGCGCCGGACCTCACGGCCTGGAGCATCCATGGCCGGCTGCATGCGCTGCTGCCGCAGGCGCGCTGCATCATTCACCTGCATCCGCCCTATGCCACAGCGGTTGCTTCATTGGCGGACCCGGAAATCCGCCCCATTGACCAGAACACCGCGCGCTTCTTCAACCGCATCGCCGTGGACCTTGATTACGGCGGCATGGCCAACACCGATGAGGAAGGCGAGCGGCTGGCCCGCAAGCTGGGCAACAAGCAAATCATGATGATGGGCAACCATGGCATTCTCGTTTGCGCGGAGACGGTGGCCGAGGCCTTTGACCTTTCCTATTATCTTGAGCGCGCCTGCCGCAACCTTGTGCTGGCCTATTCCACCGGCCAGCGCCTGCATGTGATGAGCGATGCGGTGGCCGAAAAGACCGCGCAGGAATGGGAGGCCGACCGCCTGCAATTCCACAGCCACTTCGCCGAGATGAAGCGCATTCTCGATGAAGAGGACAAATCCTACCGCAAGGAGTGAGACCTCACTTCGTCAGGGCGATTTCCGCCTCGGGGAGGATTGCATCCAGGATGTTCTGATACATCACAGTGATGTCAGCAGGCGTCTGGGCAGTGTAGGCAAGTTTTGGGCTTGAGGCGCAAACCTGGAACTGCGCCTTGGAGACACCCTGCAAATTCTTGCTGATGAAGTCAAAGCGCGGATCACCCCCGCCATTGGCAACCGACGGGATGAGATAGTCTACATGCCCGGTGAGGACGGTGTGGCCCGCGGCTTTCAACGGCGCGCAGGCGCTGCCCTTGATGGTGGAGACGATTTCATAAGAGTCGAACGTGTAGTTTGGCGAGTTGACGACATAGGAAGAGTCATAGGCAATGGCAGGATTGCCATTGACCAGCGGGCCAACGCTGATCGCCGAGTTCTGCGTGCCGTCACTGATCAGCACGACAAAGGATTTCCGGTTCGAGGCCGAATAGCCGGTTCCGCTGGTTCCGATCTTCGCCGCCAGCTGGGCAAGCGAGGCTTCGGTCTCGGTACCGCTTTCACCAAGCGCGGAGGTGAGATCTATCTGCCCGGCGGCGGTGGCTGCGGCGGCGAGATCGGTTGTAGGCGCCAGAAGTGGGATAATGCTGTTGCTGTACAGGTCAATCGACACCCGGACCTGATCGGTACCAGTGGCGCGGGCCTGCATGTCCTTGATCAATTGTTGCGTGGCCTGGCGCACCACGTCGATGCGCAATGTCGCCCCACTCGCCCTGGCGGCGGTGTAGTTGCTGCTGACACCGTTGTTGTAGGTGTAGTGGCAAGCCAACGCGCAGCCTGTGGCGTTGAACAGCGTGGTCTGGTCGGCATCCGTGGCGCCCACGCCCATCGAAGGCGAAACGTCGATCAGCAAATGTACATCCAGATAGCTCTGGATCTTGTCGCTGGCGGAGACATCGCGGGTGATGTCCATGTTCTTGATGCCGAACATGCCCATGAGCTTGGGCTGGTAGTTCCAGTCATAGGTGGCGTCACCGCTGAACTGGTTGCCATTGCGCGCCACCTTGATGGCGATCTTTGCATCCTGCATGTTGGGAGGCAGGTTCTTGGCAAAAACCTGTTCGCCCATCTTGCGGCCAGTCACAGCCCAGTTGTTGTCGCCATTGGTGAAGCGGAAATCAGCTTCCTTGACGGCCGCCAGAACGCCAGCATCGGCCGCTGCGTTGAGCGTGACCTTGCTGTTTTCCATCTCATTGATGTCGATGGCGGCGCCAACGCCCGCCATCAGAACGACGCCACCCAGCGCAAAGGAAATTGCCACGTTGCCGGAAGCTGCCCGCAGATAATTTTTCATGTATGTGCCCATCGCCCCCGGCGTGCAAACTAGCAAAGGCGTCTGGACAAAGATTTAAGCCAGCAAGGAAAGTTTGGGCAGGCTGGGTTACCTGCCGCTAACCAGCTTTGGCAACAGGCAGCGCGGCGCTCAGGCCACGCTGCGCAGCTTGATCAGATCGGCGCGCAGGCCTTCCAGCGCTGGCAGCAAATTGCGCTCGCCTGGTGATTGATGCGCCTGGAAGGCGGCCTGGTCAGCCACGGCCGTGAGCTTCTGCAGCAGTTCATCATAGTTCTCAGCCGGGCGGTTGATGGCGCCGGTCAGCACCGGTGTGGCCGGTGCCCGTTCCAGCCCGAAGCTGCGCGGCAAGGCATTGTCCAAACGCTCGCTCAGCCGGGAGCCATTCTCCTGCGGGCCAAAGAAACCGAGATAGGAGCCTGAAGGGCCAGGTGCAGCCACATAACGCGAATGCGGTTCTGCGGCCGACGCGGCTTCAGCCTGGGCCATGGGCAGCACATCAGCCGGTGCGGCCTCTTCTGACGCCACGGCTTCTTCAACCGCAGGCGCAGCCTGGGCCACCGCTTCCGCTGGCGCTTCGCGGATTATAGAAAGGTCGCAGGTCTGATACAGGCGGGCCAGCGCCTCGCTGGCCTGTGCCATCATGGCTTCAACGGTGAGGATGGATTCATAAACAAAGTTGCCGCCCGTCTCGAAGCGCTGGGCGCCCTTGTCATAGCAGCTTGACAGCAGGGTGAGGATGCCCCCAGCCCGCGACAGCGCCTTTGCAATTTCGTCTGCAGGGTGCTTGTTATCGGCACTCATCAAATCCCCCCGTCCATCGCCCATGAATCATCAAGTAACCTTGGTTAACATGATGTGCCGTTAATAAGTGTTAACGGCAATAACATTATGAATGGCTTGGGCAATTCCGCGCGGGGAAGTGCGGCCACCCGCCATGTCCGGCGCGAATCGAGCCCATGGCCCCTGCCAGCCCAACCGGACAGGCGCATAACAGCGCTGCAACATTAACCCTGTCGCAGGCCAGCCACATTGGGCATAAGGCCCGGACCGGCCCAACGCCAAGACACCAAGAATCACAGCCAGCGCGGCGATGCAAAAACCTGAAAACCGGACTTCGGGAATCCTCTGGATGCTGGCCACCATGGCCTGCTTCATCACCCTCGACAGCACGATGAAATACGCCTTGCAGACCCTGCCGCTGCTGGAGGTCACTTGGGCGCGTTTCTTCTTCGCCACGCTGATTGCCGCGGCCATTGCCGGGCGCAACCTGCCACAGATTGCCCGCACCCAGGCGCCGGGCATGCAGGCCTTCCGCTCGCTGTTCCTGGCCATCACCACGGGGCTGTTCAATGCCGGGATCACCTATGTGCCGCTGCCCACCGGCACCATCATCATGTTTCTCTCGCCAATCCTGGTCACTGCCCTTTCCGGCCTTGTGCTGGGCGAGCATGTCGGCTGGCGCAGATGGAGCAGCATCGCCGTGGGCTTCCTGGGCGCGCTCATCGTCATCCGCGTGTGGGAAACCGGCCTTGCCGGCCTGAACCATGGCGCGCTGCTGTTGCTGGCTGCCGCCTTCACCAATGCCACCTATCAGGTGGCCACGCGCAAGCTGCGGGCCGAAAACCCGCTCACCACCCTGCTCTATTCGGCGGCCTTTGGCGCGCTCATCACCTCTCTGATGGTGCCTTTCCAATGGCAGGCGCCGGATCTCTGGGGCTGGGGGCTGTTCCTGCTGGCGGGCACGGCGGGCTGCGTGGGCCATCTGTGCCTCATCCGCGCCTATTCTGACGCGCCGGCCACGGTTGTGGCGCCTTTCTCCTATTCCTCGCTGCTGTGGGCCACGCTCTCGGGCTTTGCCATCTGGGGCGACCTGCCGGGCCTCAGCACGCTGGCCGGCGCAGCACTAATCATCGGCTCGGGCCTCTACATCTTCCTGCGCGAACGCAAGCTGGGCATTGCCGAGAAGCGCTGAGTTACTTCGGATAGATCAGGAACGTGCCAGTGCCGTGGACGCAAAGGTTTCCGGCAGCGTCAAACACCTGCGCTTCAGCGGTGAGCATGCTGCGGCCCGCGTGAAGAACCTTGGCCTTGGCCAGAAGCGGGCTGCTGTCCACATCCACCTTGCGCACATAGTGAACATTGAGGTTCACCGTGCCGGCCCCCTGGCCGCCGCCCAGCTTGGTGATGATGGCGGAGCCCAGTGCCGTATCCATCAGTGACGCGAGATAGCCGCCATGGATGCGCATCATGGGATTGTAGAACTCATAGCCCAGCCGGGCCGAAACCTCTGCCGTGCCATCGCCCGCCGCCACCACATCCATGTTCAGCAGTTCGCCGTAGGGATAGGTGCGCTTGTGCGCCATCACCGTGCGCAGATAGTCCAGCCCCGGCATGCTCTCGAAATCGCGGTGAATCTCCGCCGCCAGTTTCAGGAACTCGTTTTCCTGCATGGATCAGACCAGGCGGCTCTGCACCACCGCCGCCTTGACGAAGGAGGCAAACAGCGGATGCGGCTCAAGCGGCTTGGACTTGAGCTCCGGGTGATACTGCACGCCGATGAACCAGGGGTGATCGGCATATTCCACCGTTTCCGGCAGCAGCCCATCCGGCGACATGCCTGAGAATTGCAGGCCTGCTGCTTCCAGCCTTGCGCGGTAGGCGGTGTTCACTTCATAGCGGTGGCGGTGCCGCTCTGAGATGCGCGTGTCGCCATAAATCCCGGCGATGTGGCTGCCGGGCTTCAGGGCCGCTTCAAAGGCGCCAAGCCGCATGGTGCCGCCCAGATCCCCGCCCTTCTTGCGGATTTCAAGCTCATTGCCCTTCATCCACTCCGTCATGGTGCCGACAACAGGCTCTTTCGTCTCGCCAAACTCAGTCGATGATGCGCCGGCGATGCCGCACAGGTTCCGGGCCGCTTCGATGCAGGCCATTTGCATGCCAAAGCAGATGCCGAAATAGGGCACCTTGCGGGTGCGGGCGAAGGTGGCCGCCTTGATCTTGCCTTCCGAGCCGCGCTCGCCAAAGCCACCAGGCACCAGAATGCCATGCACGCCTTCAAGGTAGGGTGCCGGGTCTTCCTTCTCGAAGATTTCGCTCTCGATCCACTCGAGATTGACCTTCACATTGTTGGCAATGCCGCCATGCACCAGCGCTTCCTTGAGCGACTTGTAGGCGTCAAGCAGGCCTGTGTATTTGCCTACCACGGCGATGTTCACTTCGCCTTCCGGATGCTGGATGCGCTGCTGGATGCCATCCCACTTCGAGAGGTCCGGCGCCTTGGCATCGGTGATGCCGAAGGCCGCCAGCACTTCATCATCAAGGCCTTCGGCATGATAGGCGCGCGGCACGTCATAGATATTGGCCACGTCCAGCGCCTGAATGACGGCCGACGGCCGCACATTGCAGAACTGGGCGATCTTGCGCCGCTCATTGACCGGGATTTCCCTGTCAGCCCGGCAGAGCAGAATGTCCGGCTGGATGCCGATCGAGCGCAATTCTTTGACTGAATGCTGCGTGGGCTTGGTCTTGAGCTCGCCCGCCGTGGGGATGAAGGGCAGCAGCGTCAGGTGGATATAGATGCAGGCGCCGCGTGGGTTTTCCTGCCCGAATTGGCGGATGGCCTCGAAGAACGGCAGGCCCTCGATGTCGCCCACCGTGCCGCCCACTTCCACCAGCACGAAATCATAGCCCTCGCTGCCGGCCTTGACGAAATCCTTGATCGCATCCGTCACATGCGGGATCACCTGCACCGTGCCGCCCAGATAGTCGCCGCGGCGTTCCTTGGTGATAATGTCCTGGTAGATCTTGCCCGTGGTGATGTTGTCGAGCTTGGTGGCGTGGTGGCCGGTGAAGCGCTCATAATGGCCGAGGTCGAGATCGGTTTCCGCGCCATCATCGGTGACGAACACTTCGCCATGCTGATACGGGCTCATCGTGCCCGGATCGACATTGAGATAGGGGTCAAGTTTGCGCAGCCGCACCTTGTAGCCACGCGCCTGAAGCACAGCGCCCAATGCTGCTGATGCCAAGCCTTTGCCGAGTGATGAAACCACGCCGCCAGTAATGAAAATATATCGCGCCATGGGAATCCACCCTAACAACAGGCCACGGCGATTCGAAGCGCAGAATTGTCATGGCTCACAAAACTTGTGGAATGCCGTGAAACATCAGGCGTTTCACGGCGCTGTTCACGCCTTACGGCGTGGCCGGAACGGCTGGCTTGCCGCCGCCATCAAGCTTGGGCAGCAGGGCCGAGCCGCCGGTGTCACCACCCGTGGCGGGCGCGGCCGGAGCCTGCGGCGTGCCGGTGGCCGTGGTGCCGTCGGTGGCGGGTGCCGATTGCACCGGAACGCCAGTCACGATCGAGCTGCCGCCCCTGTGGCTGGCCAGCATGGTGAGCGCAATCGAGGTGGCAAAGAAGGCCGCTGCCAGCATGGCCGTCAGCCGCGTCAGGGTGTTGCCCACGCCGCGCGCCGAAAACAGGTTGCCCCCGCCGCCGCCAATGCCCAGGGCCCCGCCTTCCGACTTCTGCAGCATCACCAGCCCGATCAGGAACAGGGCAATGACGAGATGAACGGCGAGGAGAATGGTTTGCATGGGCAGATCCTTTGAGTTGGCAGCTCTTTAACCGCTAGATGGGGGCGGCGCAACCGGCTTGCAAGCGCCCGGCCCATCAAATGAAAAGGGCCGGAGTGCCCGGCCCTTGTTCGAAATTTCTTGAGCGGCCGGCTTATGCGGCGGCTTCTTCCTTCTTGGCCACCGGGCCCGAATCCTTGCCCTTGGCGGTCACGTCACGGTCAACAAACTCGATCACCGCAACCGGGGCGTTGTCGCCCGAGCGAAAGCCCGCCTTCATGATGCGCAGGTAGCCGCCCTTGCGGTCCTTGTAGCGCTTGGCGAGAACGTCAAACAGCTTCTTGGTCTGCTCCACATCGCGCATCTGCGAGATGGCCTGGCGGCGCGCGGCGAGCGAGCCCTTCTTGCCCAGGGTGACCAGCTTTTCCACGATCGGGCGCAGGTCCTTGGCCTTCGGCAGGGTCGTGACGATCTGCTCATGCTTGATCAGCGAAGCAGCCATGTTCGCGAACATCGCCTGGCGATGCTCGGAAGTGCGGTTCAGTTGGCGGCCTTTGAAACCGTGACGCATGATAGTCTCCTAACTCAAATCTCAGTAATGGCTTTCGAGCTTCTTGGCGAGCTCGTCGATGTTTTCCGGCGGCCAGTTCGGCACTTCCATGCCGAGGTGCAGGCCCATCTGGGCGAGAACTTCCTTGATCTCGTTGAGCGACTTGCGGCCGAAGTTCGGCGTGCGCAGCATCTCGGCTTCGGTCTTCTGGATGAGATCGCCGATGTAGACGATGTTGTCGTTCTTGAGGCAGTTGGCCGAACGCACCGAAAGCTCCAGCTCGTCCACCTTCTTGAGAAGGGCGGCGTTGAACGGCAGCTCCTGGCGCACTTCCTCCACCACATGGGCGGTGGGTTCGCTGAAGTTGATGAACACGCTGATCTGGTCCTGCAGGATGCGCGCGGCATAGGCCACGGCGTCTTCCGGCGAAACCGCGCCGTTGGTCTCAACGGTCATAATCAGCTTGTCATAATCGAGGATCTGGCCTTCGCGGGTGTTTTCGACGCGGTAGGACACGCGGCGCACCGGCGAATAGATCGAATCAACCGGGATCAGCCCGATCGGCGAATCTTCGGCGCGGTTGCGGTCTGCCGCCACATAGCCCTTGCCGGTGTTGACAGTGAATTCAACGCGCAGCTCGGCGCCCTGATCGAGCGTGCAGATCACGTGCTCGGGGTTCAGAACCTGAACGTCCGCGGTCTGCTGGATGTCGCCGGCCTTGACGATGCCCGGGCCGCTCTTCTTCAGCGTCAGGCGCTTGGGGCCTTCGGAATGCATGGCGAAGGCGATTTCCTTGATGTTCAGGATCATGTCCGTCACATCTTCGCGCACGCCGGCAATCGACGAGAACTCATGCAGCACGCCGTCGATCTGCACCGAGGTGACAGCGGCACCCTGCAGCGACGACAAAAGAATGCGGCGCAGCGCATTGCCCAGCGTGGTGCCGAAGCCACGTTCCAGCGGCTCGGCAACAATGGTGGCCAGGCGCTTCTTGTCCTTGCCCGATTGAATGTCGATCTTGCTGGGGCGGATCAGTTCCTGCCAGTTCTTTTGGTTGACCTGCATGTTCATGTTCCCGTTAGCCTCCGGAAGGGAGTGCCCTTCCAAACTCGGTTGTTCTCTCAGAATGCGGGGCGGCCAGTGCAGCCCCGCCAAATTCAGTTAGACGCGGCGGCGCTTCGGAGGGCGGCAGCCATTGTGCGGGATCGGCGTGATGTCGCGGATCGAGGTGACCTGCAGGCCGGCGGCCTGGAGGGCGCGCAGCGCCGACTCACGGCCCGAACCCGGGCCCGTCACTTCCACTTCAACCGTGCGCATGCCGTGTTCGATGGCGGCGCGGGCCACCTGTTCACCGGCCATCTGGGCAGCATAAGGCGTCGACTTGCGCGAGCCCTTGAAGCCCATCTTGCCAGCCGAGGCCCAGACAATCGTGTTGCCCTGAACGTCGGTGATGGTGATCATGGTGTTGTTGAACGATGCATTGACATGCACCATGCCGGAGGAAACGTTTTTGCGCTCTTTGCGGCGCGAACGGGCAGCTGCTTCTTTAGCCATGTGAGGTAATCCTTACTTCTTCTTGCCGGCGATGGCCTTGGCAGGCCCCTTGCGGGTACGGGCGTTGGTGTGGGTGCGCTGGCCGCGAACCGGCAGGCCCTTGCGGTGGCGCAGGCCGCGGTAGCAGCCCAGGTCGGTCAAACGCTTGATGTTGACGGCGATTTCGCGGCGAAGGTCGCCTTCCACGGTGTAGTCACGGTCGATGATTTCGCGGATGGCGAGAATTTCGGCGTCCGAAAGCTCATTCACGCGCTTGGCGGCGGGAATCTTCACTTCATCACAGATGATCTTCGAATTCTTCGGGCCAATGCCGTTGATGTAGCGCAGCGCGATTTCAACGCGCTTGCCAGTTGGAATGTTTACGCCTGCAATACGGGCCACTTTATTCTCCTCATAAAATCAATGGCTTGCACCACTGACTGAAATCAAAACCAACATCACCTTGCCGTGCCTGACAAAGGCACAAGGCTGCGCCCAGAGAGAAGCCCTCCCTTGGCCAGCCAGAGCGTTGGGTCAGAATTGCGCCGTCCATAGAGGGGAATCATAATCCCGTCAACCGGAAAGGCCGCCCCCTTCTAACCCTTTAACCCTTTCACGACGGCTTCAACCGCCTGCGTCACCGCCGCGATATCCGCCATTCCGTCAACCACATGCAGCTTGCCCTTGCCCTGGTAATAGGCCACCAGCGGGGCAGTCTGCTTGTTGTACACGGCCAGACGGTCGCGCACGGTCTTTTCATTGTCATCGGCGCGGCGGGTGAACTCGGTTCCCCCGCACACGTCACACACGCCAGGCGTCTTCGGCTTGGCGAATTCCTCGTGATAGCCCTGCCCGCACTTTGCGCAGGTGTAACGGCCGGTGATGCGCTTCACCAGCGCCTCGTCATCCACCCGCATCTCAATCACGGAATCAATCTTCTTGCCCTTGGAGGGCAGCATCTTGTCCAGCGCCTCGGCCTGGGCCGTGGTGCGCGGGAAACCGTCAAAAATGGCGCCCTTGGCCACATCCGGCTTGTCCAGCCGGTCGGCGACGATGCCGATCACGATGTCGTCGGAGACGAGATCGCCACGGTCCATCACCGCCTTGGCCTTGAGGCCCGTTTCGGTGCCGGCGGCAATGGCGGCACGCAGCATGTCGCCCGTCGACAGCTGCTTGAGGCCAAAGCGCTCTTCCAGGATCTTGGCTTGCGTGCCCTTGCCGGCGCCGGGCGGCCCCAGCAAAATCAGGTTGCTCATTTGCGCGGGCCCCGCAGCGAGGATTTCTTCATCAGCCGCTCATACTGCTGGCTGAGCAGGTGGCCCTGGATCTGCGAAACCGTGTCCAGCGTCACCGAAACGACGATCATCAGCGAGGTGCCGCCGAAATAGAACGGAATGCCGGAATAGCCCACGATCATTTCGGGGATCAGGCAGATCACCACGATATAGGCAGCACCAATCACCGTGATGCGGGTGAGGATGTGATCGAGATAGGCCGCCGTCTGCTCGCCGGGGCGGATGCCCAGGATGAAGCCGCCGGACTTCTTGAGGTTCTCGGCCGTTTCCTTCGGGTTGAACATGATCGAGGTGTAGAAGAAGCAGAAGAACACGATCAGCAGCGCATAGAGCACCAGGAACAGCGGCTTGCCATGGCCCAGCATGGCGGTGATCTGGTTCAGCCAATCCGGGCCCTTGCCGGCCGAGAAGTTGGCCACCGTCAGCGGCAGCAGCAGCAGCGAGGAGGCGAAAATCGGCGGGATGACGCCAGCGGTGTTCAGCTTCAGCGGCAGGTGCGAGCTTTCAGCCTGGGTGACGCGCATGCCGATCTGCCGCTTGGGATACTGGATCAGCAGGCGGCGCTGGGCGCGCTCAAAGAACACGATGAAGGCCACAACGGCAATGGCCAGGGCGAGGATGCCGATGATCAGGAAGGGAGACAAAAGGCCCTTGCGGCCCATTTCCAGCAGGGCGGCCACGCCATTGGGCAGGTTGGCCACGATGCCGGAGAAAATGATCAGCGATGTGCCGTTGCCGATGCCGCGCGCGGTGATCTGCTCACCCAGCCACATCAGGAACACGGTGCCGCCCGTCAGGGTGATCACTGTGGAGGCAATGAAGAACGGACCAGGGTCTGTCACCAGCCCCCCTCGCCCGATGAGGCCGATGGCAATGCCGTAAGCCTGCATGGCGGCCAGCAGAACCGTGCCATAGCGGGTGTATTGGTTGATTTTCTTGCGGCCGCTCTCGCCCTCTTTCTTGAGGGCTTCGAGCTGCGGCGACACCGTCGTCATCAACTGCATGATGATCGACGATGAGATGTAGGGCATGATGTTGAGGGCGAAAATCGCCATGCGGCCAAGCGCACCGCCGGCGAGGCCATTCATCCAGCCCAGAATGCCCGAGGAATTCTGGTTGGTGAACTGCGCGATCGCATTGGTGTCAATGCCCGGAATCGGGATGTAGGAGCCAAGCCGATAGACGAGAAGAGCGCCAAGGGTGAACCACAGGCGCTTCTTCAAATCTTCCGAATTGGCCAGCGAACTGAAATTGATATTGGCTGCAAGTTGTTCAGCTGCTGATGCCATCATCCATCCCCATTTTCCACAAGGCCCCCTATATGGGGAGGCCCTGCAGTTTCATCAACCTCAGGCCTTTGCTTCGGCCTTGGGTTCCGGGCGCGTGACCTTCACGCTGCCGCCGGCCTTTTCAACCGCGGCAATCGCACCCTTGGTGGCATAGAACACTTCGAAGTTGAGCTTGGCCTTGAGATCGGCGGTGCCGATCAGGCGCACGCCATGGGCCAGCTTCGAGATGACGCCGGCGGCGAGCAGGCTTTCCTGCGTCACGGCAGACTTGCCATCAATCTTCTTGCCTTCCACGGCGGCGGCGATGCGCGCCAGGGACACTTCGTTGTAATCCACCACATTCGGCTTGTTGAAGCCGCGCTTCGGCAAGCGGCGGTAGATCGGCATCTGGCCGCCTTCAAAGCCGGCCTTTGCGCCGCCCTTGCGGGCCGTCTGGCCCTTGCCGCCACGGCCCGAGGTCTTGCCCAGGCCGGAGCCGATGCCACGGCCCACGCGCTTCTTGACGTGCTTGGCGCCGGGGTTGTCAGCGATTTGATTGAGCTTCATCTCAGGTAATCCTTATTCAACGACGCGCACAAGGTGCTGGACCTTGCGGATCATGCCGCGCACGGCGGGCGTGTCCTCAAGTTCAGAGGTGGCGCGGATCTTGTTGAGGCCAAGGCCGATCAGCGTTGCTTCCTGCGCCGCGGGCTTGCGGTTGGCCGAGGCGATCTGCTCGAGCTTGATGGTCTTTGCTGCTGCTTTTGCCATGGTCATCAATCCTTAGTCAGCCACCACGTCGGCGGTGCGGTTCTTGAGGATCTCGCTCACCTTCTTGCCGCGGCGGGCCGCCACGGCGCGGGGCGAAACCTGCTTCTTGAGCGCGTCAAACGTGGCGCGAACCATGTTGTAGGGGTTCGAGGAGCCGCGCGACTTGGCGACAACGTCAGCCATGCCCACGGATTCAAACACGGCGCGCATCGGGCCGCCGGCGATGACGCCGGTGCCGGGAGGGGCGGTGCGCAGAGTCACCTTGCCCGCACCCCAGCGGCCGTCAACGTCATGATGCAGCGTGCGGCCTTCGCGCAGCGGCACGCGGATGAGGCCGCGCTTGGCAGACTCTGTGGCCTTGCGCACGGCTTCCGGCACTTCACGCGCCTTGCCATGGCCAAAGCCCACGCGGCCCTTCTGGTCGCCCACAACCACCAGGGCTGCGAAACCGAAGCGCTTGCCGCCCTTCACCACCTTGGCGACGCGGTTGATATGCACCAGCTTGTCGATGAATTCGCTATCGCGCTCTTCACCGCCCTTGTCTTCACGCTTGCCGCGTTCAGCACGTTCTTTTGCCATCTGCAATATCCCTTAAAACTTCAGGCCAGCGGCACGGGCCGCATCAGCCAGGGCCTTCACGCGGCCATGATAAATGTAGGAGCCGCGGTCAAACACCACCTCCGAAACGCCCGCCTTCACGGCGCGCTCGGCAACCAGCTTGCCGATCTCGGTGGCGGCGTCCTTGTTGGCGCCCGTCTTCTTCGCCTTGAGGAAGCCTTCCTCCAGCGTCGAGGCGGAAGCCAGCGTGTGGCCCTTCACGTCATCGATGATCTGCGCGTAGATGTTCTTGGAAGAGCGGAACACCGACAGGCGCGGACGGCCATTTTCGCGGGCCTTGAGAACCTTGCGGACACGAGCCTTGCGCAGGCCCATCGCATTCTTTGCATTTGCCATTTGCTGCTCCGTTACTTCTTCTTGCCTTCCTTGCGGAAGATCTTTTCATTGGCGTATTTCACACCCTTGCCCTTGTAGGGCTCGGGGCCGCGCCATTCGCGGATTTCGGCAGCCACCTGGCCAACCTGCTGCTTGTTGATGCCCGAGACCACGATTTCCGTGGGCTTCGGCACCTTGATTTCGATGCCGGCGGGCACCGGATAGACCACATCATGGCTGTAGCCCAGGTTGAGCTGGAGGTTCTTGCCATTCAGCGCGGCGCGGTAACCCACGCCGTTGATTTCGAGAGACTTCGAGAAGCCTTCCGTCACGCCCTTGACCATGTTGGCCACCAGCGTGCGCGACATGCCCCAGGAGGAGCGCGCCAGCTTCGTCTTGTTGATCGGATCGACCTTCACGCCGCCCTGCTCCATCTTCACGAGAACCTGCTCGTTCAGGATGGTCTTGAGCTCGCCCTTCGGGCCCTTCACTGTCACAGTCTGGCCCGACACGTTGGCGGTGACGCCAGCGGGAACAGAAACTGCCTTTTTGCCAATACGGGACATCGCTTACCTCAGAATACCGTGCAAAGCACTTCGCCGCCGACGTTCTGGGCGCGGGCGTCCGAGTCCGACATCACGCCCTTGGGCGTGGACAGGATCGAGATGCCGAGGCCGTTGAACACGGAGGGCAGAGTGTCAACCGACGCATAGACGCGGCGGCCGGGTTTGGACACGCGGGTCATCTCCTTGATGACCGGCGCGCCGTCGAAATACTTCAATTCCACTTCGATCTCGGACTTGCCGTCCTTCTCGATGGTGGCGAAGCCGCGGATGTAGCCTTCCTTGGCCAGCACCTCAAGCACGCGCTCGCGCAGCTTGGAGGGCGGGATGGAAACCTTGGACTTCGAACGCTGCGACGCATTGCGGATGCGGGCGAGCATGTCGGAAATGGGATCATTCACCATTGTCATTTTTCAAATGCTCCTTACCAGCTCGACTTGACCATGCCGGGGATGAGCCCCTTGTTGGCCATTTCGCGAAGCGCGATGCGCGACAGCTTCACCTTGCGGTAGAAGGCGCGCGGGCGGCCGGTGAGCTCGCAGCGGTTGCGGATGCGCACCTTGGCGGAGTTGCGCGGCATTTCGGCAAGCTTCAGGGCGGCGGCGAAGCGTTCTTCCATCGGCGCGTCCTTCTTCATGACGATCGCCTTCAGCTTCGCGCGCTTGTTGCCCATGGTCTTGGACATCTTGCGGCGCTTTTCGTTGCGGTTGATAGAGCTGGTCTTTGCCATATCGGGTCCTTTTCTTACGCAGCCTGCTTCTTCGGCGCGGCGCTGCGGCGGAAGGGGAAGTTGAAAGCATCAAGAAGCGCCTTGGCTTCCTCGTCGGTCTTGGCCGTGGTGCACACCACGATGTCCAGGCCCCAGATGCGGTCGATCTTGTCGTAGTCGATTTCCGGGAAAATCAGGTGTTCCTTGATGCCCATGGCATAGTTGCCATTGCCGTCAAACGAACGCTCCGTCAGGCCGCGGAAGTCGCGCACGCGCGGCAGCGCGATGGTGATCAGGCGGTCCAGGAATTCATACATGCGGGTCTTGCGCAGCGTCACCTTGGCGCCAATCGCCAGGTTCTCGCGGATCTTGAATTGGGCGATGGCCTTGCGGCTCTTGGTGATCACCACCTTCTGGCCGGCAATCTTCTGCAGCTCGCCGGCGGCAACCGTCACCAGCTTTGAATCCTGCGTGGCTTCGCCGATGCCCATGTTCAGCACGATCTTGGTGATGCGCGGAACCTGCATCACGTTGGTGTAGCCGAACTTCTTGATGAGCTCGGGGCGCACCACGTCGAGATAATGCTTCTGCAGGCGGGCGACATAGCCCTCCGGCAGGCCGGCGTTGGCGTCGGCCACAGCCGCTTCGCCGGCGTCAGCCTTCTTGGCGCCTTTCGGAGCCTTGGCCGGCTTTGCAGCCTGCTTGGTTTCTTGTTCAGCCATTGATCACTTCTCCACTGCGCTTGGCAACGCGGGCCTTTTTGCCGCCGTCAAGCGTCTTAAAACCAACGCGCGTCGGCTTCCCGGTCTTCGGGTCGCGCAGCTGCACATTGGAAACATGAATCGGCATGTTCTTCGCGATGATGCCGCCTTCGTTGGCGCCCTGCGCCTTGGTGTGGCGCTTGGCAACGTTCACGCCGGAAACCACCACGCGGTTTTCACCGGGGATCACCTGCAGCACGTCGCCGGTCTTGCCCTTATCCTTGCCGGTGATGACGACAACCTTGTCGCCCTTCTTGATCTTGGCAGCCATTACAGCACCTCCGGCGCGAGCGAAATGATCTTCATCTGGTTCTTGCCGCGGAGTTCGCGCGGCACGGGCCCGAAGATGCGGGTGCCGACCGGTTCGCCCTGGGCGTTGATCAGCACGGCGGCGTTGCGGTCAAAGCGGATCGACGAGCCATCGGCGCGGCGGATGTCCTTCGACAGGCGCACCACGACAGCCTTCATGACCGAGCCCTTCTTCACGCGGCCGCGCGGAATGGCGTCCTTGACCGAGACGACGATGATGTCGCCGATCGTGGCGTAACGGCGCTTCGAGCCGCCCAGCACCTTGATGCACTGCACGCGGCGGGCGCCGGAGTTGTCGGCAACGTCGAGATTGGTTTCTTGTTGGATCATGGCCTACCCCGATCTCTTAAGCTTTGGACGCATCCACCTTGCCGACAAGCGACCAGCGCTTCAGCTTGGAGGACGGCCTGGTTTCTTCGATGCGAACGATTTCGCCAACCTTGGCTTCGTTCTTCTCATCGTGGGCGTGATACTTCTTGGACAGGCGCACCGTCTTCTTGAAGACGGGGTGCAGCAGGCGGCGTTCGACCTTCACGACAATGGTCTTGTCGTTCTTGTCGGAAACCACGGTCCCTTGCAAAATGCGTTTTGGCATTTCTAATTCTCCTACTTCGCGGTCTTGGCGGCGTTCTGGGCCGTCTTCAGACGGGCCACATCACGGCGCAGTTCACGGATGCGCGAAGGCTTTTCCAATTGGCCCGAGGCGCGCTGGAAGCGCAGGTTGAGCTGCTCCTTCTTCGCCTTCAGGATTTCTTCCTTGATCTGGTCGGGGGACATGCCCTTGACGTCGGAATACTTCATTTGAGCACCCTCCCCTTATTCGCCCAGGCGCGCAACAAAGCGCGTCTTGATCGGCAGCTTGGCGGCGGCCAGCAGCAGAGACTCTTCAGCGATCTGGCGCGAGATGCCATCCACCTCGAAGAGCACGCGGCCCGGCTTCACGCGCGCGGCCCAGTATTCGGTCGAACCCTTGCCGGAGCCCATGCGGACTTCAGCAGGCTTCTTGGAAACCGGCACGTCCGGGAACACGCGGATCCAGATGCGGCCGGCACGCTTCATGCCACGCGCAAGGGCGCGGCGGGCGGCTTCGATCTGGCGGGCGGTCAAGCGCTCCGGCTCCAGGGCCTTGAGGCCGAAGGCGCCGAAATCCAGCGTGTTGCAGGAGGTGGACTTGCCGTGGATGCGGCCCTTGTGGGCCTTGCGGTATTTGGTCTTTTTCGGTTGCAGCATGATCTACACTCTCAAACTCAGGCAGCAGCCGGTTCGCGGCGGGGCGCGCGCGGCTGGTGGCCGTGGCTGTCGCCACCTTCATTGGCCAGACGGTCCTGGGCCATCGGATCGTGCTCAAGGATTTCGCCCTTGAAGATCCAGACCTTGACGCCGTTGGTGCCATAGGCGGTGTGGGCGGTGGCCACACCGTAATCAACGTTGGCGCGCAGCGTGTGCAGCGGCACACGGCCTTCGCGGTACCATTCCACGCGGGCGATTTCAGCGCCGCCGAGACGGCCCGAGCAGGTGATCTTGATGCCTTCAGCGCCGAGGCGCTGGGCCGACTGCACGGCGCGCTTCATGGCGCGGCGGAAGGCCACGCGGCGTTCCAGCTGCTGGGCAATGTTGTCGGCAACCAGGGTGGCGTCGATTTCCGGCTTGCGCACTTCAACGATGTTGAGATGCACTTCCGAAGCGGTCATCTCGCCGACCTTCTTCTTCAGCTTCTCGATGTCGGCGCCCTTCTTGCCGATCACCACGCCCGGACGGGCGGAGTAGATCGTCACGCGGCACTTCTTGTGCGGGCGCTCGATGACCACGCGGGCAACGCCCGCCTGCTTCAGTTCCTTGGTGAGATATTCGCGGATCTTCACGTCTTCGTGCAGCATCTTGCCGAAGTCACGGGAATTGGCGAACCAGCGCGAATCCCACGTGCGGTTGATGCCAAGGCGCAAGCCGATTGGATTGATCTTCTGACCCATTAGGCGGCCTCTTTCGTTTGACGGACGATGATCGTCAGTTCGCTGAAGAATTTGGCAAGGTGGCCAACGCGGCCGCGGCTGTCCGGAGACCAGCGCTTCATCACCAGGTTCTTGCCCACCCAGGTCTCGGCAACGACCAGGTCGTTGATGTCGAGCGAGTGGTTGTTCTCGGCGTTGGCGATGGCGCTTTCCAGCGTCTTCTTCACGTCCTTGGCGATGCGGCGGCGCGAGAAGGTGAGATGGGCGAGAGCCTTCGCAACCTTCATGCCGCGGATCTCGGCAGCCACTTCGTTCAACTTGCGCGGGGAGATGCGGATCGAGCGGGTGACCGCCTTGGCCTCATTGTCCGCTTGCGCGCGCTTGGTTTTGGGTTTGCTCATGATTACTTCGCCGCTGCCTTCTTGTCGGAAGCCGAGTGAGCCTTGAACGTGCGGGTGGGAGCGAACTCACCCAGCTTGTGGCCCACCATTTCTTCCGAAATGTGAACGGGGATGAACTTGTTGCCGTTGTGCACCTGGAATGTCAGGCCCACGAATTGCGGCAGGATGGTCGAGCGGCGGCTCCAGGTTTTGATCGCCTGGTTGCGCTGGCCGCGGGCGGCCTCGGCCTTCTTCAAAATATACCCGTCGACAAACGGGCCTTTCCAAACTGAACGTGCCATCAGCTTATTCCTTACTGGGCTTTCTTGCGATCATGGCGCGAGCGCACGATCATCTTCGAGGTTCTCTTGTTGGTGCGGGTCTTGTAGCCCTTGGTCGGCTGGCCCCATGGCGTGCGCCAGTGCTTGCCGCCGTTGGTACGGCCACCGTTCGGATGGTCGACCGGGTTGCGGGCGATACCGCGCGAAACCGGACGTGCACCCTTCCAGCGGGCGCGGCCGGCCTTGCCAACCACTTCGTTGATGTGGTCCTGGTTGGAAACAGCGCCAACCGAGGCCATGCCATGCGCCGGAACCAGGCGGGTTTCGCCAGACTTCAGACGGATGATGACATTGCCGCCATCGCGGCCAGCCACCATCGCATAGGTGCCGGCGGCGCGGGCCAGCGAGCCGCCAGCGCCGGGCTTGGTTTCGACATTGTGCACCACAGTGCCGACGGGGATCGAGCCGATCTCCATGGCGTTGCCGGGCTTCACGTCCACCAGCTTGCCGGACACCACGGTATCACCCACGGCCAGGCGCTGCGGCGCCAGGATGTAGGACAGCGTGCCGTCCTGATACTTGATCAGGGCGATGAAGCCGGTGCGGTTCGGATCATACTCCAGGCGTTCCACCACGGCAGGCATGTCGTGCTTGGTGCGCTTGAAATCGATCAGGCGGTAGGCGGTCTTGTGGCCACCGCCCTTGCGGCGCGAGGTGATGCGGCCGGAATTGCCGCGGCCGCCGTGGCTGTTCTGGCCTTCGATGAGCGCCTTCACGGGCTTGCCCTTGAAGAGATGGCTGCGGTCCACCTGGATCAGGTGGCGGCGGCCGGCGCTCGTTGCGTTGAATGTTTTGAGTGCCATGGTGTTACAGTCCCGTCGTCACATCGAGGCGTTCGCCGTCGGCGAGCGTCACATAGGCTTTCTTCACGTCCGAGAGCAGCGCGGGGCGGCCCTTGAAGCGCTTCACCTTGCCCTTGCGGACCAGCGTGTTCACGGCCTTCACCTTGACGTTGAACAGGCCTTCAATGGCGGCCTTGATCTGCGGCTTGGTGGCGCGGGAAGCGACGTTGAACACATGCGTGTTCGAAGCCGAAACCAGCGTGCCCTTTTCCGTGATGGCCGGGCTCTTGATGATCGAATAGTGGTGTTCTTTGCTCATTTAAATCGAGCCTCCAGAGCTTCAACGGCAGCCTTGGTGAGAACCAGGTTCTTGCGGCGCAGGATGTCATAGACATTGATGCCCTGGATGGGCAGCACGTCGATGTTGTGCACGGCGCGAGCAGCCTTGGCGAAGCCTTCATTGACCGTGGCGCCATCGATGATGAGGGCGTTGGCCAGGTTCAGCTTTTCAAACGCGGCCTTCACGTCCTTGGTCTTGGCGGCCTTGAGTTCCGCCTTGTCGAGAATGATCAGGTCCGAGGCCTTCACCTTGGCCGAGATGGCATGGCGCAGGCCAAGCGCGCGGATCTTCTTGTTCAGCGCCGTCTCATGGCTGCGGAAGCGCGGGCCAAAGGCCTTGCCGCCGCCGACAAAAATGCCCGACTTGCGCGAACCGTGACGGGCCGTGCCGCCACCCTTCTGGTTGCCCAGCTTCTTGGTGGTGCGGTTGATCTCGCCGCGGCTCTTGGCCTGGTGCGTGCCCTGCTGGCGCTTGTTCAACTGCCATTGGACGACACGGTGGATGATGTCAGCGCGCGGCTCGAGGCCGAAAATCGCATCCGACACGTCAACCGTGCCGGCCGCTGCTGCTTCAAGTGTTTTTACATTCAGCTTCATGGTCAATTACCCTTGCGCCGCGGCGGTGAAAGCACCCGGCTTCGGAGCGCCGTCAGGAAGCTTGCGCTTCACCGAGTCGCGCACCGTCACCCAGCCGCCCTGCGAACCCGGAACCGAACCCTTCACCAGGATCAGGCCGCGTTCCTTGTCAGTGCGGACGACGGAAACATTCTGCGTGGTCACGGTGTCGGAACCGAGATGGCCAGGCATCTTCTTGTTCTTGAACACCTTGCCCGGGTCCTGGCGGTTGCCGGTGGAACCGATCGAGCGGTGCGAGATCGACACGCCGTGCGTGGCGCGCAAGCCGCCGAAGTTCCAGCGCTTCATGCCGCCCTGGAAGCCCTTGCCCTTGGTGGTGCCGGTCACATCGACAAACTGGCCGGCCACGAAATGGTCGGCGGTGACTTCAGCGCCAACCGGGATGTAGCTGTCCTCGGTCACGCGGAATTCCTGCAGCTTGCGCTTGGGCTCCACCGAGGCCTTGGCGAACACGCCGCGGTCGGCCTTCGTCAGGTTCTTCACCTTCGGGGTGCCAGAGCCGAGCTGCACGGCAGTATAGCCATGCTTGTCCTTGGTCTTGTGGCCAACAACGTGAACGTTGTCCACCTTCAACACGGTCACAGGCACAGCCGCGCCCTCGTCCGTGTAAATCCGGGTCATGCCCAGCTTTTTTGCGATGATGCCAGAACGCATCGTCTTGCTCCTCATTCAGCCCGTTAGAGCTTGATTTCAATGTCAACGCCCGAAGCCAGATCCAGCTTCATGAGGGCGTCAATCGTCTGCGGCGTCGGATCGACGATGTCGAGCAGACGGCGGTGCGTGCGCATTTCGAACTGCTCGCGGCTCTTCTTGTCGACGTGCGGCGAACGGTTCACGGTGAACTTCTCGATCCGGGTCGGCAGCGGCACCGGGCCACGGATGGCAGCGCCCGTGCGCTTGGCCGTGTTCACAATCTCGCGCGTCGAGTTGTCGAGAATGCGATGGTCAAACGCCTTGAGACGAATGCGGATGTTTTGACGTTGCATGTCTATTCTTCCAATCACTCAGCAATCTTGGCGACGACGCCGGCGCCGACGGTGCGGCCGCCTTCGCGGATGGCGAAGCGCAGCTTTTCTTCCATGGCGATCGGCGTGATCAGCTCAACGTCGAAGGCCACGTTGTCGCCCGGCATCACC
>JAGWTZ010000026.1 GCA_028868695.1 Alphaproteobacteria bacterium | reverse complement strand
CGTTCGCCCACGCGCTTTCGCGGCGAAGAGCCGGAGCCGCGCCCCGGCGTAAAACCCGGCCACATGCCAGGCGCCGCCAACCTGCACTATGCAAAACTTGTGGCTGCTGATGGAACACTTCTGCCAAAGGCCAGGCTTGTGGCCGCCTTCGAGGAAGCGGGCGTAGACATCAGGCAACCGCTCATCACATCTTGCGGCTCTGGCGTCACCGCCGCCATCTTGTCACTGGCCTTGACGGAATTGGGTGCACCCACCCATGCCCTTTACGACGGCTCCTGGGCCGAATGGGGCGCCAGCGATCAGGCGATCGTGGCGGGGGCTTGAAATTCAGTTTTTTGTAGCAACCACCACTATAGTGAAACGTACCATGAACAAGCAGGTCACCATCGCACAGGCCAAAGTCACCACAGTTGGCAATTCTGTGGGAATTGCTTAGCCAAAGGAAGTGCCGGCCAAACTGCGTATCGGCAAGGGAGAGAGCCTTTGCTTCACTGAACAAGGCCGCTTACGGCACCGCAGACCTAGCTGAACTCGCCGCCGCCTATGCCTTCGGCATTGCCCGCAATCACCCTTTTGTTGATGGCAACAAGCGGACAGCCCTGGTTGCTTCATTCACATTCCTGTACCTGAATGGATATGCGATGCACTCAACCCAGGTTGAAAACGTCCGAACTTTCCTGGCATTGGCATCAGGGGATTTGCTTGAGGACAAACTCGCAAACTGGTTCAGGCTGCACGCCCAGAAACTATAATCACCGCACCGGGGGAGCATAGAGAATGCCGCCGTCATTCCATGCGGCGTTCAGCCCGCGCGCAATGCCCAGCGGCGTGGCCTTGCCGAGATTGCGCTCGAACACCTCGCCATAATTGCCCACCGCCTTCAGCGCCCGCAGCGCCCAGTCATTGTCCAGCCCCATGTCAACGCCGAAGGTGCCCTCAGCGCCCAGCAGGCGGCGCAATTCAGGCCTTGGGTCATTGGCCTTCATGTCATCGGCGGTCTTGGCCTTGACACCCAGTTCCTCGCCATTGATCAGCGCGAACAGCACCCAGCGGGTGATGGTGAACCATTGCTCATCTCCCTGCCGCACCGCCGGGCCAAGCGGCTCTTTCGAAATCACCTCCGGCAGGATCACGTATTGGTCAGGCTTGGCCAGCTTGAGGCGCACGGCATAAAGCTGCGATTGATCGGCAGAATATGCATCACACTTGGTTTCGCCCTTGGCCTGGAACGCCGCCACCAGCTCATCAATGGTGCCGAAGGTTACGGGCGTGAAGGTCATGTTTTTCAGCTTGAACAGGTCTTCCACATTGGCCTGCGTCGTGGTTCCGGAAAGAAAACACACGGCGGCCTGGTTCAACTGATAAGCGGAAGTGACGCCGATGGATTTCGGCACCAGGAAGCCTTGCCCGTCATGATAGGAAATGCCGACAAAACGCAGCGGCGTCTTGGTCTCACGCTCCATCGTCCATGTCGTGTTGCGGGCAAGAATGTCCACTTCGCCTTTGGCCAGCTTGTCAAAGCGGTCAGTCGTCGAGGAGGCGACAAATTCCACCTTGCTGGCATCGCCCAGAACGGCGGCGGCCACTGCGCGGCAATAGTCCACATCAAAGCCCTGCCACTGTCCGTCAGTACCTTTCAGCGCAAATCCGGCAAGCCCGGGGTTGACGCCGCACTTCAATGTTCCGCGCGCCTTCACATCAGCCAATGTCGAGGCCATGGCCAAGGCGGGAAGAAGCCCCAGCATGAACACCAGCAAACTGAAAAATCTCTTCATGGCGCGAATCCCCGGTCCTGCGTGGCGAGCCTATCCGCGAAGCGCAAGCCTGCCAAGCAGCTCATCCACCGTGGCGGCAGTGGGCACAACGGGTTTGGCCGGGCGCTGCACCATGATTACGGGAATGGCCAATGCCGCGGCCGCATCAAGCTTTGCAACGCGCGGGCCGCCAGCATTCTTGCTAACAAGGAATTGAATGTTTCCAGCGCGCAAAAGATCAACCTCCGCCGCAAGGGAAAATGGCGGCCGCTCCAGCAACAACTGCCACGTGGGCGGCACCGCCTGCTCAGGTGGTTCAATCATCCGCGCAATGCCCGAGAGATCGGCTCGCGCAAAGAAGATGCCGATTTCCTTGCGCCCCACGGTGACAGCCGCCTTGGACTGCGAGGGGAGTGCCAATACCGCCGCCGCAATCGTGGGCGCCATCCGCCAATCATCACCGGCCTGGGCTATCCATGCCGGCGCCTCAAGCCTCAACAGGCGCACGCCTGCCGCTGCACAAGCCAATGCCGCATGCACTGGCATCTGCGCTGCAAAGGGATGAGTAGCATCAACAACCCAATCAAATGCATTGTTCCGCAAATAGGTGGCCAGCCCCTCGGCTCCGCCAAATCCGCCAGTGCGGATTTCCCCTTTCGGCAAATGCGGCGTGCGGGTGACGCCAGCCAATGAAGTGACCACGTGCGCCCCGCGCGCCACCAGCGCATCCGCCGCCTGCCGTGCCAGGCCAGTGCCACCCAGAATGAGAATGCGCTCAGGCTGCATGGGCGATGATCTTTCCACCGCGGTCGACGATGATCACGTCAACTGCAATCTCCGGCCCTGCCACTGCCGCGGCTTGCGCCCGCGCCTCCCCGGCCACGCGCTGCGCCAGCCCCTGCCCCGCCAGGTCCAGCACTTCAAGGGCGGTGTTGGCGGCCAGCGCCCGCGCACGCAATTCATCTGGCACGCGCGCCGCCAGCCACTCGAAATCAACTTGCGACCGGCCCGAATGCAAATCCATGTGCCCCTGAGCAAGTTTCACCATCTTGCCAAAGCCGCCGCCAAGGGTCAGGCGCGGCACCGGATGGCTGCGCAGATATTTGAGAACGCCCCCGGCGAAATCCCCCATGTCCAGCATCGCCTCCAGCGGCAGGCCAAAATGGGCACGCACCGCGTCTTCCGATGTCGAACCGGTGCAGCCCGCCACATGCAAGAGACCCGCCGCCCGTGCCACGTCAATGCCGCGATGGATCGAGGCAATCCACGCCGCACAGGAGAACGGGTTCACAACACCCGTGGTGCCCAGGATGGAAAGGCCACCAACAATGCCCAGCCTCGGGTTCCAGGTTTTTTCCGCCAGCGCCGCGCCGCCGGGAATTGAAATCTCAATCTCAAGATCAGCAAAGCCCAGGGCTTCGGCCACGCCAGTCATCAATGCACGCGGAACGGGATTGATGGCAGGCTCACCCACGCCAATGGGCAGGCCCGGCTTGGTCACCAGCCCCACCCCTTCGCCCGCCCGGAAGCGCAAGCCCCGGCCGCCGGGCGTCACCTTGGCAATGATCATGGCACCATGCGTCACATCCGGGTCATCCCCCGCGTCTTTGACAATTCCCGCCCGCGCCCAGCCATCGCCCTTTTCGGCCAGCGCCAAAGGGAAGGAAGGCTCCTCGCCTTTCGGCAAGGTGATGGAAACGGGGTCGGCAAATGTGCCCTCCCGCAAGGCTGTCAATGCCGCCTTCACCGCCGCCGTGGCGCAGGCCCCTGTCGTCCAGCCCCTTTTTAGTTCGCCTTCCGGCTTCTCCTGTCTCATGGCAACAGTGTATAAGGCCCTCATGGCAAGTGAAAACACCAAAGTGAAAAGCTGGCAGACCCAAGGCACAGGCACGGGCTTCGCCCGGCTGGATGCCGAAGCTTTCCCCACGTTTGAGCGCGGCTGGGTGTGGCTGGTAGGCGCAGGCCCCGGCGCGCCGGGCCTGATGTCCCTGCTCTGCTATCACGCCATGCAAAACTGCGATGTGGTGGTCTATGACGCGCTGGTGAACCCGGACATCCTGCGCTGGGTGCGCACGGGAGCCGAGCTCGAATACGCCGGCAAGCGCGGCGGCAAGCCCTCGCCCACGCAGCGCGACATTTCCGAACGCCTGATTGAACTGGCACAGGCTGGCAAGCGCGTGCTGCGCCTCAAGGGCGGAGACCCCTTCATGTTCGGCCGCGGCGGCGAGGAAAGCCAATCTCTCGCCAAGGCAGGCGTGCCCTTCCGCATTGTGCCGGGGATCACCGCTGGCGTGGGGGGCCTTGCCTATGCCGGCATTCCCGCCACCCACCGCGACACCAATCATTCGGTGATTTTCCTCACCGGCCATGATGCCTCCGGCAAGATGCCCGTGAATGTCGACTGGGCCGCTGTGGCCTTGGCCTCGCCCGTGATCGTCATGTACATGGCCGTGAAGAACCTTGGCGACATTGCCAGCGCCCTGATGCAAGGCGGCCGCAAGGGCGAAGATCCCGTGTCCATCATTTCGAATGCTTCCCTGCCGCAACAGCAGGTGGCCATGACAACGTTGGCCGCAGCGGGCGCCTTCGTGGAGGCAAATGAGCCACCCACGCCCGCGATCGTGGTGGTCGGCCACGCTTCGGATTGGCGCAGCCTGCTCGATTGGTATTCCCCCAGCCTGAAGGCCAACCCGATTGGTTAAAGGCCTCGTGATCGCCGCGCCCCATTCCGGCAGCGGCAAGACGCTGTTCACACTGGGTTTGCTCCGTGCCCTGAGGAACCAGGGCCGGCACGTTGCCTCTGCCAAGGCCGGGCCTGATTATATTGACCCCGGCTTCCACGCTGCGGCCACCGGCAAGCCCTGCATCAACCTCGACCTTTGGGCCATGGGCGAAGCCATGGCAGGGGCGCTCGCAGGCGCGCAAGCCGCAAGCGCGGACATTCTCATCATTGAAGGCGTGATGGGCCTGTTCGATGGGCCACAGGGTGCCAAGGGCTCCACCGCTGACTTGGCGGCAGCACTCGGCCTGCCCATCCTGCTGGTGGTCGATACCGCAAGGCAAGGCCAGTCCATCGCCGCGCTGGTTCAGGGGTTCCGGGATTTCCGGCCGGATGTGCGCCTCGCAGGCGTGATCCTCAACCGCGTGGCCAGCGACAAGCACGAGGCGATCCTGCATGGCGCGCTCAGTGGCATAGGCGCAACCGTGCTCGGCGCCCTGCGCCAGTTTGACTCACTATCCCTGCCATCCCGCCACCTTGGGCTGGTGCAGGCCCAAGAGAATCAGCAGCTTGAGGCCTTCATTGAAAGCGCGGCCTCAGGAGTCGCACGTGAAACATTTCTTGACAGGATATTCGAATCAGCGGCCCCGCTGGCGAATCATCCCCAGCACGGGGCCTTCCCCCTGCCACCACTGGCCCAATCCATCGCCGTGGCCCGCGACGATGCCTTTTCCTTTGCCTATCCCCATCTGCTGCAAGGCTGGCAACGGCAAGGCGCGGAATTGCGCTTTTTCTCACCCTTGGCCGATGAAGCGCCACCCAAGGCGGACGCGGTTTTCCTGCCCGGCGGCTACCCCGAACTCCATGCCGGAAAGCTGGCGGCCAACGGCCGCTTCCTCAATGGCCTGAAGGCGTTTCAAGGCCTCATCTACGGCGAATGCGGGGGATACATGGTGCTCGGCGAAGGCCTGATTGATGCCAGTGGTGCCCGCCATGCCATGGCAGGCCTTTTGCCGCTGGCCACCAGCTTTGCCAGCCGCAAGCTGCATCTCGGCTATCGCCAGCTGCAACCGTTGGCTGGGCCGTGGCAGCAGGCGCTGCGCGGCCATGAGTTTCACTATTCCACCATCGCGAGGCAGGGCGGCGGCGAGCCACTGTTCCGCGCCAGCGATGCCACTGCCGCTGATCTGGGGCACATGGGCCAGCGCATCGGCAACGTGATGGGCTCCTACGCCCATGTCATCAGCGTGGCCGCATGAGCGCGAGAGCCATCATGGTCATGGGCACAGGCTCAGACGTGGGCAAAAGCCTGATCGTGGCCGGCCTCGCCCGCGCCCTCGTGAAGCGTGGCCTTTCCGTGGCGCCATTCAAGCCGCAGAACATGTCCAACAACGCAGCCGTGACGCGTGACGGCGGCGAAATCGGCCGCGCCCAGGCCCTGCAGGCCCGCGCCGCCCGGGTGCCACCATCATTGCATATGAACCCGGTTCTGCTCAAGCCAGAAGCGGAGACGGGGGCGCAGGTGATCGTGCAAGGGAAAAGGGCCGCCACTCTGACAGCGCGGCAATTCTTCAGCCAGCGGCAGCAGTTCATGCCAGCCATCCTCGATAGCTTTCACAAGCTGGCGTCTGCGCATGATGTGATCCTGGTGGAAGGCGCAGGCAGCCCGGCGGAAACCAACCTGCGCGATGGCGATCTGGCCAACATGGGCTTTGCCGAAGCGGCCAATATGCCCGTGTTGCTGGTGGGCGACATTCACCGCGGCGGTGTCATTGCCTCTCTGGTCGGCACCTTGGCCGTATTGGATGAAACCGATTCAAAACGCATAAAAGGATTCCTGATCAATAAGTTCCACGGCGATCCACAGCTGTTTGTTGAAGGACGCAAGTTCCTGGAACACCGCCTTGGCGTGCCCTGTGTGGGAATCGTGCCACACTTCCCCGCCGCCTCGCGCCTGCCCGCCGAAGATGCAGTGGCATTGGAGGAACTGGCAGCAAGCAATTCAAAGGGCTTGAAAATTTGCGTGTTGCGCCTGCCGCGCATTGCCAATTTCGATGATCTCGACCCGTTGCGGCAGGAGCCCGGCGTGTCGGTGCAGTTCCTCACGCCTGGCCAGCCGATTCCTGGGGATTGCAGCCTGGTGATCATTCCCGGCAGCAAATCCACCATGGCGGACTTGGCCGCCTTGCGCGCGGCAGGCTGGGATATTGACCTGGCCGCCCACCACAGGCGCGGCGGGCGTGTGCTGGGCCTCTGTGGCGGCTTCCAGATGCTTGGCCGCCTGATCCACGACCCGCAGGGCCTGGAGGGCACACCCGGCAGCGTGGCAGGCCTTGGCCTCTTGGACGTCGAAACCACCCTGCTGCCAGACAAGACCACCACCGAAACCCAGGCCATGCATACGCTTTCCGGCAAATTGATCTCGGCCTATGAAATCCATCTGGGCGAGACCGTAGGCCCGGATTGCGCGCGCCCCTTTGCCCAGAAGCCGGGCGGGCCGGAAGGCGCCATCAGCCCTGAAGGGCTGGTGACCGGCACCTATCTGCACGGCTGTTTCACCAGCGATGGCTTCCGGTCGGCCTACCTCAAATCCCTCGGCGCGGCTGTCTCGTCCCACGCCTATGAACAGGGCATTGAAGACACCCTTGATGCGCTGGCGGCCCATCTTGAAGCCCACCTCGGCATTGATGCCATCCTGCGCATGGCGGAACCTGTGACATGAACCAATTTGCATTGGCCACTTTGGCGCTGCTGGCCGAGGCCGTGGTGGGATACCCGGCCGCGCTGCAAGCCATGTGCGGCCACCCTGTGCAATGGGCGGGCAAGCTCATCAGCTATCTCGACGACGGCCTGAACGATCCGGAAGCGTCTGCCCGGCAAAACCGCATCAACGGCGTGGTTGCCGTGATCGTCCTTCTCATCGCCGTTGCCGTGCCTGCGGCAATGATCGCCCGCCTGCTGGCTGCCCTGCCCTTCGGCTGGGTCATCAATGCCGCACTGGCCACCACACTGATTGCCCAGAAGTCCCTCATCAGCCATGTGGCCGCCGTGGCCGGCGCCTTGCCCAACTCGCTTTCGCTTGCGCGCCAGGAAGTGGGAAAGATTGTCGGGCGTGACCCGAGCGTCCTCAGCGAGGGCGGCGTGGCCAAAGCGGCATTGGAAAGCCTTGCCGAAAATGCCAGCGATGGCGTGGTGGCGCCAGTGCTCTGGTATGCGCTGCTCGGCCTGCCCGGCCTTGCGGCCTACAAGGCCATCAACACGGCCGACTCGATGATCGGCCACAAGTCGGAGAAATACCTCAACTTCGGCTGGGCCGCGGCGCGGCTGGATGATGTGCTCAACCTGCCCGCCTCGCGCCTCACGGGCCTGCTCTTCACGCTTGCCGCCCGTGCCAGCGGCCAGGCCGCCATGATGTCCGCCTGGGCCGCCATGCGCCGCGATGCCGCCAAACACAATTCGCCCAATGCAGGCTGGCCGGAAGCCGCAATGGCAGGCGCCCTCGGCTTCACCTTTGGCGGCCCGCGCAACTATCACGGTGAAGTGGTGGATTTGGCCACGATGGGCCATGGCCGCGAGCCGCGCGATGAAAAGGATATTGAGGCCGGCCTTGGCCTGTTCCGCAATGCCATGGCGCTACTGGCCGTGATCGGCGCTATTCTGGCAATCGCCCTTTGATCACCTGCGGGATGCCCGCAACGGTGAACACCACACAATCCGCCATCGCCGCCACGCGCTGGTTCATCACGCCGTGCAAATCGCGGAAGCGGCGGCCCAACGCGTTTTCAGGCACCAGGCCAAGCCCAAGCTCATTGGAAACAATGACCACCTTGTTCGGCATTTTTGCAAGCTGTGCCAACAGTGCGTCAATCTCGGGCTCAACGGCGCGTTCCGCCAGGACAAGATTGGAGAGCCAGAGCGTCAGGCAATCGAGCAGAACATCGCCCGCCGCAGCGCGCAATGCGCCGGCCAGGTCAAGCGGCGCTTCCAGCGTTGTCCACGCGATGCCACGCTGTTCGCGGTGCTTGGCAATGCGCGCGCGCATCTCATCGTCAAAGGCCTGCGCCGTGGCAATGTAACTGCGCGGAACATGGCAGAGGCTTTCGGCCAGGCGGCTCTTGCCGCTGCGCGCACCGCCCAGAACCAGCGTGATGCTCATGGCTTCACCGGCGGAACGCGCGCAATGAAATGCCCGCGCATCTTCTGTGGCCATTGGCGGAACGGCACAACCCCATCGGCGCTGGCGCCATGCAGGTCAAACCACGCGATGATCGCCTCGGCCTGCGCAGGCTCTGGCGTGTTGCCACCTGTGATGTAGGAAAAGCGCTCATCATCCTGAAGCAGCACGCTGCACGGCCGCGTGCAGTTCCACAGGCACTCATGGCGTGCCACTGCCACATCGCTGCGGCCTGCCCGCGACAGCGCCTCCTCAATCTCGGCCAGCATCATTTCGCCGCCCGTGCGGCCATCTGGCGCGAATTTGCTTTCCGCCGAATATTTGCAAGTGGAACAGACGACAAGCCGGCGCATGAGGGGTGGACAGGCCTTTCCTGAATGTTAACGTGGCATGAAATAGCCTAACGGCAAAGCAAGGCAACACATGAATTTCAGCCGCATCTCTTTCCTGGCCTCTGACGCGCCCGCCGCCAAGCGCGCCCACAAGGCGCTGGCCAAGCGCTATGGCAACGCCCATGCCGAGAATGCTGATGTTGTGGTGGCGCTGGGCGGCGATGGTCTGATGCTGCAGGCCTTGCATGGCTGCATGAAAACCGGCCTGCCCGTCTATGGCATGAACCGCGGCTCAGTCGGCTTCCTGATGAACGACTACCGGGAGGCTGACCTGCCCGCCCGCCTTGCCGCGGCCGAGCAGACCTGGATCAGGCCGCTGCGCATGACAGCCAAGACCCATGATGGCCGCAAGCATGAGCGCCTGGCCTTCAATGAAGTCTCATTCCTTCGCCAGCGCTCGCAAGCCGCCAAGCTGAAGCTCACCATCGACGGCCACACGAGGCTGGAAGAAATGATCTGCGATGGCCTGATCGTCGCCACGCCTGTGGGCTCGACGGCCTATAACCTTTCCGCCCACGGCCCCATCCTGCCGGTGGGCGCGCCGCTGCTGGCACTGACGCCGCTCAGCGTCTACCGCCCGCGCCGCTGGCGGGGCGCCATCCTGCCCAACGCCGCAAAGATCAAGCTCGAAATACTGGAAAGTGAGAAGCGCCCGGTTGCGGCAGTGGCGGACCACGATGAAGTGCGCCATGTCACCAGTGTGGAAATCGCCGAGGACAAAAAGCGCGGCGTGCAAATGCTGTTTGACGCCGGCCACAGCCTGGCTGAGCGCGTGCTGAACGAGCAGTTCAAGTTCTGATTGGCGCCCTCAGGCGGCGCGCACCAGGTCGGCCTTCAGGCGCTTGGCCACCTTGCGGATCTTGTTTTCGCCATAGCGGCCCAGCAGCTCGATGTTCTTGGCGCGCTCCGGCGAGGTCATGGTTTCATAACGCGTCATCAGCGCTTCCAGCAGGCGCGCGCCAAACTCCGCGGCATTGATGCTGATGCCTTCTTCGCGCATGTCGATCACCACGTCGCAGGCGGCGCGCAGCATGCCAAAGCAGCTTTGCGGCAAGCCAGACCTGCGGAACAGGGATTTGAGGCCCAGCGCTGAATTCGAATACATCATCTCGGCCACGCGTGGCGCGGCAAAGCCCGCCAGATGCGCCAAGGCGCTTTCCACCACGCTCATCTGCCCTGTGGCGGCGGCGCGGATGATGAGCGCGGGCGTCAGCATGTTCTTGGAGGCCATATAGGCTGTTGCCTGTGCGCGTTCTGCGGGCGAAGCCTCGATGAGCACCTGCATCACCGCATTGTCTTCCGCCTCGGAACAAATCTCCGATGCGTCATTGGCAGGCAGCCAGGCCTTTTCAGCCATCATCTGGCGCATGCGGGATGCGGCCCGGCGCGCCTGGGTGATGCGAATGTCGAGTGGCAAGTCAGGCATGGACAGCAGACGCTCCACCATTTCAGCCGATTGGCCAAAGCGTTGATAGAGCGTGCGGCAATCTGCCGGTTCCAGCCGGATGGTGTCATTGCCGGCCAGCGCAAGAACCACGCCAAGGCCGGATGACTTGATGATGTGATCAGCCACTTCAGGCGCGAGATCGGCGCGCGTGGCGATGATTTTTTGCCGCGCCTCGTCCCCCACCTTCAGGATGGCGAGCAATTGCCCGGCGTTGAATACCGGCGTTGCGGCAAGGAACGGCAAGGCAAATTCGTCTTCGTCGGCAATGATCGAGAACGCCACATCAACCGGCAGGCGCTTTTCACCTTGCACGGCCTGGGCCAAGGCAGCACGCACGGCATGCTCAGGATCAACGGAAAGCTTGAGCAGAACAGGTGTGACCTGCTGCAGTTCGATCTTCGGCGTCGCAGGGTCGCTCACCAGGGCGGCAAGCTGCAGGGCCAAGGCCATCCGCGCGTCCGCGTCGCCCATGGCAAGAACGCCTTCAAACACGGAAATATCCAGACCCGGAACAAATTCACTCATGCCTACACCTACTCAATACCAGCGCAGGCTAGCGCCCAAGTTTTAAGAATGTGTTCACTGCATTTTTTAAACGCCTGTTAACCTGGCAGGCGCGGTGACGGCTTCTCAATGCGTGAGAACGCCAGCCTGTTCCAGCTTGAAAAGCACAAGCGCGCGGTCAAACGGCTTCATCATGAATTCGGCAGCGCCTTCGAGGATGGATGCGCCAACATTCTGCAGGTCAGGCGCGTCGGCATAAAGCAGCACCACCGGCCCCCTGCGGCCGTCGGCATGATAGCGCACGAGCCGCAGGAATTCCTTGGTGGCGGGGCGGTCGGTCGCCTTCATGATGATTACATCCGGCTGATGCTCATGGCAGAAGTGAATGCCTTCTTCCGCCCGCGCACGCGCGTCACAATCCAGCCCAAGACCGCTCAGCAGTGGCAGCAAGCGGCCGCGCTCTTCCGCATTTTCATCAATCAACAGACACGACACCATCTCGGCAGCCCTCAAAGCCAAATCCACAGGTTGCAACGTGCACGAGTCCTGACTCCGATTGGTTAATGAGACATTAAACAGGTTATCCACAGCTTTTCAGTCCGCATAATGCGCTGAAATACGGATGTAAAATCCGGTTATCCACAGCAACCGCAATATTCGCTCCCGAGAATCGGTTTGGCCTGGATTTGAATCGGGTTGCGACTCGGGCAATCCACAATCACACGCCTTGATTGCAGCCGCCAAAACAGCTTCAATCGGGCCGGCGCATCCGCCACACCTGCTCCACCGTGGCATATTCCGAATAGCCGAGCCGCGCGACGGGCTTCATGGCGCTGGTATCCACCCGCCCTTCGCGGATGAAACGGTCATCAATGTGCACGCCCACCACCCGTCCGATGACCAGCCAATCCCGCACCTCACCGGCATCATTGGGCAATGGAACGGTGTGGAAGTGCCGGCACTCCAGCGCAACGGGGCTCGCCGCCACGCGCGGCGGCTTCACCAGCCGGCACGCCGCCTTGGCAAGGCCAGCCAATTCAAACTCGTCACCACTGCGGCTGGTGGACGAGGCATTCATCGCTTCACGCAGCTCATGGGTGGCAAGATTGAACACAAATTCCCCAGTGGCCTCGACATTGGCCAGCGTGTCCTTGCGCCCGCCAGAGCCGAAGGCCACGTAATACGGATCATCAGAGAAGGCGTTGAAGAAGCTGTAGGGCGCCAGATTGGCGGCCCCCGCCGCCGACAGCGTGGAGATCCAGCCAATGGGCCGCGGCACAACCACGGCCTTGAACGGATCCAGCGCCAGGCCAGAGCCCTTGGCCGTTTCATAAAACATCACGGAAGCTTGCGCAGCAAGGCCGGCAGGTCAGCCACGCTGTTGATCACATGATCTGCCAGATGGGCGATGTCCTCATGCCGCGCATTGCCGGAAAGAACGCCAATCGCCAGCCCGGCCTTGCCCGCCCGCGCTTCGTCCATGTCATGGCTGTTGTCGCCCACCATGGCAATCTCGGCAGCCTTGAGGCCCGTGCGCTCAGCGAAATGCGCAATCATCTGGCCCGAGGGTTTGGGCTCGGCCACACTGTCCGCACCGATCATCACGTCAAAATAGTGGTGCACGTCGAGATGCGTCATGTGCGCCCGGCCCGAGGCTTCCGAGTCATTGGTGCCAAGGCCGAGGATCAAGCCCATCGCATGCAATTCGTCGAACACCTGGTCCAGCTTCATCAGCGGCTTCACGTATTTTTTCGCCTGGGGCGCGATGGTGTTGTTGATGTAGTGCACCCGCTCGGTCTGCTGGTCTGCGTTCAGTTCCGGCCACCACACCGAAACCAGTTCCTTCGTCGTGCCCGCGGCAAGAACGCTGCCTGCCCGGAAGCTGTTGCTCTCAACGTCATAGCCCGCCCGTTGCAACAGGACATTGGCCCCATCAGTATCAAGGCCGTAGTGGGTCTTGAACATGTCGTAGTAGAGCGGAATCCACGTGCCATTCACCTCGATGAGGGTGCCGTCCTTGTCGAACAAGATGCCTTTGATGGCCATGCCTATCAGCTCCAATATTTCACGAGGCCCGCCACATCAGGCCGCGGCCTGTCTTCCAGCGGTGCCGATGCATGGCCAATGTAAATCAGCCCGGCCACTTTTTCATTCTCGGCCACGCCCATGATCTTGAGCGCGCCGGCGTCATAGGCCACCCAATCTGTCATCCACTGCGCATCATAGCCCATCGCCTGCGCGGCAAGCACCAGATTGAATGCAACCGCGGCGGCCGATAGCTGCTGCTCCCACACCGGGATCTTGGGGTGCACCGAAGCGGTTGAAACGACAGCTACGATAGTTGGTGCCCGCTCAAACATGCGCGCCACGAAATTCAATGTCTCTGCCCCATGCGCCGGGTTGAGTTCGGCCCACCGGGCCTTGAAGCTTTCGCCAACCTTGGCCCTCGCTTCGCCCTCAAAAATCACAAAGCGCCAAGGCGCAAGCTTGCCATGGTCGGGAATGCGCGTGGCGATAGCCAGCATCTCATCAAGCTCGGCCTTGCTGGGCCCCGGCCCGGCCATGGCCTTGGCAGAGGCTGATTTTCTGGACTTGAGGAAGGAAAGAAGGGAAGACGTGTCGTTGAGCGCGGTCATGGTCTGGCCACTTTGGCGTGCCGCGGGCGCAAATTCAATTGCAACAATTGCCACCCCGCCATTAACCAATGATTAAGCATTTCATTGCCCGGAAGCCTGCTGCCGTGCTTCAACAATCCAGCCAGCCGGAGAGCTGGGGGAGAGATTTCTAACAGGGGACACGCGATGGGCGATAGCACCCGTCCAACGCACAAGCGCCATCAGGCAAAAACCGCCTTTGCGGTGAGCCTGGTGGCGTTTCTCTTTGCATCGGCAGCGCATGCCACCCAACCCAAGAACCCCTCTGCCCCGGAAGCACCGGCCGCCACGCTGAGCGAACCGCCCGAAACCACATCGATCGCCGCCGTGGGCCCCGGAGACGAAGGCATTGAGCTTTCAGGCCGCTTCACCCAAAGCAGCATGAATTATGCCAAAGGCATTGATTGGGAAGTGAAAAACAGCCTTGGCGAAGTGCTTTACCGTGGTGCTGATGAAGTGGCTGCGGTGAAGTTGGCCCCCGGCGCCTACGAGCTTCTGGCCACCTATGGCAATGTCCACATCGACGAGGCCCTCACCCTGCCGCCACAGGCGCACATCAATGTGAACTTCGTGCTCAACGCGGGCGCCTTGCGGGTGTTGCCACGCCTCAAGGGCCTGGAGCAGCCTGTGCCGCCCAGCTACACGCGCGTCTTTGCAGTCAACGGCAAGGACAATGGCAAGCTGGTTGCCTCCTCCCGCCAGCCGGGCGAAATCCTGAAATTGGCTGCTGGAACCTACCGTGTCGAAACTGAATTCGAGGGCGGCAATGTGGCCTCTTCCACCACCATCGAAGTGAAGGCCGGAATCATCCGGTCCATCGACATCGACCACCATGCTGGTCTGCTGCACCTGACATGGCCGGGCACGGCACCAGCGGAATCATGGACCGTGAACGACACTGAAACCGGCGGCACCACCACCCTGCCCGCAACGGTTTCTGACCTGGCGCTGAAACCCGGCCATTACGTCTTGCAGGCCGATGTGGGTGGCAAGCGCTTGCGCAAGGAATTGAACATTTCCGAAGGCGAAACCGCCGCGCTGGCGCTGGGCGAATAGGCCAGCCTCAGGTTCAGGGCAGCGGGATAAACTCTTTCTCATCCCCCGGCACAATCTTGAATTTTCCAGTGCGCCACTCTTCCTTGGCCGCTTCGATCTTCTCTTTCGAAGATGAAACGAAATTCCACCAGATGTGCCGCGGCCCATCCATTGGCTCCCCGCCCAGCAGCATGAAGTGGCTGGCCTCCAGCGCTTTCACGATGATCTCGCTGCGCGGCTTGAATGCCACAAGCTTGCCCGGCTCGATCTCGCGCCCGGCCACTTCAATCTTGCCCGCAACCAGATAGAGCCCGCGCTCTTCATGCTCGGGCGGCAATGGCAAGGCCGCACCCGCCTCAAGGCGCACATCGGCATAGAACATGTCCGACATCGTCTTCACCGGCGCCGTCTCGCCATACATTGAGCCGGCAATCACTTTCACCCAACGGCCATTGTCTTGCAGCACTGGCATTTGCGCTTCGGCCACATGCTCGAAAGCGGGCGCAGTGTCTTCATGCTTCTTGGGCAGTGCTACCCAGCTTTGCAGCCCGAACATCGTCTGCCCCAGCGCCCGGAACATCGTGGGCGTGCGTTCCGAATGCACAATGCCCTTGCCTGCGGTCATCCAATTAAGTTCGCCCGGCGAAATCGGCTGTTCCGATCCCAGGCTATCCCTGTGGAAAATGATGCCATCAAACAGCCAGGTGACGGTGGCCAGCCCGATATGCGGGTGCGGCCGCACATCCATGCCGGTGCCCTTTTTCATCACGACTGGGCCAAAGCGGTCAAAAAAAATGAAGGGGCCGATCATCTGCCGCTCTGCGGCAGGCAGCGCACGGTGCACTTGGAAATCACCAATGTCGCGCACCCGCGGAACAATCACATGTTCAATGGCATCAATGCTGGCGCTGTCGCCAATGATCGGGTCTGGAACGTGAGGAAGGGTCATTTTCCAATCGCTTTCTTCACCGCAGGGGCAACCTGCGTGCCAAGGATTTCTATCGCCTTCAGTTGTTCCGAATGTGGCACGGTGCCAATCGCCATCTGGATGAGGATGCGCGTGTTCTTGAACACCTCATGCAGTTGCAGGATACGGTCGGTGACGCGGGCGGCGTCTCCCACGATCAGGTTGCCATCATCACGCGTGGCCCGCTCGAAATGATCCATGCCTTGCGGCGGCCAGCCGCGTTCACGGCCAATGCGGTTCATAACTTCCATCTGCGCTGCGCCATAAATGCGCTTGGCGTTCTCCGTGGTGTCCGAAACAAATCCATGCATGTTGAGGCTGAGCTGCACGGTTTTCGGGTCATAGCCGAACTTGGCGTGGGATTCGCGGTAGAGCTTGAAGAAGGGCTCAAACCGTCGCGGGTCTCCGCCGATGATGGCCAGCGCCATGGGGATATCCAGCGAGGCCGCGCGCACCACCGATTGCGGCGTGCCGCCCACGGCGATCCACAGCGGAATCTTCTTCTGCTCAGGGCGCGGATAGATGCCGGCATTGTTGAGCGGCGGCCGCAGGCGGCCTTGCCAGGTGATGCGCTCGCCTGACTCATTCAGCTTGGTCATCAGGTCGAGCTTTTCGGCAAACAGCTCGTCATAGTCGTCAAGGTCATAGCCGAAAAGCGGATAGCTCTCGATGAAACTGCCCCGCCCTGCCATGATTTCGGCGCGGCCATTGCTCAGGCCATCCACCGTGGCAAACTGCTGATAGACACGCACAGGGTCGTCGGACGACAGCACCGTGACAGCGCTGGATAGCCTGATGCGCTTGGTGACAGCAGCCCCGGCCGCAAGGGCCACAGGCGGTGCCGAAACGGCATAGTCGGCGCGGTGATGTTCCCCCACTGCAAACACATCAAGGCCCACCTCGTCGGCGAGCTTCATTTCTTCAACCAGGTTGCGCAGCCGCTGCCCGGCAAACTCCGGTTTGCCCGCAGGCACATCTGCGAAGGTGTAGATTCCAATTTCCATGATTTGGCCTTTCACGCCTTATCTGGAACTAATCTTGTTACTTTTCAAGCCCAGGCATCGGGCTCACATTACCCTTCCGGCCAAATTGGTCACGCCATTCTTTCGCGCGCGGCAACAGGTGTCCACGTGGTAGTGGCCGCGCAAAAACTTGGTCTGGGAAATCAGCCCTTGATCCGCAGGCTTGATCGCCCACCATCCACGCCAAACACCTGGCCGGTGATCCATTCGGCATCAGGCCCCAGCAGGAACGCAGCCAGCCCAGCCACATCATGGGCAGTGCCCAGCCGTGCAAGCGGGTGCATGGCTGCAATCGCCTGCGCCGTGGTTGCATTGCGCGTCAAAGGTTCGGCCAGCGGCGTTTGCGTGAGAGACGGCGCGATGGCATTGACGCGAATCTTCGGCGCAAGCTCAGCGGCCAGAGCCCGCGTGAGCCCCTCCACCGCCCCTTTGGCCATCGCCACGCTGGCATGACCGGGAAAACCCTGTTGAACGGCCACGGTGGAAAACAGAACCACAGACGCGTTGGCCTGCGTTGACGCCTTGAGCAGAGGCAGCGCCGCCTGCACGGCGTTGAAGGCGCCGACCGCATTGACTTCAAAGTCCCGGCGCACTTCATCAGCGGTCAGCCGCGTCAACGGCTTCAAATTGATTGTGCCCACACAATAGGCCAAGCCATCCACGGCAGGCCCGGCCTGATTGATGGCAGCGCGCAAGCTCGCGTCATCAATCACATCCGCCAGGGCAAAAGGCGCATCCAGGTCACGCGCCAAATCTTCAACATGGCCAAGGCTGCGGTTGATCAGGAATGTCTCATCTCCCGCAGCTTTGAGCCGCGCGGCCAGCGCGCCTCCCACACCCGCTGTTCCCACAATGATGTGCCTTGCCATATGCCTGCTACGGAAACAGACCTGCGGCGGATCACTTGGCTGATTGGCCGCTCCGACTTTTGCACAAGGGCTTCACCCGCCTCGCCTGCCCACCGAATCTTGGCTAGCTTGCGGCATGTCCAAAACGCTCTCGACCTTGATCGGCTTCATTGCCATTCTCACCTGGGCCATTCTGGCCCTGCTCTCCACCATCGCCGGGCCCATTCCTCCATTGCAGCTGGCAGCCATGACGTTTCTCTTGGGCGGGCTGGTCGGCGCGGTCACCTGGCCCTTCCGCCCCGGCGCGCTGGCCAGTCTGCGCCAACCCTGGCAAGTGTGGGCGGTGGGCGTTGGCGGCCTGTGCATCTATCACTGCGCCTATTTCTTCGCGATCCAGAACGCGCCACCCGTGGAAGTAAGCCTGATTGCCTATCTCTGGCCGCTGCTGCTGGTGGTGCTGGCCGCTTTCACCCCCGGCGAGAGGCTTCATGCCCACCATGTGCTGGGTGTTGTGCTGGGCCTCATGGGCGCCATCATCGTCATCACCAAGGGCGGCACGGTTGGTCTCAGCGGCGGGTTGAAGCTCGGCCATCTGGTGGCAGCCTTTTGCGCCTTGGTCTGGGCCAGCTATTCGGTTCTCTCACGGCGCTTCAAGCAGGTGCCTGTCGATGTGGTGGCGGGCTATTGCCTGGCCACCGCAGCGATCACCTTCGTGCTGCACCTGACGTTGGAATCCACGGTCTGGCCGCAGGCCAGCGCGCAATGGCTGGCCATCGCCGGGCTTGGCCTGCTGCCCGTGGGCCTTGCCTTCTATGTCTGGGATTGGGGCTGCAAGCACGGCGACATCATGGTGCTGGGTGCCTTGTCCTATGCCTCGCCCGTGCTTTCGGTGATCGCCCTGCTCTCCGCCAGCCTAACGCATTTCCATTGGAGCGTCGCACTCGCCTGCGCGCTCATTGTCGCAGGAGCACTGGTTGCCTCCAAGGACATGCTGTTCAAAAAGCAACCTGCCTGATGGCCCTCACTTTGACAGGCGCACCAGCTTGATCGAATTGGCGATGTTCTGGAACGCCGCAGTCAGCTGTGCCGCATCGGTGGCCACAAAGAAATTGCTGGCCGAGGAAGCGCATTCCTGCATGAGCTTGTAGGTCGTCGTGCCGGGCCCTGCATCAGCGCTAACCAGGATTGTATAGACAACGACCGGGTTGCTCCCGCCAGCGGTCTTGACCGTATTGCAGGCCGACTTTGAGACATTGTACAGGTTGCTGCCCACATCGCTCCAATTGCCGGGATATGTGCCGAAGGGATCGCTGTCGAGGATATAGCCGTAAGGCGAGAACGTGTCCTTCGGCCCCTTGTTGGCAAGGCTCTTGCCGGGAAGGCCGAAGCTCGCAGGGTTGAAGCTATAGGCAGTCGGCGAACTGGTGGAGGATGCACATGCGCCTTGCACGCCATACTCAGCTTCCGTTGTCTGCTCGCCATCAGTAAGAATGATCAGCACCTTCTGCGTGTTGCTGTCGGTATATTTGGCGCCATCGCCAAATGGGCCATTGGGTGAAAGCGTGCGCAGGCCCCAGCCAAAGCCCGGCGCCAGAATGGTGCCGTCATTGTACTCGGCTGTGAGCGAATCCAGCTTCGACATCACGCCGGAATAGTTGTTGGAGAGCCGCATGAGAGAATGGCGGATGCAATTGTAGTTCGGCCCACGCGTAAAAGCATAGTTGCCGCTGGGCGCATCCACACGTTGATAGCCAGTGTTGCTGCCATTGCTGCGGTTCGAGCAGGCATAGGAATTGCTGTTTGGCTCTGGCGGCCAGGCAAAGGCATACCACTTGCCCTTGCTGCTGGTGCTGCCGTCATAGCTGTCGGAATAGGCATCGCTGCCTGCGCGCTCCATCACACAGCCCGCCCAGGCTTGCGATGAGAACAGCGCATTGCCCGTGCCTTGCACATAGGCGGAGTTGTCCGTGCCGATGTTGACGCCCATGTTGAAAGGCACCACGCTGAACTTCGTGGTGGACATGTTGCTGCCGTTGTTGCTGACGATATTGACCAGCGACTTGGCGGCGGCCTTCAGCGTCGCCATGCGGCTGCCACTGCCCAAATAGGCGTTCATGGAACCGCTGGCATCCAGAACCATCGAGATTTCCAAATTGCGCGTGCCCAATGGCACCTCGCTTTGCGCCGCGATCGCCAGCGAATTGATGCCCGCGATGCCGATGAATGACGTGCTCATCTGCGCAGTGGCGCTGACTGTCAGCGCCGTGCCGCTGGACGAGACGTTGACCTTCAGGTCTTCCAGTTCGCCTGAAGTGCCGAAGTTCGCGGTGAAGTATTTTTTGACGGCGCCTTCCATGTCGTCGTTGCTGCCGCCATTGGCTGCAGCACCAAGGGCCGCTTCATCTGCCACAGCCTGGATCTTGGCAGCCCAGGAAACCTGGCGCCCCCAGTCCACGGCCCCGCCGGCCACAACCATCAGTACAACAGCGCTGATGGCAAACAGCATTGAAACGTTGCCGCGGCTGTCCATGAACTTTTTGAAATAAATGCGCATGACGCCTCAAATGCAGGCAGATCAGCGCAAAATCAAAGCAAGCCCGGGCACTCAGTGACCAAAGGCCTAATGGAATTGTTTCAAATGCAACTAAACTTGTGGACGAGTGGCGGGCCCGGGCGGCAACAGGCCCAAAGCGTCGTTCCGCTGCGGCGGAACGACGCTTCTTGCCTGTTCAGCCGTTGCGCAAATCCGGCGGTGTGCCTTCTTGCACAAGGGCGGCCACTGCTTCAGCGAGGCTCATTGCCTTCTGCTCTTGCGAACCCAGGCGGCGCATGTTGATGGCCTTCTCTTCCATCTCGCGCTTGCCCACCACCAGGATCACCGGAACCTTCGTCACCGAATGTTCGCGCACCTTGTAATTGATCTTCTCGTTGCGCAGATCAGCATCGGCGCGAAGCCCAGCCTTCTTCAAGGCATCGCGCACTTCAGCGGCATAGGCATCGGCCTCTGAGGTAATGGTGCACACCATCACCTGCACCGGCGCGAGCCAAAGCGGGAAGTGGCCCGCGAAATGCTCAATAAGGATGCCGAGGAAACGCTCCATCGAACCACAGATGGCGCGGTGGATCATCACCGGCACATGTTTGTTGCCGTCTTCGCCAATATAGAATGCGCCGAAACGCTCAGGCAGGTTGAAATCCACCTGCGTGGTGCCGCATTGCCAGTCACGGCCAATGGCGTCGCGCAGCACATATTCAAACTTCGGGCCATAGAAAGCGCCCTCGCCCGGATTGATGGCCGTCTTGATCTTGCCTCCGGATTCAGCGGCGATCTGCTCCAGCACTTCGCCCATGATCTTCTCGGCACGGTCCCATGCCGCATCAGACCCCACGCGCTTTTCAGGTCGCGTGGAAAGCTTCACGACAATCTGCTCGAAGCCGAAATCACGGTAAGTCGAGAGAATGAGATCGTTGATCTTCAAACACTCGTCGCGCATCTGCTCTTCGGTGCAGAAAATATGCGCGTCATCCTGCGTGAAGCCGCGCACGCGCATCAGGCCATGCAGCGCGCCCGAAGGCTCATAGCGATGCACCGCGCCGAATTCGGCCAGTCGCATCGGCAGCTCGCGGTAGGAACGCAGGCCGTGCTTGAAAATCTGCACATGGCCCGGGCAGTTCATCGGCTTGATGGCATAAGTGCGCTCACCATCCTCGGCCTCTTCGCCAGCAGGCGTGGCGCCGAACATGGCTTCCTTGTACCAGCCCCAGTGGCCTGAGGTTTCCCACAGGCTCTTGTCGAGCAGCTGCGGCGCATTCACTTCATCATAGCCGAGCCGGTTCAAACGGCGGCGCATGTATTGGATGAGCTGCTGGAACATCGCCCAGCCCTTCGGGTGCCAGAACACCACGCCCGGCCCCTCTTCCTGGAAATGGAACAGGTCCATTTCACGGCCCAGTTTGCGGTGGTCGCGCTTTTCCGCCTCTTCCAGCGCCGTGACATAGGCCTGCAAATCCTTGTCGGTAGCCCAAGCCGTCCCATAGATGCGCGTGAGCATCGGGTTCTTCGAGTCACCGCGCCAATAGGCGCCGGCCACCTTCATCAGCTTGAAGGCCCCGCCGATCTTGCCCGTCGAGTTCATGTGCGGGCCGCGGCACAAATCAATCCAGCCGCCCTGGTCATAGAACTTGATGTCTTCATTGCCGGGGATGGCATCCACCAGCTCCACCTTGAACATCTCGCCCTTGGCGCGGAAGAAATCCTTCGCCTGTTCGCGCGTTTTCGTGCTCTTGGTGAAGGGCTTGTCGCGCGCGATGATCTCGCGCATCTTTTTCTCGATGGCGGGAAAATCGGCGGGCGTGAAAGGCTCGTTGCGGAAAAAGTCGTAATAGAAGCCGTTCTCGATCACTGGGCCAATGGTCACCTGCGTGCCGGGGAAAAGCTCCTGCACCGCTTCGGCCAGCACGTGGGCCGCGTCATGGCGGATCAGCTCCAGCGCCTCGGCATCGTCACGGGTGACGATCTTCAGCGTGGCATCGCTGGGGATGGGATCAGCCAAATCCACCAGCTTGCCATTCACCACGGCGGCGACAGCCTTTTTTTCGAGTGATTTGGAAATCGAGGCCGCAACCTGGGCGGCCGAAACCCCGTTTTCAACTTCGCGCTTGGCGCCATCGGGGAACGTCAACGTAATCATTTCAAACCTTTCCGCCCACTCCCGGCAACAGCCCGGGTAGGCCAAATCATTAACGGCCCAGCCTTTGCCCCGGGCGCAAGGCCGGGTCAAGCCGTCAAAAATTCGTATCCGTTAACCTGCTGGAAACAAATTGGAAACCTGACATTAACCTTAACACATCATGTTTGGCCCATTCCGTGAGTTCCAACTGTCAAGGGTAAAAGGGTAACTGATATGAAGAAGCAACTGATCCAAATTTGTGTGGCGCTTTCCGCACTGCTGCCAACAGCCTCGGCCATCGCCGCTGATCTGGACACGCTGCCCCCGCCGCCAGTGGCCAACCTGCGCCCGGCCACCTATGACTGGTCCGGCTTCTATGCTGGCGTATGGACCGGCACGGCCTGCCTCAACGGCACGTTGACAGACAATGGCACCGGAAGCACCTGGCTGAACGCCGGCTGCGGCTTCAAGGGCGGCGGTCTCGCCGGCTACAACCAGCAATTCGGCAGCTACGTCATCGGCGGCGAATTCGACATCGGCACCACCACCACCATCGTCAACAACATCGACGCTGGCGCCAATTACAACATGAAGCTGGATTATCTCGCCTCGCTGCGCGCCCGCGCCGGCTGGGCCATGGATGACACGCTGTTCTACATCACCGCTGGCGGCGCCTGGGCCCAGGGCGACATCAACGGCACGGCTCCGGCCGTCACCCCGAACAACCTGACCGGCCAGGAATATGGCTGGACCGTCGGTGCCGGCATGGAACATGCGGTGACCGACAAGTTCCGCCTGCGCCTTGAATACATGTACACCCACATGGCCGATGCCCATTACTCCACGGGCTGCGGCACCTGTAACGTGGACATCCACTGGGGTGACGAGCACGAAGCCAAGGTCGCCGCCATCTGGGCGTTCTGATCTCGGATCAACAGGGATTTCGGGGCCGGACTTGTTCCGGCCCTTTTCATTTGTGGCGGCAGGAGCAGGTGTCGGGCACCGGGTCATATCCCTGCCCGCCCCAGGGCTGGCAGCGCCCGATGCGCCTCACCGCCAGCCAGCCGCCACACAGCGCGCCATGTTTCTGGATCGCCTCTGTCGCATAATCCGAACAAGTCGGCAAAAACCGGCAGGTCCGCCCCATGAATGATGATAGGGTGAGCTGATAAATCCGGATCGCCAACAACAGCACGTATTTCATGAGAGGCAATATAGTGGCCCAATCCCGCAAACCCAACATTCTCTTCATCATGGCCGACCAACTGGCTGCCCGCTCGCTCGGTGCCTATGGCCACAAGCTTGTGAAGACGCCCAATCTCTCCCGCCTGGCCGCCGAGGGCGTGGTGTTTGAGAACTGTTATTCCACTTCGCCCCTCTGCTCACCGGCCCGTGCCACGGTGATGAACGGTCTGCTGCCTTCGCGCACTGGCGTTTATGACAATGCCGCCGAATTTCCTTCGGCCATTCCCACCTGGGCGCATTATCTGCGCCTGCAGGGCTATCACACCTGCCTTTCCGGCAAGATGCATTTTGTCGGCCCCGACCAATTGCACGGACTCGAGGAGCGCCTGACCACCGACATCTACCCCGCCGATTTCGGCTGGACGCCGGATTGGCGCCTGCGCCAAGAGCGCATCGACTGGTGGTACCATAACATGACATCGGTGTTGCAGCCCGGCATCGCCGAAATCACCAACCAGCTTGAATTCGATGATGACGTGGCCTTCCAGGCCAAGCGCAAACTATATGATTATGCCCGCTTCTCGCCGGAGAAGCCTTTCGCATTGATGGTGTCTTTCACCCACCCGCATGACCCTTACGCCGCGCGCAAGAAATTCTGGGACATGTACAAGGACGAGGACATTGACCTGCCCGCGGTTCCCCACATGAAGCGCGAGCAGCTCGATGCCCATTCGCAGCGCCTTTATGATGTTTCGGCCATGGATGACTATGTGGTGAAGGAAGCCGACATCCGCGCCGCCCGCCATGGCTATTACGCCAACATCTCCTATGTCGATGACCTCATCGGCCAGTTGATCGACACCTTGAAAGAGCTGAACAAGCTTGACGACACGGTAATCGTTTTCACCTCAGACCATGGCGACTTTCTGGGCGAGCGCGGTCTCTGGTACAAGATGAGCTACCTTGAGCCTTCGGCCCATGTGCCCTTCATCGTGTGGCACCCTGCCACCATGAAGCCGCGCCGCGTGGCCGAGCCTGTTTCCCTCGCCGACATCCTGCCGACCTTTGCAGCGATTGGCGGCACGGAGAAGCTGGCGCGTCCGGTTGATGGCCGCTCGCTCCTGCCCTTGCTGCACGGCGCAGCCGAGGACGCCCATGCCACCACATGGGGTGAATATCTTGCCGAGGGCGCCATTGCGCCCATGTACATGCTGCGCCGCGGCCCATGGAAATTCATCCACACGCCATCTGACCCCGACCAGCTCTTCAACCTCGCTGATGACCCGAATGAAGTGAACAACCTGGCCGCCACTCATCCGCTTGCAAAGAAAATGCGCGCTGAAGTGGAGGCGAAATTTGACATTCCACGCATTCATGAGCAGGTGCTGCAAAGCCAGCAGGCGCGCCTCATGATGTTCAACGCCATGAAGAACGGCGAACATTTCCCGTGGGATTTCCAGCCCTTGCGCGATGCTTCACAGCAATATACCCGCAACCACATGAGTGTGACCGAGCGCGACTTGCAAAGCCGCTTCCCCCAGGCGCCGGACATTGAAAGCAAGCGGGCAAAGTAAGCGCACCTGCGCCAATTGGGGCGCATGGCTTCAAATGTGGCGGCAGATTAACTTTTGCTGGGGCCGGAACACTGCCTTTCAATTGGCATAGTTGGGGGAGAGGCTTGCGCTTCCCCCGTGCGCAACCGCCGCGGGCCAACTTTCCAAATTGAGGAGTTGACCTATGAAAACCACCCTCAGCTTTGTTTCACTTGCCTTTGCCGCGGCGATGGCCGCAAGCCCTGCCCTCTCGGCCGAGATGCTGACCGCCGAGAACGGCATGACCCTGTACGTCTATGACAAGGACGCTGGCGGCGTGCCCAGCTGCGATGGTGATTGTGCCAAGAATTGGCCACCTTATGCCGCCAAGGAAGGCGACACCGCCAAGAAGGATTGGTCGATGGTCAAGCGCAGCGATGGCTCCCTGCAATGGGCCTATGAAGGCAAGCCGCTCTACTTCTTCGCCAAGGATGCCAAGAAGGGTGACAAGACTGGTGATGGCATGGGTGGCGCCTGGCATGTGGTCATGGAATAGGCGCGGCCCTTAACCGAACACCCCATGGGTATAGGCGTAGTAAACGCCCGCGAAAACCACAGCCGCCACCACGCTGTTGATGGCGGCTTTCCACCACAGCCTCGTGAGGACAGGAGCGCCCGGGTCATCACCCTGCTCCACCGTCACGCCGGCCTCATGTGCATTCTTGACGCCAAAGGGCAGCACCATGAACAGCGTCAGCCACCAGATCACGAAATAGATGGCGATCATGCTTTGGAATTTCATGCCTGCTCCAATTCAATCAATGTGCCGAAAAAATCCTTGGGGTGGAGGAACAGCACGGGTTTGCCATGTGCGCCAATCTTCGGTTCCCCGTCTCCCAAGATGCGCGCGCCCTCGGCCTTAAGCTTGTCACGCGCCGCGATGATGTCATCCACCTCATAGCAAAGATGATGCATGCCTCCGGATGGATTTTTATCCAGAAAAGGCCGGATGGGCGAATTTTCACCAAGCGGCTCCATCAGCTCAATCTTGGTGTTGGGCAACTCGACGAACACCACCGTCACGCCATGGTCTGGCAGTGCGTGATGCGCCGAGACCACCGCGCCCAGCTTGTGCCTGTAGGCAGCCACGGCCGCGTCAAGGTTTGGCACCACCAGTGCCACATGGTTCAACCGCCCGATCATGCCGCTTGCTGCTCCTTCAATCCTTCGCACAACCAATCGCGCGCCGCTGGCATCGGCACTTGCCGTGGCCCGAAGACATGCCGCTCCAGGAAGAACCCCGTCAACTTGAAGCCTTCCAGCACGTCGCGCGCCGTGCCCGCCTCGCCGCCATTGAGAAAGGCCGGAAGCTGGAAAAGCCTGTCATGATAGGCAAGCCCCGCCGCGCGTGAAACCGCCCGGCCTGAGCGCGGCGACACATAGGCCAGTTCATCCGCCTGCCCCGTGGCGGCACAGCGCGAAAGATCAAGCCCAAAGCCCAATTCATCCAGCAGCCCCAGCTCCCAGCGCACCAGCAACGCAGGCCAGACTGCATCTTGCTCCATCGCCGAAAGAACCACATGCGCCGCTTGGTAAAGTTTTGGGTGAGGCTCGCGCTCCGGCAGCATTTGGCACAGGCCCATCAGAGTGTTCATCCCCGCCAGCCGCAAGGGATGCGCCAGAATGAAGCCGGCCTTCAGGCTTAAAGGCTCCACCTGGAATGTGCCCAGATGCTCTTCAAGGCGTGCCCGCCAGGTGGTCATGACAAGATTGCCGGGCTGCAGAACCGGGCGCTGCTGGCGTGATCGCCCGCCGCGCACCATGCCCAGGCAGCGGCCATGGTCCGCAGTGAAGATTTCAGCAATGGCCGAGGTTTCGCCATGGGCACGCACCCCAATGACCACGCCCTCGTCTCGCCATTCCATTTTTGCCTAAAGCTCCAGCCCCATCATGCGCAGGCGCTCAGGGTCATCGGCCCAGTTCTCGCGCACTTTGACGAACAGGAACAGATGCACCTTGCGCCCGAATGATTCTTCCATTTCAGCACGGGCCAATTGCCCAAGCAACTTGATCTGCTGTCCGCCCTTGCCCAGCACAATGGCCTTCTGGCCCTCGCGCGCCACGAAGATGGCCTGCTGGATCTTCACCGATCCGTCCTTGCGCTCCTCCCACGTCTCGGTCTCGACAGTGGAAGCATAGGGCAGCTCTTCATGCAGGCGCTCATAGATCTTTTCGCGCGTGATTTCCGCCGCAATGAAACGCAGATGCACATCTGCCGTTTGGTCTTCCGGGTAGAGCCAATTGCCCTTGGGCATCAGCGCCGCAAGCCGTTCGCCCAGCTTTTCCACGCCAGAACCCGTCAGGGCGCTCACCATGAAGCTTTCAACGAAGGGGTAGGCCTCATTCAGCTCCTGCGACAAGGGCAGCAGCCGCTCGGCCGGGATCAGATCAATCTTGTTGATCACCAAGATGGCCTTGATGCCTTGCGCCTTGAAATTGGCGACGATGGCCGCCACCTCCTCATCCATCCCGCGGCGCGCGTCCACCAGCAACACCACAGCGTCAGCGTCGTTGGCCCCGCCCCAGGCATTGCCCACCATCGCCTCATCCAGCTTGCGCCGTGGCTTGAAAATGCCCGGCGTGTCCACAAGGATCACTTGCGAAAGGCCATTCATATAGATGGCGCGGATGCGCGCCCTGGTGGTCTGCACCTTGTGGGAGACGATCGATATCTTGGCCCCCACCAGCTTGTTCACCAGCGTGGATTTGCCTGCATTCGGCGCGCCAATGATGGCCACAAAGCCACAACGCGATTCCTGCCCTTGTTCTTCTTCCGGCTGCATCAGCGCAGGCCCTCCCTTGCGATAAAGGCCTTGGCTGCCTCCATCTCCGCCAATTGTTTGGACGTCCCCTTGCCCGAGACAGGCGCGAAATTCCCGATGTGCAATGACATCGTGAAAACCGGCGCATGATGCGGGCCCTCGCGCCCCAGCACTTCATAGTGCGGCAGCGGCAAGGCCTGGCCCAGCGCCCATTCCTGGACGAAAGTCTTCGCGTCCTTCAGGCTTGCAGGGTCCTCAGCCAGAAGGCTCTGCCAGGCCTGCTGGATGAAAGCTTTGGCGCAAGCCAAACCGCCATCGAGGTAAAGCGCGCCAATCAAGGCTTCCACCACATCGCCGAGAACCGAGGTCATGCGTTGCACGCCCTTGGCTCTCTCAACCCGGCCAAGGATGATGAATTCCTCAAGCCCGAGCGCAGCCCCCACCCGCGCGCAGGTTTCGGCCCGCACCAAAAGGCTGAGGCGCGCCGCCAGCGGCCCTTCCGCTTCCTTGGGATAGCGCTGGTAAAGCGCTTCAGCCACCACAAGGCTCAACACCCTGTCGCCGAGGAACTCCAGGCGCTGATAATCAGCCTTGGCGTTTCCGCTGGAAGAGTGCGTGAGCGCGGCCTGAAGCAGCATGCCGTCTTGAAAGGCGTGGCCAAGCCGCCGCTCAAGCGCGCTGGTCTTGTCCAGCGCCGGCAAGGCTAGTGCACCCAATTGAAGAAGCGCGGCCAGCGGATTTCAAACGGCCAATCCCACGGGCGAAACAGCTTCGCATCGGGCCGGAACGAGAAGAAGATGATGTCCGCCCGTCCGACGAAATTCTCGATCGGCACATAGCCAACCTTGTCAAGGAAGCGTGAATCCTGGCTGTTGTCGCGGTTGTCGCCCATCATGAAATAATGCTCTGGCGGCACCACATATTCCTCGGTGTTGTCCATTGGCGTTTCACCGAAATCCAGCACGTTATAGCTCACGCCATTGGGCAGGGTTTCGCGGAACTGCTTCACCACGGGGCCGCCGCCGCTCTCCATGAACGGGTCGATGTAGTCAGCCACCGGCTCCTTTTTCACTTCCTGGCCATTGATGAACAGCACGCCATGCTTCATCTGGATATGGTCTCCCGGCAGGCCGATGACGCGCTTGATGTAGTCCACGGTCAGGTCCTGGGGGTACTTGAACACGGCAACATCGCCGCGCTTGGGCAAATCCACCCAGACCTTGCGGCCGGGAAAATCAACAAAACTGCAGCAGCGGAACCAAGGCTCACCGGTGAACCAGCCTGCCTGGAAGTTGAAGGAATACTTGCCGTAGCCATAAGAAAGCTTTGAAACAAAAAGGTAATCCCCGATATTCAAAGTCGGATACATCGAAGCTGAGGGGATGTTGAATGGCTGGAACAAGAACAGCCGGACGAAAAACGCAATGGCCAGCGCCTGGACGATAACCTTCGCCGTTTCCCAAATTTCCTGCAAGGCCGTGCGTTCAGCTGGCGCAGTCATGTCTTTGCTCATCAACCCTCAAGGCCGCAAATCGGCGGCTTCCCTTTTCCTGCTCTATAATGCCAAGGCCATTTGCGATGCAATCAAGCCAGTTTCAAGGCAAATCGGTGTGGCCGCCATGACACATTTGCAAGCCCGGCAGGTAGTTCAGGCCGTGGAATTCAATAAACTTGGTCTCTGGGCCGGTGGTTTGAGGCACGTTAGCTAAAGCGCCTCGATCATCACAATCGCTTGGGCGTAAGGATAATCATCGGTAATGGTGAGATGCACCCGTGCCGTCATTCCGGCCGGAGTGATCCGCGCCAGCGCATCCTTGGCGCCGCCCGTCAGCTGCATCGTGGGCCGGCCCGAAGGCTCGTTGACCACGCCCAAATCCTTCATGAATACGCCACGCGAGAAGCCGGTGCCCAGCGCTTTCGAACAGGCCTCCTTGGCAGCAAAGCGCTTGGCATAGGAAGCGGCGCGTTGCGCGCGGCGGTCAGATTTTTTGCGCTCAATTTCAGTGAAGCTGCGCAGCGTGAAGCGTTCCCCCCACCGCTCCAGCGCTTTCTCGATGCGGCGGATGTCGACAATGTCATTGCCGAGGCCGATGATCATTTCTTGAGGCCCCGGCTGCCTGGCTTGTAGGCAGGGATGGCCGCCAACTCGGGCGGAAGGGCATCGGCGGCGTAGGTCGGCACATCCAGCGCCGTCAAGGCATGCAGCGGCACCCCCACATCAGCCTTGCCGCCAGAGCGGTTGATCAGGCAGGCGGCAGCCACCGTCACGCCGCCCTCTTCGGCAATGCCTTCAATGCACTCACGCGATGAAAGCCCGGTGGTGACGATGTCTTCCACCATCAGCACACGGGCACCTTTTTCAATGTTGAACCCGCGGCGCAGCGCCAGCTTGCCATCCACGCGCTCAAAGAAGATCGACGGCACGCCCAGTTGCCGCGCCATTTCATAGCCCACCACCACGCCACCCATCGCAGGCGATGCCACCAGATCAATTTTGCCATGGCCGCCGGCGCGGACCTTCTCCGCCAGCGCCGCACACAGGCGTTCGGCCCGCTTTGGGTCCATCAACACCCGGGCACATTGCAGGTAGCGCGGGCTGTGCAAACCGGAGGAAAGGACGAAGTGCCCTTCCAGCAGCGCGCCCGCCGCGCGGAATTCATCCAGAACCTGTTCATGCGTCAGCGCCATTATCCCGTCACCCTGTTCACTTCTGAAACCAATGGCTTGCCCTTTAGCTCATTCATGATCTCGTTCAAATGGCGGATGTCAAAGACCTCGAGAAGGATCACCAGCTCGAAGAAATCCCTGATTCCATGCCGCGCCTGCAAGGTCAGCTCATCAATGTTGCCACCATGCTCGCCGATCACTTGTGTCACCTGTGCCAGCGCCCCCACCTCATTGGCCAGAATGATGGAGATGCGCGCCGGGAAGCGCTGCCCCTCCTCCGCCACACCCCATGTGAGGTCCACCCAGCGTTCGGGCTCCTGGTCAAACTGTTCCAGCGCCGCGGCAAAGATTGGATAGATGGTGATCCCCTCGCCCGGCGTCACGATGCCAACAATACGCTCCCCCGGAACTGCGCCCGTGGCGTGGAATATCTTGAGCGCAGTGTTGGCCGCCGCCCCCCGCACTGGCAGCGAGAACTTGCCCTCTTCAGACTTGCTGGCCGCCTTTTTTCGCACGGCGCGCAAGTCCTTGGCATCCACGGCAAGGCCCATGGCTTTCAAAAGGTCAGCCGCCGCAAGATCGCCGCGCCCAATGGCGGCCATGGCGTCATCCAGGTTCTTGTGCCCGACGCGCGGCACAGCGGCCGAAGCCTCTTTCTCGCTGAAAGTCTTGCCTTGCCGCGCCAACAGCTTTTCCACCAGTTCGCGGCCAATGCCGGCATATTGCTTGCGAATGTCGGCGCGCGTGGCGCGGCGGATGGCGGCCTTGGCCTTGCCGGTAACGGCAATCGCCTCCCAGGCCGGCGGCGGCGATGCCGCGTCAGAGCGGATAATCACCACCTCATCGCCATTTTGCAGCTTTGTCACCAGCGTTGCGGTGCGGCCATTGATTTTGCAGCCCACGCAACTGTCGCCAATTGAAGTATGCAAGGCATAGGCAAAATCAATCGGCGTGGCGCCGCGCGGCAGGGCAATCAGCTTGCCCTTGGGCGTGAAGCAGAACACCTGGTCATGGAACAGTTCAAGGCGGGTGTGCTCAAGGAATTCCTTGGGGCTGTCACCCTCTTGCAGCACTTCCATCAAATGCCGCAGCCAGCGGTAGGCGTTGGATTCGGCGGCGGGAATGCGCACGCCGTCCTTGGCCTTGGCCGCCTCGCGGATATCCTTGTAAAGCGCATGGGCCGCCACGCCGCGCTCGGCGATGTCATGCATCATGTAGGTGCGGATCTGCACTTCCACGCGCTGCGAATGCGGCCCGATCACGATGGTGTGGATGGAGCGGTAGTCATTCTGCTTCGGGCTCGAAATATAATCCTTGAAGCGCCCCGGCACGGCAAGCCACTTCTGGTGCACGATGCCCAGAGCCAAGTAACATTCATCCACCGTGTTCACGAGAACCCTGAAGCCGAAAATGTCCGAAAGCTGGTCAAGAGAAAGGTGCTTGCGCTCCATCTTGCGCCAGATTGAATAGGGCCTCTTCTCACGGCCTTTCACCTCGGCCTTGATGCCGTGGCTGGCCAGCGCCTCGTTGAGCTCTTTCTCAATGGCGCGCAGCAGGTCGCCGCTTTCACTGCGCAGCCGCGCCAGGCGCTCAAGGATCAGCTTGCTGGCCTCAGGGTTGAGAACGCTGAAGGAAATGTCCTCCATCTCCTCGCGCACCAGCTGCATGCCCATGCGGCCGGCCAGCGGCGCGTAGATCTCCATGGTCTCCTGGGCAATGCGGTGGCGTTTCTCGGGCTTCACATGGTGCAGCGTGCGCATGTTGTGCAGCCGATCAGCCAATTTCACCAGCAGCACCCGCACATCGCGCGACATGGCCAGGAGCAGCTTGCGCAGGTTTTCGGCCTGCGTGGCCTCCTTGGTCACCATGTCGAGCTTGGCGATCTTGGTCAGCCCATCCACCAGCGAGGCGATCTCATAGCCGAACTTGTCGGCGATTTCCTGCTGGGTGGCCTCGGTGTCTTCCACCGTGTCGTGAAGCAAAGCGGCGGCGATGGTAGCCGAATCAAGCTTCATGTCGGTGAGGATGGCAGCCACCTCAAGTGGATGGTTGAAATAGGCCTCGCCCGAGGCACGCACCTGGTTTCCGTGCGCTTTCATGGCGTAAACATAGGCGCGGTTCAAAAGGTCTTCGTCCGCCTGCGGGTCATAGCGGGCCACCTTTTCAACCAATTCATACTGACGCATCATGGTTGCAGAATACGGAAATTTAACGTGAAAGCCAGACCCGCCGCGGCGCAAACTTCATCAAATCGACATGCGGGCCAACGCAAGCTTTGGTTCACATCAGCGGAGGTTGGGATGTTGGGCAATCGTTTCAAATTTGTTACCCTTGCAGCAATGCTCGGCATAAGCGCCGCAACGCCGGTGCAGGCGGATGATGCGGGCCTTTCCAAGATTGGCACGGTGGTGGTCATTTACGCCGAAAACCGCTCTTTCGACAATCTCTATGGCCAGTTTCCTGGCGCTGAAGGCCTGCAGAACCTGAAGCCGGAGCAAACCCAGCAACTCGATCGTGACGGCAAGCCGATGGCCGAACTTCCGCCCAGCTGGGGTGGCCTGACAGCCAAGGACATCACCCCCGCCGTCACCGAAGACCAGACCCGCCACCTTGCCAACGCGCCATACCGCATTGATGATGCCAAGGGGTTCAACCTTGCCTATGACAAGCCAACGCGTGACCTTTGGCACCGCTTTTATCAGGAGCAGATGCAGATCGACGGCGGCAAGAATAACAAATTCGCTGCCTGGGCCGATGGCGGCGGCGCGGTGATGGGCACCTATGATGGGTCTTCCCTTCCGCTCTGGGCCGTTGCCAAGAAATACGTGCTTGCCGATCATTTCTTTATGGGCGCTTTCGGCGGCTCGTTCTTGAATCACTTCATGCTGGTCTGCGCCTGCGTGCCCAAATACCCGGATGCCGCCAACTCTCCTGCAAAGGGCAAGATCGCGGCAGTGAATGAGGACGGCGTTTCCCTGAAAGTGAAAGCTGACAGCCCGGCCTCTGCCTTGCAGGGAACCCCAAAGTTTGAGAACGACGGCGCCCTCACGCCAGATGGTTATGCTGTCAACACCATGGCCCCGCCATTTCAGCCAAGCTACGTGAAGCCCGCAGCGGGCGGAGATGCAGCGCTGGCAGACCCGGCAGACGCCAACACCCTGCCCCCGCAATCCCTGCCTCATATTGGCGATCTGCTTACAGCCAAGAATGTCACCTGGGCCTGGTATGCCGGGGCTTGGAACGAGGCCTTGGCTGGCAAGGGCGGCGGCCCCGTGCCCAACTTCCAGTTCCATCACCAGCCCTTCAATTATTTCGCGGACATGGCTCCCGGCACACCCGCCCGCGCAGAGCACTTGAAAGACGGTGGTCTTGGCGGCACTGAGTTCCTGAAGGATGTGGATGCAGGCAAGCTTCCGCAGGTGGCATTCTACAAGCCGCAAGGCAATCTCAACGAACACCCCGGCTATACCGACATCGCATCAGGTGACCAGCACATCGCCGATGTCATCAGCCATCTGGAAAAGAGCCCGCAATGGCCGGGCATGCTGGTGGTGGTGACTTATGATGAGAATGGTGGTTTCTGGGATCATGTGCCCCCCCCTGCTGCCGATCGCTGGGGCCCCGGCAACCGCATTCCCGCATTGATCATCTCGCCTTTCGCCAAGATGGGCACGGTGGATCATACGCCTTATGACACCACGTCAGTGCTGCGTTTCATCACCCGGCGCTTCGGCCTCGATACCCTTGCGGGCATCACCGAGCGGGACGCAGCCCTCAAGGCTCATAGCCAGCCGCCGCTCGGTGATCTCACCGGCGCGCTCAACCTCAACTAGGCAAGAGACTGGCCAGCATCAAATGAAAACGCCCGCCGGATTGGCGGGCGTTTCTGATTTCTAAGGGCGTTGGCGGATCAGAAGCCGTTGCGCTGGCTGCCGGGGCTTTCCGCCGGGGGCATGCCTTCCAGGCCGCGCAGCAGTTCTTCTTCGGTCATCTGCTCCATGGCCGCCACATCGGCGCTGTCGTCCACCATGGTCATATCGCCAGACTGGGCGATCAGCGGCACTTCGGTCTCTTCGGCTTCGTCCACTTCAACCTGCTTCTGCATGGCGTGGATGAACTCCTCGCGCAGGTCATCGGAATTGACGTTTTCCGAAGCGATCTCGCGCAGCGAAACCACCGGGTCCTTGTCGTTGTCGCGGTCAACAGTCAGCGGCGTGCCCTGGGCAATGTTGCGGGCGCGGTGTGCCGCCAGCAGCACCAGCTCAAAACGGTTCGGCAACTTGTCGATGCAATCTTCAATCGTAACGCGAGCCATCTCTTAACTCCTTGAAAGGCAAGCCGGAGGCGCAAAACAAAACGCCCCAGAATCCTGCGGGAAACGGGTTTGGCGGGCTTCTAGCGGGCTTATGGGGCCTTGGCAAGTGCGGCGCGGTAGGCTGCCACATCTGCATGCTGGATCAGCCAGGGGATGTTGAGCAGCAGCGGGTCAAAGGCAAAGCCGCCCTTCTGCATCTCGGCAATGGCCTCCTCCTTGCTCCAGCCCTGCACAACCACCCGGTACATGGCGATCACGACGCCTGTGCGGTCGGCCCCCCGCTGGCAATGCACCAGCACAGGGCCCTTGGCTTCGGCCGCAACGAGCAGCCGCAACGCCTTGATCACGTCGTCATTGCTCATGAATGTGCTCATCGGCACGGCCTTTGCCGAAATATGGGTTCCTGCCAGCAATGGCGCGTCCGAGTGATCAAGCCGCAAATCAAGGTCGGTGGCGATGTGATATTGCGTTTCCAGATTCTTGAAGCCTGCCGCTGTCGGCTGCGCCGAACGGTACAGCGTGGCGCTCACCTGATGCAGGTTGGGCACCCCGTCCAAAATCAGCGGCTTGGCCCAGCGCGCATCGCGCGCCAGCGCCAGCCCCGGCAGCAAGGCAAAAATGATCAATGCGGCAAGCAGCCGGCGCAAGGTCAGGCCTTCATCTTCAGCCACAGGGTGGCAAGGCCCAGGAATGAGAAGAACCCGGTCACATCCGTCACTGTGGTGAGGAACACGGCAGCGGAAACAGCAGGGTCCTGCTCCAGCCAGTCAAGCGCCAGAGGCAAGAGGATGCCAGCCAGGGCCGCCGCGAGAAGATTGATGATCATCGCCGAACCAATGATGACACCAAGCGCCGCAAAGCCGAACCACCACCAGGTGAACAACCCCATGATGATGGCAAACAGCACGCCATTGATCAGGCCCACCGAACATTCGCGCAGCACCACGCGCAGCGCGTTGAATGGCCCGAGTTGCCGCGTCGCCAGCGCGCGCACTGCAACGGTCATGGTTTGGGTTCCGGCATTGCCGCCCTGCGAGGCCACAATGGGCATCAATACGGCAAGCGCCACCATCTGCTGGATCGTGCCATCAAACAGCGAAATCACCCAGGAGGCGAGGATCGCCGTGAGCAGGTTGACGAACAGCCACAGGAAGCGCGAGCGTGTGATTGTCATCACTGGCCCGGTGAGCTCTTCATCCGCGGCAACGCCGCCGAGGCGCATCATGTCGTCTTCCGCCTGCTCCTGGATGATGTCGAGAACATCGTCCACCATCAGCGTGCCGACCAGGCGCCCGCCCGCATCGATCACCGCGGCGGAGACGAGATTGTATTGCTCGAACTTGTAGGCCACGTCTTCTTTGCTGTCGCCGACACTGAACACCGTGTGTTCCGTGTCCATGAGACTGGCCACCGTCTTGTCGCGCGCACTGCGCAGAATACGCGACAATGGCAGCGAACCCTTGAGGTGGAACCCTTCATCCGTGACATAGACTTCAACGAAGTTTTCCGGCAACCCGCGTGTGGCGCGCGTGTGGTCAATCACCTTGCCCACGGTCCAGAACTGCGGCACCGCCACGAACTCCGTCTGCATCAGGCGGCCCGCCGTGTCCTCGGGATAGTCGAGGGCGCGGTTCAGAGTGACCCGGTCTTCCTTGGGGATCTTGGCAAGAATCTCGCTGCGCTGGTGCCTGTCCAGGTCTTCGATCAGGTAAACGGCGTCATCGGTGTCGAGCTTCTTGATCGCCGCCACCATCACCTCAGGCGGCAACTCTTCCACCACCGAGTCGCGCGTGCCAGCTTCGAGTTCTGGCAGCGCCTCAACATCGAAGCTCTTGCCCAGCAGCGTGATCAGTGACACGCGCTCCGGCCTGGCCAAGCCTTCGATCACGTCAGCGAGGTCAGCGGCGTGCAGGTCGCGGGTCAGCGCCCGCGCTTGCTTGCCGTCCTGGGCCGCAATGGCCGTCTTGATGTCTTCGAAAAACTCCGGGCGTAATGCGCCCCACGCGTCCCGCAATTGCGCTTCATGGGCCAAGTCACTCATGCGCCACCCCCGGTCTTGCTTAACGCAGGCTTATGTTGCCATTTCCAATTTTAGGGAATGGTGCGGTCGAGAGGACTCGAACCTCCACGAGTTGCCCCGCTACCACCTCAAGGTAGTGCGTCTACCAATTCCGCCACGACCGCATGCCATTACGAAACGAGCGGCTGATTAACAGGCGATTTGCTTTTCCGCAACCCCCGCCGCACCGCGCCCACGCAAAAAACCTTGGTTAATGGAGGGAAAACAAAATCCACCGCAATTACATAGACTTATAGCGCCAGCACGAACTCGGATTCAATCTGTGCCTGATAGCTTGTGCCCATAACAAGAAAAACAACAGGGGCTGAATATGAGGATCGCGGAGAAAGTTGGGCTGATGGCCATGGGGCTTTTGCTGGTGACTGCACCGGCTGAAGCTGGCGCCGCCGGCACTTTCGTGAAACCTGCCGCCAACACTGCCCGCGCTGTTGAATATGGCAAGACCCTGCCCCCGATCGGCTATGTTGATTTCTGCGGCCGCGCCGAAGAGGAATGCAAATTCAAGGGCGGCACCAACGAGACCCTGAAGCTGACCACCGAAAACTGGGACCAGATCCAGCAGGTCAATCGCTACGTCAACACCAAGATCCGCCCCGCCACAGACATGGAGCTCTACCATGTGCCGGATTATTGGACCTACCCGGTCGATGCCGGTGATTGCGAAGACTACGCACTCCTCAAAAAGCGCTATCTCAAGGACCTCGGCTTCAACCCCGACCTGATGCTGATGACGGTGGTGCTCGATGAAAACAACGAGGGCCACGCGGTTCTCACCATTCCCACCAGCAAGGGTGACTATGTGCTCGACAACCGCCGCCAGGAAATCCTGCGCTGGGACGAGACCGGTTACACCTTCCTGAAGCGCCAATCACAGCCGCAAGCCAACCAATGGGTCAGCCTGCAGCCCACCCCCGCCCAACCCAGCGCCGCACAGATCCCTGTCGGCACGAGGAGCAACTGAACACGTTTGACATGAGTCTCTGACTTCGCCCGGCTGGCGTCCCCCATCCCCCAAGCTGCCGGGCAAACTAGGAGCCGGCACTGACCCCCATCTCAGTGTCGGCTCCATTTTCTTTTTGAAATGCCCTACAGCGCCGCAAGCCCGGCCTGGAAGCGCCGCCAGTTGCGCTGATAGCCTTCAGCCGATTTCAGCAAACCCGCCTGTTCATCCTCACTCAGCACGCGCGCCACCCTGCCCGGCGCGCCGATCACCAGCGAGCCATCGGGAATGACTTTGCCCTCGGGAATCAGCGCATGGGCGCCGATCAGGCAGCGGCTGCCGATCACCGCATGGTTGAGCACAACCGCCCCCATGCCGATCAGGCTCTGCTCGCCAATCTTGCAGCCGTGCAAAATGGCCTTGTGGCCCACGGTGCAATTGCGGCCGATCTCCAGGGGCGCGCCCATGTCGGTATGGCAGATGCTGCCATCCTGGATATTGCTGCCCTCGCCGATGGTGATCCACTCATTGTCGCCGCGCAGCACCGCGCCGAACCAGATGCTGCCGCCCGCCATCAGCCGCACCTTGCCGATGACATCGGCAGAAGGCGCCACCCAGCTATCAGCGGCGATGTCCGGCGCGGTTCCGTTCAATGCATAAAGCGTCATGGCCCATCCTCATGTCACACCAAAGATCTGGGTCATGATAGTGACACCTTGCACAAAGCTCCAGCCCAGGCCGGCAAGCAGCAGGAACAACCCCCACAGCGGCCGGTCAATCAGATACCATGCGGCATGGATGAGCAGCGTGGTGGGCGCCGAAAGCACATAGGCCAGCGCCCGCACCGGCGTGAGCAGGTCCGGCTCTTCCAGCGCCGCAAGGCTTGGCGATTCGTCAGTGGCAAGCGCCCACAGGCTGCCCACGGCCCCTGATGAGACGATCCCTGCCGCGATGGCGAACAGATAGGCGACCTGATGGACGTTCACGCATTCCCCCAAACACCAGCCTGCCCCAAATCGGGACAGGGCGTTTACTGATGCTTAAGGGATGCAAGCCCGGTGCCGGGCGCTGGGCGATCTATTCGAGGTCGATGTCGAGAATGGCCATGGAGAAGTTGTAGGACAGCTCGCCATCTTCCTCGTCGCGGAAGATCACGCCGACAAATTCCTCGCCGACATAGAGCTCGCAGGAGTCCTTCTTCTGCGGGCGCGCCTTGGCCTGCATGGAGGGGTTGTTGAACTTCTCGCGGAAGAATTTGGTCAGCTTGGCAAGTTCGTCGGGCTTCAAGGCGGCTCTCCTGTGTCGGCTTGGGCTTAGCCCATGCCCGCCCCCCGCGCAAATGCAAAGGGCGGGCACAACCGCCCGCCCTGCCCGCGCGGGCACGCGCTGGATCAATCAGCCGGATCGACGTTGATGATGTCGCCGCTGTCCGACACTTCGATGATGAAGCCATCACCATGCTTGGTGCCGAGGAAGGTGTAGTCGCCATCGCCGCAGGACTGCGTGTGCACATGGCGGAAGCCGCTGTGGCGCACGATGGACTTGGCCGCATGGCAGGACACATAGCCATCGCCGCCGTAATAGCCGGGGTCACCGCCGTTGAGATTGACGTTGATGCCGAAGCTCGGGCCAGGCGGGGGCGACGGGGGTGAAGGCGGCACTGGCAGCGGGCCAGGCGGCAGGATGATCGGCTTCAGCGGGAATTTGATCTTGCCGGGCAGCACCGGGCCGGGTCCGGGCGGAAGCGGCTGCAGGGGAATCTTGCACAGGACCGGATTGGCGCAGAGCGGGCCTGCCGAAGCGGTCTGGATGCCGGAAGTGAATACGCCCAGCGCCACGGCGCCGAGGATGAGGGTTGTCTTGAACATTGCTTGTCTCCTTTTGGGGCCGGCGCTTTGCCGGTCTTGATGGAGACTGTTTTGCAACCCTGCGGTTGAACTCGCGCTGAAGCGCAAGTTCATGTGCCGTTCACCTGCGGCAGCCCTCAGCCGCTCACCACCTCATCAGGCTCGACATTGTGGTCCATCGCCCGCGATGGCTCGGCGCAGCCCGCCTTGCCCACGATCTTGGCGGGAACGCCGGCCACTGTCGTGTTGGCCGGAACATCATGCAGCACCACTGAACAAGCGGCCACGCGGCTGCAGCGGCCGATTTCAATGTTGCCGAGAATCTTGGCCCCGGCGCCGATCAGCACGCCCTGGCGGATCTTCGGGTGCCGGTCTCCGGTTTCCTTGCCGGTGCCGCCCAGTGTCACACCTTGCAGGATCGACACATTGTCTTCGATCACGCAGGTCTCGCCGATCACGATGTCATGGCCGTGATCGATCATGATGCCCTTGCCGATCTTCGCGGCCGGGTTGATGTCGAGGCTGGAGATCAGTGACGAGCGGCTTTGCAGATAGAGCGCGAAATCCCTGCGGCCCATTTGCAGCAGGCGGTGCGCCATGCGGTGCGTCTGCAGGGCCTGGAAGCCCTTGAAGTAAAGGAATGGCTCGGCATAGCGGGTGCAAGCCGGGTCGCGGTCATAGGTGGCCAGCAGGTCGGCGCGCGCCGAGAAGCCGATCTCCGGCTCCGCCGAAATGGCATCGCCAAAGGCCGTGACGATGGCATCGGCGCCAAGGTCGGCGCTGCCCAGGCGCTGCGACAGGCGGTGGATCAGCGCCTCCTCGAAGGAGGCGTGGGCGAGAATGGAGGAATAGACAAAGCCGCCGAGGCCCGGCTCCTTGCGGGCGATTTCCTCGGCTTCCTGCCGCAGCCGGTTCCACACCGGATCAAGCTTCTCAACCGCTTTGGTATTGCCAATTTCACGGACCATTGGGGGCACTCCTGTCTTGGCCTCATAGCATGTTTCGCCCCAGTTGGGGAGTGGGCGCACAAGTTGCAAGGTTAAGGCCGCTTGGCTGACGGCCGCATATGGGGCCAAGCCGCAACAGCACACGCCGCCATTGCGCCAAGCATGTCCGAGCCCGCCGCCATTGCACCATGCACGCTCCAACCCGCCGTCATTCCAACTAAGCACTGCGCCTTGCCGCCGTCATTCCGGCCAACCGCCCTTCGCCTTGTCCGCCATCCCCGGCCTCGCCCTCTCCCACCGTCATTCCACCAAAGCACCGCACCCACCGTCATTCCAGCCACGCGCCCCAACGCGCCCGCCGCCACCGGGCTCCGCACCCTGCCGCCGTCATTCCGGCCAAGGACCGGGCGAAGCCCGGCCACGATTGCAAGGCAATCGTGGCGAAGTCTGCGAGCCGGAATCCCGCTTGGGTGGATGCGGAGTGTGCGGCCTAGCTGGGCCCC
>JAGWTZ010000025.1 GCA_028868695.1 Alphaproteobacteria bacterium | reverse complement strand
ACGCCCGTTTCCTGCACTGCGAAATCCATGTGCAGCACGTTCTGGGCATAGTCCCCCACCTGGGCCAGTGCCTCAGGTGTCTTGCCGGATTTCTCATAGAGCCGCACCAGCAAAGCGGTTTCATCGGCCAGCGAGCGCGCCAGCACATTGGCAACATTGTCGAGATAGCGCGACACCAAAACGCCAGCCAGCAACAGCTGCAGCAGAACCACCGGCGTGATCATGATGGCCAGCGCGCGCCGGTATAGGTCGTCTGGCGCATAGGCCTCGAGCAACGCATTGAACCGGTCGTAAAGGGTTGGCTGCGGTGTTTCCATCAGCCCGCCCCTCCGAACAAGGCATAGCCCTGCCCCCGCAGCGTTTGCAGGAAGCGCGGGTTGGCAGGGTCCACTTCAATCTTCTGCCGCAGCCGGTTGATCTGCACATCAATCTTGCGTGTGGCGTCAGCGCTCGCCTCGCCCGCCAGTTCGGCGCGTGAAACGGCCTTGCCTTCGGCCCGCGCCAGCACCCGCAAAATCTCCTTCTCGCGTGTGGTGAGGCGGATCGCTTCATCCGCCCGTTTGAGCTCGCCTGAAGAAAGGCGGAAGGAGAAGGGGCCAAACTCCACCTCTTCCAGCATCACCGCCGCAGGCCGCGCCCGGCGCAAGATATTGTTGAGGCGAAGCAGAAGCTCCTGCGGCTCGAACGGTTTGGAAAGATAATCATCGCTGCCCGATGCCAGCCCCGCGATTCTGTCCTGCGCGTCGGAAAGGGCAGAGAGCATCAGCACCGGGACCTGGCCCAGCCCGCCGCGCAAATCCTTCACAAAGGAAAGCCCGGTTTCTCCCGGCATCATCACATCCACCACAAGCGCATCAAAGGCCAGGCCTTCCATCATTTGCCGCGCCGCGGCGGCGGAGGCTGCCACCGTCACGCGGTATCCCTGCCCGGTGAGGAAGCTGTGCAACAGGCCGCGCAGGCGCGCATCGTCATCCACCACCAGGATGTGGGGAAGCTCAGCCATGGTGACCCTTGATCAGGGATAGCGCCAAGGGCTGGTTGGCTTCGTCCACCATCGCCAGCAGCACGCGGCCGAACTGCTCCGGCGTTGCGCCGATGGCCTTGCAGGCCCGCTCAAAGCGGGTGATTTGCGATGCCACGAGCCGCGCCTGCAGCGCCTCTCCCTTGGGCGTCAGAAAAAGCAGGCGCTTGCGCCTGTCCTCGGCACCTTCGCGCTGGAACACATAGCCTTGGTCAATCAGCTCCTTCAAAACCCGGGCCAGTGACTGCTTGGTGATCTGCAGGATGTCGAGCAGGCCCGCCACCGTGAGGCCGGGGTTTCGCCCCACAAAATGCAACACGCGGTGATGCGCCCGGCCGAATTTGAGGCCAGCGAGAATATGGTCCGGGTCCGCCACAAAATCGCGGTAGGCGAAGAACATCAGCTCCACCAGCGACAGGGCCTTGTCCGTCTCGTCCAAAATTATGTCAGCCATATTGACATATTTTCCATTTCTGCTACCTTGCACCCACATTTAACGGATTCCAGAACAAATCCAAATTTTTGCGGAGGACATGATGTCGGTTATCCCCTTTGACAAGCGTGAAGGCACGATCTGGTTCAACGGTGAGTTGGTGAAGTGGCAGGATGCAAAGGTGCATGTCCTCACCCATGGCCTGCATTATGGCTCAAGCGTGTTCGAGGGCGAGCGCGCCTATGCCGGCAAGATTTTCAAGAGCAAGGAACATACCCAGCGCTTCCGCAAATCCGCGCAGATCATGGATTTTGACCTGCCCTTCTCCGATGATGAGATCAACGCCGCCAAGGACGCGGTGGTGAAGGCCAATGGCGGCGGCGATCAATACGTGCGCCCGGTGGCCTTCCGCGGCTCGGAAATGATGGCGGTTTCCGCCCAGAACAACAAGATCCACGTGGCCATCGCCACCTGGGCCTGGCCTTCCATGTTCGATCCCGAAACCAAGATGAAGGGCATCCGCCTCGACATCGCCGAATACCGCCGGCCCGACCCGCAATGCGCTCCGGTTCACGCCAAGGCCGCCGGCCTTTACATGATCTGCACCATCTCCAAGCACAAGGCGGAGAAGAAGGGCTATGCCGACGCCATGATGCTGGATTGGCAGGGCCGCGTGGCTGAATGCACCGGCGCCAACATCTTCTTCATCAAAGATGGCCAGATCCACACGCCCATCGCCGATTGCTTCCTCAACGGCATCACCCGCCAGACAGTGATCGCCATCGCCAAGGCACAAGGCATGACCGTGAATGAAACCCGCATCATGCCGGAAGAGCTGCCCAGCTATAACGAGTGCTTCATCGTCGGCTCTGCCGCCGAAGTGACGCCCGTGAAGGAAATCGGCCCCTACACCTTCAACCCCGGCAACATGAGCCGCGCCCTGATGGACGCCTACAGCGCCGCCGTGCGGGCTTGAACGGGCCTTTCAATCAACTAAGAATAGGGCCTGTACTGAAACATTCACCCATGGGGGAGTTGCTTCCCATAGCGTGTGCATTTCCCTAAATGATTTTGACCCGGGCGGCGGAATAATGGTTGGCGTCTGAAGCCACATTCCACCCTAGACAAGTTGCCGTGGATGATCAAAGATTTGCGAAAGTGGGGCGGGCCATGACGCAAAAAATCTTGCTAATAGCAATTTCAATTGGGGTTTTTGTATATGCCTCTGCGGCGCAAGCAGCTGAAGTAATTATTGTGCAGGCCGCCACGAGTACAACGCCGGCCCTCATATCGATTGAGGGCGAATTTGTACAAGGCGATGAGAAAGAATTCACTCGTAGAGTTCTTGATGTAGATACCGCCATTGTCAGATTGTCGAGCCCAGGCGGCAATCTCTATGCTGGCATTCAAATGGGCAAAGCAATTCGCCTAAAGCAATTTTCAACTTTGGTGACAAACGATTCAACCTGCGCTTCAGCTTGTGCGCTGGCCTGACTTGGTGGAATCAAGCGAATGATAGAGCCTCATGGCCAAGTTGGATTTCACGCAGCCTCCATCAAAAAAGATGGTACTGCACAGGAAAGTGGAGTGGGCAATGCGCTAGCTGGCTCATATCTAAATCAATTGGGCCTAGCCGATAGCGCTGTCGCGTACATCACGTCCCCGCCACCCGATGCTATCCAATGGCTCACAGCGGAAGATGCCAACAAAATCGGCATAGAGGTTGCAGTGGTTGGTTTGCAACCATCACCTGGAGCAGTTCAGACCAAGCCGGAGCGGCGCAACTACAAGATTTCAGATGGCATTGATTTGTTCGGGCAAGATTTGTCAAATATGCCGTTACATCATTCTTCGCTCGCCTCTTGCCAAGAAGCCTGTGACGCAGAGCCTTCTTGCAAGGCATTCACTTTCAACCGCAAGTCTTCAGTTTGCTTTTTGAAGGACGGTGCCAATTTTTCAGTTGGCTACGAATACGCAGTAGGCGGCTATCTGCCGGATCTAGGTAACCAGATCCACGCCTCCGAACTCAAAATCCACCAGCACATGATAGCTCAAGGTAAGTCATTAGATACTGATGTTTCAGAATCATTCGAAGAATGCATCAAAGCTTGCGACAAGGACGAGAAATGCCGGGCCTTTTCATTTGACCAAAAAAGGCACCAATGCAGCACATTCGCTACATATGAGGGGATTGTTCCGCGAAAATCGTTTGTCGCAGGCACCAAATAGAAAGCCGACAGCTTTTTGTTTATCCAGGTCAATCATCCATTTGTGCCTCAATCCGGTGGACCGCATTTGACACTTTGTAGGCTTGACCAAGCGTACCACGCCGATATGAAAGGGCATGAGGAAAAAACCCCGCCCGCCACGCAGCCGCACCATCCGCATCTCCAACCGCGAGATCAGGACGGTTGGCGGCGAGACGGCCTTTTGGAGTGACCTCTACCACCGGGCGATGACGGCGGGGCCGCGCAGCTTTGTGCTGGCCGTTCTGGCGGTGTTTCTGGCCAACAACCTGCTGTTCGCCTGCCTCTATGCGCTGGACCCGGCCTCCGTGAACAGGCTGGAGGAACCGCACTTCCTCAACCTGTTCTTTTTCGCGGTGGAAGCTTTCACCACGGTGGGTTTCGGCGAAATGCACCCCGGCGACACCTGGGGCCACGTTGTCTACAGCCTTGAGGGCTTTGTTTCTCTGGTGCAGACGGCGGCCCTCACCGGCCTGATCTTCGCCCGCTTCTCGCGGCCGCGCGCTCGCATTCTCTTTGCTGACCACCCGGTGATTTCAGAATTTGGCGGCGCGCCGCACCTGATGTTCCGCCTGGCCAATGCGCGGCAGAATTTCATTTCCGACGCCACCGCACAGCTTTGGCTCTTGCGCGATGAGGTGACGCCCGAGGGCCACAGGATGCGCCGCTTCCACGAACTGCAGCTTTCCCGCCAGCAGAACCCCACTTTCGTTCTGAGCTGGACGCTGTTCCACGCCATCACCAAGGCCAGCCCGCTGCATGGCATGACGGCGGAGGATTTCGCCGCAGATGATTTCCAGTTCATCCTCACCATCAAGGGCGTGGACGACACTTCGGCCCAGGACATGCGGGCGCGCAAAAGTTACAGCCATGAGCAGGTTTTGTGGGGCCACGCCTATGAAGACATCATCTTTGTGGGCGAGGATGGCGTGACGCTGGACTACCGCAAATTCCACCACACCAAGCCCGCCTGATGTCCATGGCCGGCCGCGAAACCGATCTCTATCTGCCGCTGAAGCGCTTTCTTGAAGCGCAGGGCTATGAGGTGAAGGCGGAGGTGAACGGATGCGATGTGGTGGCGCGGCGCGGCAATGGCGAACCTTTGATCGTGGAGTTGAAGCGCGGGTTTACCCTCAAGCTCATCTACCAGGCGGTGGATAGGCTTGCCCTCAGCGACACAGTTTACATCGCGGTGGGCGGCGCAAGGCGAAGCTTGCCCGCAGAAGCTGTGAAGCTCTGCCGCCGGCTGGGCCTGGGCCTCATTTTTATCACCAAATCCGGCAGCCTCGAAGTGCTGGCCGAACCCGCGCCCTATGCGCCGCGCAAAAACGCCAAGCGCAGCGCCGGGCTGCTGAAGGAATTTGTGCGCCGCAAGGGCGACCCGAACCTTGGCGGCAGCACCGGCACAAAGCTGATGACTGCCTACAAGCAAGACGCGCTGCGCTGCCTGCGCCACTTGCACAGCCACGGCGCATCCAAGCCTGCGGTGATCGCCAAGGCCACGGCGGTGGAGCGCGCGGCCAGCATCTTGCGCTCAAACTACTATGGCTGGTTCACCCGTGAGGCGCGCGGCATCTATGCTCTCTCTGAGGAAGGCACGCAGGCCACTGTGCAGTTCGCTGCACATCTCGCGGCCTTGATTGATACGGCAGGTTAGTCAGGGCCCCTTCCGCTCCCACACCACGGCAGTCTCATCCGCATAGGCCTTCTGCCAGTCGGGCATTTCGGAGAGGAATTTGCTGCGCCTGTCCTCAGGCTGGAACAGCGCCCAGCCGATGCCTTGGTCACTCAGAATCTTCGCCAGCGCGTCGCGGCCGGTGGGCTCGCCGCTGTCGATATACTGGGTCATGAAATCCCCAAGAAACAGCTGCTCGGCGCGTCCGTCGATATAGGTCTTGATCCCCGCCAGGATGAGCGGCCCGCCCATGTTGTAGTCATTGAACACTTTTTTCTGCAGCGCCGGGTGGCTGTCCCTGTTCTGGAGGACAAAATCAATGGCCCCGGCCACCGATGTATTTTGCGGCGGCACCACATGATCCTTCATCGCCAGCCAGCCGCCATAAACTAGCACAGCGAGCAGCGCGAGCACGCTGATCGCCCGGCCGTACCCACCGGCCAGCCGCTCCAGCCCGTCGCGCGGCCGCTGCGCCCAGCCTTGAACAGAAAGCGCAGGCATGCCCTCGACGATCTCAGGCAACAGCGCCACCGGAACCAACAGGAAGAACACATAAAGAAACCGCATGTGTGAAAGCATCATGTGGAAGCACATCAGCGTGAACAGGATCTGCCCCAGCGTCAGCCGCGCCCGCGCCTTCAGCAGCAGGAAGAAAGCCAGCATGAAGCCGCCTTCCATCAGGCTGTTGCCGGGTGCGCTGAAGGGCGCCCATTCGGAAATGCGGTCCATCACCCCAATGCCACCAGCCAATTGCAGGGCGATGACATAGGGCTGGAAGAAATACGGGTTGATCAGCGTGGCGGCCACCGTCAGCGCCAGATAGGCCACCCAGCGCAGCGCGCCAGAAATGTTCTGCAGGCGTGTGCGTTCGAGATAGTCAAGGAAGGCGCAACCCGAAATCAGGAAGGCAATGGCAAAGCTGCCATGCAGGTTGGTCCACAGCACGGTGAGCAGCAGCGTCCACCACGGCGGCGTCTTTTGGCTGCGCGCGGCATCAAACAGCGCAATGGATAGCGCTACCGCGATCGGGAAGGTCAGCACATGCGGGCGCGCCACGGTGACGCCCTGGGTGAGAAAGGCCCCGATGATCACCAGCGCCACGGCATAGAAGGGCTGCAAGTCGCGTGTTGCCCGCGCATAGATCAGCCAGCTTGCCAGCGCGATCGACAGGGCCGCCACCAGCAGCGGCCCGGCCCAGCCCGCCATGAGCCAGCTTGCGGCATAGATAACCTGCGCCAGCCATTCCTTTGCGATCCACGGCTGGCCCTCATGAGTGTAGGAGAAAGTGTCCACCTGCGGCACGGCGTGGCTGGCAAACATGGTGAGCCCGCTCTTGATGTGCCACCACAAGTCGGCCTCCCGCAACAGAAGGCCCGAATGGTGGGCGGCATTGGCAAAGACCCCCGCCACGGCCAGCGCGCCAAACGCCGCGATCACCCCGCGGTTCAATTTTGCGCCTTCTGCCATGGCCCCAGCCTCCCGTGAATCACTTGCCAAGCTTTTACACGCAAGGACACTTGGCAAAAAGCCAGGCAGGTTCTAGCCTTGCTGCAAAACAACGGATAGCCAGAAATGAAGTCTCTCGACGCCAAGCTCGCCCGCATCAAGCAGGGCAAATACAAGCCCACCGATTTCATCATCGCCGACGCCAAGGATGGCGACATGGGCTTTGGCCGCGCCGCCCCCGGCCCCAAGCGCGGCGAAGACCGGCTTAAAACACGCGCCGAATATCTAGAGGCCATGACGGAAATGACCAAATCCGGCCTGGTGGATATCATGCTGGTTTCAGCCTCTTCGGCAGAAACTCTCACCAAGCAAAAGCTGTTTGCCCGCTCCAAGGTGACGCCCGCCATCCGCCTCAATGACACCTCCGACATCTGGTCGCAGCGCGGCGGAACGACCAAGCAAACCGCCTCCCACCCGTTCCGCAGCGCACGGCTGCCGGACGCCCGTAAGCTTGCTGATCTTGGTCTCTATTCAGTGACTTACAGCAACAATGTGAATCACGACCTGAAGTCTCTTGAGGCCTATGCCGCCTTCCGCGAGGAAGCGCGCAAACTGAAGATGCGCCACTTCCTCGAGGTGTTTAACCCAGCCTTTGACATTGGCCTGAATGGCGCGGACCTGGGCACCTATATCAACGACTCCATCGTGCGCACCCTGGCGGGTGTGACCTCGGCGGAATATCCCGCCTTCCTCAAGATGCAGTACAATGGCCCCCGCGCCATGGAAGAGCTGGCAAGCTATGACCCGAAGGGCCTGATTGTCGGCATCCTCGGCGGCGGCCGCGGCACCACGCGTGACACCTTTGAGCTGGCTTCCCAGGCCGAGGCCCATGGCGCCCGCGTGGCCCTGTTCGGCCGCAAGATCAATTATGCCGAAAGCCCGGTCAAGCTGGTGGAACTGATGCGTGCCGTGGTGGAGCATGACCTGACTGGAACCGAGGCAGTGAAGGCCTATCACGACCACATGGCCAAGAATCGCCTGAAGCCAGACAGGCCGCTGGGCGAAGACATCGAGATCACTGACCCTGTGCTGAAGGGCTGAAATGGGCCGCAGCGGCATTCTCTGCGCCGGGGCATGGTGCGTGGACCGGAACCTGCAAGTTGGCCATTGGCCACAAGAGGAAACGGTTTCCACCATACAGGCTGTAACCGATTTCGGCGGCTGCCCCGGGCATAACATGTCATCCGCGCTGAAGCGGCTGGGTGCGCCCTTTCCCGTTTCGGCGCAAGGCCTGGTGGGCGAGGACGAGTTTGGCCACCTGCTGTTCCGCATCTGTGATGAGTTGGGCATCGAACGCGCGGCGTTGGAGATGCGTTCCGGCGTGGCGACGTCTTTCACCTACGCGATCACCGCCAAGGACACTGGAAAACGCACCTTCTTCCACCAGCCCGGCGCATTGGCGGTGCAACAGCCGCAGGATTTCGATTTCACCCGCAGCACGGCGCGCATCGTGCATCTGGGCCTGTGCGGGCTGATGCCGAAGCTGGATGGCCCGTGGCAGGATGAAGTTTCCGGCTGGGTGGCGGTGCTGAAGAAGGCCCGCGCCGCAGGGCTGAAGCCCAACATGGAGATGGTGTCTGTCGAGCCCGAGCGGGTGCGCGCCGCTGGCCTGCCCATGCTGGGGCATCTCGATACCTTGATCATCAATGATTATGAGGCCGGCGCGCTGGCGGAAATCCCTACCCTCAACGGCACCATGACAGATGCCGCCGCCTGCCGCGCCGCCGCCGAAAAGCTCATGGCAATCTCCAGCCTGTCGATGATCGCCATTCACTTCCCAGCGGGTGGCGTGGCGCTGGCGCGAGACGGCACTGTGGCTGAACACCCTTCGGTGAATGTGCCAAGGTCCGAAATCATCGGCAGCAACGGCGCTGGCGATTGCTTTGCGGCGGGCATGCTCTTCGGCCACCATGAGGGCTGGCCACTGCTGCAATCCCTGAAGCTGGCCCATGCCAGTGCTGCCATGTCCTTGCGTTCGCCTTCGACAACGGCGGCCGTCGCTCCCTGGCAGGAATGCCTTGAGACGGCTGGGCGCTGGGGCTGGCGCTAGTTCTTTTCGGCTTGCGCCGCGCCGCGCCTGGCCAAATCATCCATGAGACGCATGACAGCGCGCGGCGGCACTTCTCGAAGCGCGCCGGAGGATAGGTCGCCCAATTCAAACGGGCCATATTGCGTGCGGATCAGCCGGTTCACCAAGCCGCCGAAATGCTGCACCAGACGGCGGATTTCGCGGTTTTTGCCTTCAGTCAGCACCACGCGGTACCAGGTGTTGCTGCGCCCGCCCAAGTCCTGCTCTTCCTCAAATTGCGCGCCGCGATAGCGGATGCCTTCAATTGTGACGCCGCGCGCCAGCAGCGCCAATTCACGCTCCGAAAATCGCCCCTTGATGCGCACCCGGTAATGCCGTTCCAGCGCCATGGCGGGAGACATCATCGCCTGCGCCAATGGCCCATCGGAGGAAAGCACCAGCAACCCTTCGGAATTCACGTCAAGGCGGCCCACGCTCATCAGCCGCGGCAGGCCAGGCGACTTCAGGGCGGGAAGTTCGAAAACCGTGGGCCGGTTCTGATGGTCGCGGTTGGTCACCAGCACATCGAGCGGCTTGTTCAGCAGGAACAGGCGCGGCAAGGCGGCAGCGGCAAGTGAAACCGGCTTGCCATCCAGCAACACGGCATCCCCCTCTTCCACCGGTGTGGTGGCCTGCGCCACCGCCCCATTCACCTGAATGCGCCCCTGCTCCACCAGCCTCTCGGCTTCCCGGCGTGAACCAACGCCCGCGCGTTGCAGAAAAACATTCAACCGCATTGCAATCAGCCGCCAGTGACAGGCGGGAAGAAGGCCACTTCTCGCGCCCCCGCCAATGGCGCATCCAGTGTGCTGTGCTTTTGGTTAATGGCCACTTTCAGCGCGCGCAAATCACCAAAGGCCTCGGCGATGCTTTCATCACGGGCCTTGAGGAAATCAATCAGCGCGCCCACATCCGCCACCTGCGCTGGCAGCGCGATGTCGTCCTGCCCGCGCCCGATGATCTGGCGCAACCGCGCGAAATAGAGAATCTTCATTCCTCATCCACCACGTGCCGCAAGCCGGCACGGAAGTAGTCATAGCCAGTATAGAGCGTCAGCGCCGCAGCAATCCACAGGAGCACGATGCCCGCATAGGTAATAATGGGAACAAGCGCATCCCCCGCCGGCCCGGCAATCAAAAAGCCGATCGAGATGAGCTGCACCGTGGTTTTCCATTTGGCGATCTTGGTGACGGGCACGGAAACCCGCAGCTCCATCAGGAATTCGCGCAGGCCGGAAACCAGAACCTCGCGCGCCGTGATGATGATGGCCGCCCACATTGAACCGCCCACCAGAATGCCATCGGCCGCCAGCACCAGCAGCACAACGGACACCAGCACCTTGTCGGCGATCGGGTCGAGCATACGGCCCAGCGCCGATTGCTGCTTCCACAGACGCGCCAAATAACCATCAAAGAAGTCGGTGATGGCGGCGGCAACATAGATGGCCACGGCCACCCAGCGCGCGGTGATCCCGCCATAGATCAGCAGGGCAGCCAGCACAGGCACAGCCACGATGCGCCCATAGGTGAGCACATTGGGGAACCACCAGATTTTCTCGCCCGGCACGCGGGCGCGCATGGTTTGCTCTGCCATCCTAACTCTCCGGGTGGAAATGATCGAAAATGGCTTGCGCCAGGGTCTCGCTCACCCCTTCCACCGCCGCCAAATCAGCCACGTTGGCGCGCGCCACAGCTTTGGCCGAACCAAAGGCCAGGAGCAAGGCCTTCTTGCGGGTGGGGCCGATGCCGGCAATTTCATCCAGCGGGTTGACGCCAATGGCGCGCGAACGCCGCGCCCGGTGCGAGCCGATGGCAAAGCGGTGCGCCTCATCGCGCAGGCGCTGGATGTAATAGAGCACCGGGTCCCGCGCCTCGAGCATGAAGGAAGCCCGGCCTTCCATGTAGAAATGCTCGCGGCCGGCGTCCCGGTCCGGCCCCTTGGCCACGCCCACCAGCGCCATGTCATGAAGGCCCAATTCGCCCAGAACCGCCTTGGCGGCGGAAAGCTGGCCCTGCCCGCCGTCAATCACGACGAGGTCCGGCCAGGCGATGGAGTTTTCATCATCCTGCTCATCGCCATGCTCTTTCAGCAGCCGCGTGAAGCGCCTTGTAAGCATTTCACGCATCATGCCGAAGTCGTCGCCCTTCAGCGCCTCCGCGTCCATGTTGAACTTGCGGTATTGCGCCTTCATGAAGCCTTCTGGCCCCGCCACAATCATGCCGCCCACCGCATGCGCGCCCTGGATGTGGCTGTTGTCATAGACTTCAATGCGCCGCGGCGGCGAGGCCAGGTCAAACACCCGCGCAACGCCTTCCAGCAGCTTTTCCTGGCTTGAGGTTTCGGCCATCTTTCGGCCGTTGGCCTCGCGGGCATTGAGAAGCGCGTGGTCAACCAGCGCCTTTTTCTCGCCCCGCTGCGGAATAAGAATTTCAACCTTGTGGCCCGCGTGGGCCGTGAAGGCTTCCTCCAGCAGCGGCTTTTCCTCAACCTCATGGGACAGCATGATTTGCGCTGGGATTGGCTTGTCGTAATAGAATTGGCTGAGGAACGCCGCCAAAACCTCGCTTTCGGCCAGCGCCTTGTCAGCCTTCGGGAAATAGGCGCGTGTGCCCCAGTTCTGGCCCGAGCGGATGAAAAACACCTGAACGCAGAACTGGCCGCCCTCGTGGGCGAGGCCAAACACATCCGCCTCATCAACACCCTGCGGGTTGATGCCTTGCGTCTGGGTGACGAAGCTCAACGCATGAATGCGGTCCCGGATGCGCGCGGCATCCTCAAACTCCAGCGCTTGCGCCGCCGCCTCCATCGCCCGGCCAAGTTCAGCCTTCACCTCCACGCTCTTGCCTGAAAGGAAGCCCTCCGCCTCAAGAACCAGCTCGTCATAGGCAGGCTTGGCGATCAGCCCCACGCAGGGTGCAGAACAGCGCTTGATCTGGTGCAGCAGGCAGGGCCGGCTGCGGTTGGCGAACACGCTGTCCGTGCAGGTGCGCAAGAGAAACGCCTTCTGCAACGTGTTGATGGCGTTGTTCACCGCTGCGGCGGAGGCAAAGGGGCCATAATAGTTGCCCCTGATGTTGCGCGCGCCCCTGTGCTTGGCAAGCTGTGCGAACTCATGCTCCTTGGCGATGAGGATATAGGGAAAGCTTTTGTCATCCCGCAGGATGACATTGAACTTCGGCTTCAGTTTCTTGATCAGGTTGGCTTCAAGAAGCAGCGCCTCGGCCTCGCTCGCCGTCACCACGAATTCCATGTTCCGGGTGAGCGAGATCATCAGGGCGATGCGGTTGTTGTGCCCCTGCCCCCGCGCATAGTTCGACACGCGGTTCTTGAGGTTGCGCGCCTTGCCGACATAGATGGCGTCGCCCTTCTCGTCGAACATGCGGTAAACCCCCGGCTTGCCAGGCAAGCGGGTGACGAAATCGGCAATGAGTTCAGCCCCCATAAGGGGCGGCGAGTCGGACATGCCCCTATTTAGGGCCTCGCGGCCGGATTATCCACGCGCCCGCTCGATTTCCACGCCCACGCTGCGGGCATTGGGGATGATGTCTGGCTTTTCGATGCGCACCCGGGCGGCTGCCACGCGCCGGTCCTTCAGGCAGGCCTCGGCGAACTTCTCGGCCAGCGTTTCCACAAGGTTGACATGGCCCTCACCCACGATCGCCTCGCATTTCTTGACGATGATCTCGTAGGAAACCACATGGCTGATGTCGTCCGGCAGCGGGCCTGCGCCACCTTCCTGCACCGATAGATCGATGTTCACAACGATGCGTTGCGGCTTGATCTTTTCAGCATCATGGATGCCGATCAGCGCCAGCAGCGTGAGGTCACGCACGAACACGTGGCGGATGCGGCTTTCCGCGCTGGCCACATGGTGGGTAATCTTAGTTGGCGCACTCATTCTTTCACCTCAACAACGTCCCGCGTCTGCCAGACCAGATGCTGCCCGCCATCCAGCGCGATCATTTGCCCTGTCAGAGCGGGCTGGGACAATATGAATTTTGCCGCTTCCGAGATTTCCTTGGGCGACGTGCCGCGGCCCAGCAGCGTCAGGCTTTCCTGCTTGGCGAATTCGGCCGCATCCATCCGCACCGAAGGCAATGCTGGGCCAGGCCCGATGGCATTGACGCGGATATTGGGCGCCAGCGCCTGCGCCAGCGTGCGCGTTGCCGTCCAAAGCCCGGATTTGGACAGGGTGTAGGAGAAAAACCGAGGGTTCAGCTTCCACACCCGCTGGTCGATGATGTTGATGATATTGCCGCTCAACCCAGGCCCAATCTGCCGCGCAAAGGCCTGCGCCAGCATGACGGGTGAGCGCAGGTTGATGTCCATGTGCCGCTGCCAGCTGGCAAGCGAAATGCCGCCTACTGCGTCAATCTCGAAAATCGAGGCATTGTTGATGAGCGCGCAAAGCGGCCCGAGCTGAGCATTGGCGCTGCCGACAAGGCGCTCGGCAATGTCTTCATCGGCGAGATCGCCCTGCACCAGCGCCGCCTTTCGGCCCTTGGCGCGGATGAGCGCGGCCACCTCTTCAGCCTCCTTGGCCGAAGTGTTGAAATGCACCGCGATGTCGTGCCCCCCGTCTGCCAGTTCAAGCGCCAGCTCGCGGCCAATGCGCCGCGCCGCACCTGTGATCAGAATGGCCCCGCCGCTCATGCCCCGGCCTTCGGCAGCAGGATGACATAATGCTTTTTCACTTTGCGCACTGTTTCCCATGTGCCCTTGAACCCGGCAGGGATGATGAAGGCATCGCCCTTGGAAAGCCTCCAGCTTTTGCCATCTTCCCGTGTCAGGACCGCCTCACCCTGGATGAAATGGCAGAACTCCCACTCGTCGTAGGACACTTTCACTGTGCCCTTGCTGCTCTCCCAAATGCCGCAATAGAGCCGGTCATCTTCCCCGGTGAAGTGGTTCCAGGTTTGTGTGACGGGGTTGCCCTTCACCAGCTTTTCCGGCGGCGCCTTGGCCACCTCCACCTTCGGCGCGCCTGCGCCCGTGGTCGGCACCATGATCAAATCAACGCTCATCCCATCATCCCTTCGGCTTGGGCCAGCAGCTCTTCTGCACTGGCCTTGAAATCGCTTGCAACCCAATAATCCTCGGCCCAGCGCAGTGCCGCACCAAGATTTGGCCCCGCTGAAACACCGCGCGCCAGCAAGTCCTTGCCGCTGATGGGCAGTTTGGGCAAAGGCCAGCGCGTGGGCAGCCGCGCCATTTTCCGCCACTGGGTGGCGTGATTGCTGCCCCTATCCCGCGCGAAGGCCAGCGCCACGGCATCGCTCCAGCAACGCTCGCCCAACTGATAGAGAAGCGCGCGCTGTTCACGCTCGCGCAATTTCGGGGAAAGGGTGGGCGCCGCCGCCAAGGCTTCCATCCGCGCCGCCTCATCATTGGAAAGGCGCAGCCGCTCTTTCAGCGCTTCCGGTGCATCAGCCAATGCGTAAAGCCGCAGCACGGGATCGGCGGCCAGACGCTTCAACACACGCCATTCCGTGGTGTGGGGCAGAACAAGTTTGAGGATGCCCGCCTTGGCCATCACCTGCAGTGTTTCCACCGCGCGCGGCGCGGCGAGCAGTTTGAACAGCTCTTGCCGGATGCGCTCCGCCGAAAGGTTTTGCAGCCCGCTGCGCGCCCGCGTGCAGGCCTGCAAACCTGCTCTGTCCGGCGCGCCCTTGCCATAGGCGGCATGGAACCGGAAGAACCGCAAGATCCGCAAATAATCTTCGGCGATGCGCTGCGCCGGCACGCCCACAAACCTGATCCTGTTTTTCAGAATATCTGCATAACCATTTGTAAAATCGTAAATTTTTCCGCTGGCATCGCAGTAAAGCGCGTTCATGGTGAAATCCCGCCGCGCTGCATCTTCGGCAAAGCTGCGGGTGAAGATCACCTTGGCACGCCGGCCATCGGTTTCGACATCGCGGCGCAAAGTTGTCACTTCGAACACGGCCGCGTGGTTGACCAACGTCACAGTGCCATGGGCCAGCCCGGTTGGGTGCACGCCAAAGCCAGCGCGCCGCGCCAATTGCATCACATCATCCGGCAACAATGTGGTGGCCAAGTCCACATCGGCGATTGGCCGCTTCATCAAGGCATTGCGCACGGCCCCGCCTGCCACGCGCACCTCGCCCGCCGCGCCCAGAACGGCAAGCACCTGCTGCAGCCGCGGCTCTTTCAGCCAAGCAGCGCGGCCCAGATTGGGAAGCTTATGCATAAAGCCGCTCATGCAGCCGCCTTATCATGCCTGCCGTCGCCCCCCAAATGTGGCGTGGCCCATATTGATAGACATAGTAGTGCCGCTGCCGGCCTTGCCATTCCCGGCTTTGCACCTGGCAATTGGCCTGGTCCATCAAGAAGGTCAGCGGCACCTCGAAAATTTCCTCCACCTCGCCAGCGTGGCGCGAAAGGCTGAAACCTTCCCGCACCAGGCCCACAACGGGCGTCACCTGATAGTGCGTGACAGTCAGATAGCAATCCCCATAGCCCAGCACGTCAACATGGGCGCGCGAAAGGCCAACTTCCTCTTCAGCCTCGCGCAGCGCGGCGTCACGCACCGTTTCACCCGCGTCAACCCTTCCCCCGGGGAAAGCGATTTGCCCCGCATGTTTTGAAAGACCGGAGTGGCGCAGCGTCAGCAACACCTTGGGTTCCGCCCCCACCACAATGGGCACCAGAACGGAGGCCTGCTTTGGCGACACGCCAGCCGGAATCATCCGCGCCTTTTCGTTCATGTCATCATCGCTGTGGTTCCAGCTTTTCGCAGGTTCAGCCAGCAGGCGCGTGCGGGCGCGGCCGAGAAAATCCTCAAAGTCCAGCATCAGCGGCCTTCTTCATCGGAAAGAACTGGCCTGATGACCACACGCCAAACCACTCGCCCTCGACGCAGCCCAGCGCCACCAGATCATAAAACAGGGCGCGCGAAACCAGCGCCTCAAGATTGCGCCGCACCAGCACATAGGGCTTGAGGCCGCCGGTGCCCTCCTCATCAACAAAGCGCAAGGGATGCTCCGGCCCCACCTGCACTTCCTCTTCCACCTGTGTTTCAAGATGAATGACTTGCCCCCGCCCCGCGCCTTCGGCGCGCATGCGCACCGCAAAAAAAGGTGCGTCCTCAACCACGATGCCGCATTTCTCGACGGGTGTGACAAGGTAGTATTTTCCATCTTCGTCCAGCCGCAGCACGGAAGAGAAAAGTTTAACCAATGGCAGCCGCCCAATCGGCGAATTCATGTAGTGCCACAGCCCGTCGCGCCCGACGCGCATGGGAATGTCGCCGCAGAACGGCGGGTTCCACAAATGCACAGGCGGCGGGCCCTTCGCGCGGCCCACCTCCTGCAAACCTTTCAGTGGTTCACTGGGCGATGACATGGCAAACATCTCTTAAACACATTTGAGTCGGAACATAAGGCTTTCGCAATGGCAAATAAAACGGTGGCGGCGGTGGATGAAACGGCAGAAAAGCTGCAAGCGGCGCGCGCCGCGCTGGGCGAAATCGTCTTCGGCCAGGGCAATGTGATTGACCTCGCCCTGATCACCATTCTCGCGGGCGGCCATGGCCTCATCGTCGGCGCGCCGGGCCTTGCCAAGACCCGCCTTGCCGCGGCGCTCGGCACCGTTCTGGGCCTTTCGGAAAAGCGCATCCAATTCACGCCCGATCTCATGCCGGCCGACATTCTCGGCAGCGAAATTCTTGATGAGGATGAAAAGGGCAAGCGCGCCTTCCGTTTCGTGCAAGGCCCGGTGTTCACGCAATTGCTGATGGCCGATGAAATCAACCGCGCCTCCCCGCGCACCCAATCCGCGCTGCTGCAGGCGATGCAGGAACACCATGTCACAGTGGCTGGCGCACGCCATGACTTGCCCGACCCCTTCCACGTGCTTGCCACCCAGAACCCGATCGAGCAAGAAGGCACTTATCCCCTGCCTGAAGCGCAGTTGGACCGGTTTTTGATGCAAATCGACATCACCTATCCCGACCTTGAAGCTGAGCGGCGCATGCTGTTCGCCACCACCGGCAACAGCGAGGCCCCTGCGCGCCAGGTTCTGGACACCGCCAGCCTGCAAACCGCCCAGCGCCAAACGCGCGACATTCCGGTGGGTGAACAGGTGGCGGGCGCGATCCTCAGCGTGGTGCGCGCCGCAAGGCCCGGGCCGGATGCCGCCACCTTCATCAACGAGGCCGTGGCCTGGGGGCCATCTCCCCGCGCCGCGCAAAGCCTGATGCTCTGCGCCAAGGCCCGCGCCTTGCTGCAGGGCCGCCTTTCACCTTCTGTGGAAGATGTCATCGCCCTGCTCGAACCCGTGCTCAAGCACCGCATGGCCCTCAATTTTGCTGCCCGCGCTGATGGCGTCACCATCACCTCCGTGATCGCGCGCCTGGCCGAAACCCTGAAGTGACGTGACCGCCAGCGCCCACATCAGTGAAAGCCGCGCCCGCAACCTGGGCGACAGCCTGCCGCCCCTGGTGGTGCAGGCCGAGCGCATCGCCGCAACGGTAATGATGGGATCCCACGGCCTGCGCCGCGCCGGGCCAGGGGAAAGCTTCTGGGCCTACAGGTCCTACGCCTTTGGCGATTCCACCCAGCGCATTGATTGGCACAAGAGCGCCAAGAGCGATGAAACCTTCATTCGTGACAATGAATGGGAAGCGGCCAACACCCTCTGGGTCTGGGCCAACCTTGGTCCGCGCATGGCATTCAAGTCACACCTGGCGGAGGAAACCAAGCGCCAGCAGGCGGAAGTTCTGGCCTTGGCCATGTCGGCGCTTTCGTTGCGGGCCCATGAGCGCGTTGGCCTTCTCGGCTCCGGTCGCCGCGCCAGCTATGGCCGCCATGTGCTGCCGCAGCTCGGCGCCAGCATGAATGAGGGCAATGACGGTGTGCTGCCCCGCCCTGCCACTTTGCAGCGCCGGTCCACCGCCTTGCTGGTTTCGGATTTTCTCGAGGAACCGGAGGTGATTGCCACGGCTTTGAAGGCGCTGGCCGAAAGCGGCATGAGGGGCCATCTGGTGCAGATGAATGATCCCGCCGAAGAAAGCCTGCCCTATGAAGGCCGGGTTGAATTTGTCGGCCTGGGAGAAGCCTTGCGCTTCCGCGCCAACAAGGTGGCAGCGTTGCGCAGCAGCTATGCCATGGCTTTCCTTGAACAGCGTGAAGCCGTGCGTGCCATTGCCCGCAGCATTGGCTGGACCTTCACCGTCCATCACACAGACAAGCCGCTGACCAGCACGGTGCTTGCGCTCTATCACTTGATGGGCGCGCGCTGATGGGCTGGCTGGGTGCTATCACCTTCGCTTCGCCCTTGGCGCTTTGGGCGCTGTTGGCGCTCCCCGTCATTTGGTGGCTGCTGCGCAGCACGCCGCCCCGCCCGCTGGAGCAGGCCTTTCCGCCGTTGCGCATTCTTCTGAAGCTGCGCAACATTGAAGACACGCCGGACAAGATGCCATGGTGGCTGCTGCTGTTGCGCCTCACCTTGGCGGCGACCCTCATTTTCGCAGTCGCCCACCCGTTCCTGCGCCACAGCCAAAGCCTGAATGGCGGCCCAGGCCCGGTCTTGCTGGTGCTGGATGATGGCTGGGCCGCCGCCAAGCAATGGCCCCAGCGCCAGGAAACTGCCCTGAGGCTGGCTGGCGAAGCCGAAGGCCGCGTGGTCGAGTTGGCGGGAACAAGCCTGGCCGAACCGCCCACCAGCGACAACGCAACAGATGCTGCCAAGAAGCTGCGGGCCTGGGCCCCGAAGGCCCTGCCTACCAGCCGCAAGCAGCTGCTGCCCCTGCTCAACGCTCTCACGCCCAAGCCGGCCGAAATCATCTGGCTGGCTGATGATATTGACGCTGGCAGCGGCCAGGCATTCGCCGAAGGCCTTGCGGCCATTGCGCCTGCTCAGGTGATTGGCCCACCTGTTGCCAAGCCGGTCTTGGCTCTCGGAACGCCCGGCCTTTCCGGCGCAGACATTGTTGTGAATGCGCTGCGTGGCCCCCAAGGCGCAGGCACAGCCACACTGCAGGCTCTTTCCGGCGATGGCCGCGTGCTTGCCGAAGCGCCCGTGAATTTCGCAAACACCACCACCCTGCCTGTTCACATCACCTTGCCGGTGGAGCTCCGCAACGAAATCCAAAGCCTCACTCTGGCGGGCGAAGGCCATGCTGGTGCGAGGCAGTTGCTGGACGATTCATGGCGGCGCAAGACTGTGGCCATTGAGGGCGGCAGCAATCAGTCCGCTGACCAGCCCTTGCTCTCGGCCCAGCATTACCTCGTCACGGCCCTTGGCAATGAGGCCGAAATATCAACACCACAAGGCAGTGAAGAGTTGAAGGCGGCGCTGGATGCCGGCGTATCCATGCTGGTACTGGCCGATGCCGGTGTTTTGCCGCAAGCCGAACATGACGCCATCGCGGCCTGGCTCGATCAGGGTGGCCTGCTGTTGCGCTTCGCGGGGCCGCACCTTGCCGCCGGTGCTGATGATCTCGTGCCCGTGAAACTGCATGAGGGAGACCGCAATTTGGGCTCCAGCCTGTCTTGGGAGACACCACAAGCCATCAAGCCATTCCCCGATCAAGGCGCGCTTGCCGGAATTGCAGTCGATCCGGAGGCCAAAGTCTCCCGCCAGCTGCTGGCCGAGCCTGATGCCGAACTGGCCCAAAAAACCTGGGCCAGCCTGGAGGATGGCACACCGCTGATAACCAGTGCGCGGCACGGCAAGGGCCGCATCATTCTCTTCCATGTCACGGCCAATGCCGAATGGTCCAACCTGCCGCTCACCGGCACTTTCGCCCAAGTGATGCGCCGCATATTGGAACTGGCCCCCGCCGCAGGCAGCCCAAAGAACCAGGGCACCAGCCAGACTGTGGAGGGAGACTTCGCCGCCCGCCTGTTGCTCAATGGCGCTGGCGAACTTGAAACGCCCACAGGTCAGGTCAAGACCATTTCACAGCGCGATATCGCCAGCACCCAAGCCAGCGCTGCCACACCGCCCGGCTTTTATGCGCGTGGCGGCCAGAACCGCGCCATCAATTTGAAGCTGACTGAGAAAGACCTGCTGCCGCTGCCCGCAAGCCTTGGGATGAAGCCCTTGGCACCAGAGGATGTGCAGGATTTTGCCGCGCCACTGTTCACGCTGGCGGCACTGCTGTTTCTGCTGGATGGGCTCGCGGCCATCTTTGTCGGCGGCCATTGGCGCAAGGGTGCCGCTGCCCTGATGCTGTGCGGCGCCATGCTGTTGCCCCAGCCTCATTTTGACAGCGCACACGCCGCCACGGCGCAGGACGAGGCCATGCAAGCGGCCCTGCAAACCCATTTGGCCTTCATCAAGACCGGCGATGCCGAAATTGACCAGGCCAGCGAACAGGGCCTCACTGGCCTTGGCGGAGTGGTGGCGGACCGCACTTCCGCTGAATTGGGTGAGCCCAAACCCATCGACATCGAAAACGATGAGCTGGTGTTCTACCCCCTGCTCTATTGGCCGGTGACGCCCGATGCAGAGGCCCCCAACCCCAAGGCGCTGGAACGCATCTCCGCCTACATGAAAAACGGCGGCACCATCTTCTTTGACTTGCGCGACAACAGCGCAGACCCGAACAGCAGCCCGGCTGGCGATGCCTTGCGCCGCATCATGGCCAAGCTGGATGTCCCGCCGCTGGAGCCGGTGCCTGAAAGCCACGCGCTCACCAAGAGTTTCTACTTGTTGAAGGATTTTCCTGGCCGCTATCAGGGCGCGCCGCTCTGGGTGGAAGCGCAGGATGATCCACAGGCATCCGGCTTTGACAATGTGTCGGGCATCATCATTGGCGCAAATGACTATGCCGCCGCCTGGGCGCGCAACGACAAGGGCCAGCCCCTCTATGCCGTGATTCCGGGCACCGACCGGCAGCGCGAATTCGCCTACCGCGTCGGCATTAACGTCGTGATGTATGTGCTCACCGGCAACTACAAGACCGATCAGGTTCATGTGCCGGCCATTCTCGAAAGGCTGGGCAAGAAATGAGCCTGACTTTCGCGCCGCTTGTTGGTTCCCTCTGGCTCATTGCCTTTGCCGCCGCTGTCGTGGCCCTCACCGTGTTCCTTTTCTGGAAACGCGCCAGAGGTGCGCTGCTGCGCGGGCTGACGGGTGCAGTGTTGCTCGCCGCCCTGGCCAATCCCGTGTTCCACCAGAATGAACGCGAGGCGCTCAACGACATTGCCGTGCTGGTCGTGGACCATTCCGACAGCCAGAAACTTGGCACCCGCATGGCCCAGACAGACAAGGCCGCTGAAGACCTGAAACAGCGCATCACCGCGCTGCCCAACACGGAAGTCCGCATTGTCACAGTCACTTCCGGCGTCGAGGAAGGCCATGATGGCACGCGTGCCTTTGCGGCTCTCACCCGCGCGCTCGCCGACATTCCACAAAACCGCTTTGCAGGAGCGGTATTCATCACCGATGGGCAGATCCATGACGTGCCGCAGGGCAAGGCCTTGGCGCAATTGCCGGGCCCGCTGCATGGCCTGATCAGCGGCAGCCGCAAGGAAAGTGACCGGCGGCTGGTGATTGACCACGCCCCGCAATTCACGCTGGTCGGCCAAAGCGCCAAAATCACTTTCCACGTGGAGGATCAGGGCGGCAACGGCGATGTTGAAGTGACTGTCTCGCCTGCTGGGGCTGAAGCCAAACGCCTTGTCGTCAAGCCCGGCGTACAGGCCGAGGTGGACGTCGATGTGAGTCACGCCGGCAAGAATTTCATCTCGCTTTCCGCTGCCACGCGCCAGGGCGAGCTTTCCACCGCCAATAACCAGGCCCTCGCCGTCGTCGAAGGCATCAGGGACAGGCTGCGCGTGCTGCTCGTGTCTGGCCAGCCCAATCCCGGGGAGCGCACGTGGCGCAACCTGCTGAAAGCAGATTCCGCTGTAGACCTCGTGCATTTCACCATTCTTCGCCCGCCGGAAAAGCAGGACGGCACGCCCAATACCGAGCTTTCGCTGATCGCCTTCCCCACCAAGGAACTGTTTGTCGACAAGCTGGACAAGTTTGACCTCGTGATCTTTGACCGTTACCAGCGCGAGGCAATCCTGCCAGACTCGTTCATTGGCAATATCGCAGACTATGTGCGCAAGGGTGGCGCGCTGCTGGTTTCCTCCGGGCCGGATTTTGCGGAAGCTGATGGCCTTGCCTCAACGCCGCTCGGCGATGTGCTGGCGGCCCAGCCGACAGGACAAGTGATCAACACGCCCTACAAGCCGCTGCTCACCCAAAGCGGGGAGCGCCACCCCGTCACCCAAAGCCTGCCGGGCGCCAGCGCCACGGATCCCAAATGGGGCACATGGTTCCGCATCATTGACGCAACGGCTGATGCCGACCCTGCAACCGAAGTCCTGATGCAAGGCCCGGAAGCCAAACCCCTCCTCGTATTGCGCCGCGTGGAACAGGGCCGTGTCGCACAAATCCTTTCGGATCAGGGCTGGCTTTGGTCGCGCGGCTATGAGGGCGGCGGGCCGGAGGCAGAAATGCTCAAGCGCATTTCCCACTGGCTGATGAAAGAGCCGGAGCTTGAGGAAGACCGCCTCACTGCCCATCAATCCGGCACGGACATCGTGGTGGACCGCTTCGGCCTGGGCGACAATTACAAGTCAGCCAGCCTGCAATGGCCTTCAGGCAAAGCCACCGACGTGCCGCTTAGCCAGGTTTCTCCCGGCCATTTCTCCGGCCATGTGCCCGCCATCGAACCGGGGCTGGTGCTGGTCCGGGATGGCGCGCTTGAAACAGTTGTTGAAGTGGGCGCAGGCGACGCGCGCGAAATGTCGGACCTGTTGGCAACCGACAAGAAACTGCAGCCAGCCGCAGCGGCCACCGGGGGCGGCGTGTTCTGGCTGGAAGATGGCCTGCCGCATATCGCCAAGCAGGGCGGCACCGGCGCCTTTGCCGGGGCTGGCTGGTTCAACCTCAAGGCCAACGGTCAATACAAGGTGCTGGCCATCCGGGAAGTGGCGCTGTTCTCCAGCCTGCTCAGCCTCGCAGCCTTGTTGCTGGCTGCGTGCTTCATGTGGGCGCGCGAAGGGCGTTGATCTCCCGCCAGCGCCATGGTGGCAGCGCCAGACCCATTGTCTTGGCAAGGGCACGGGGAATCAGTTCGAGATAGAGCAGCCGCTTTGGGTCCACCGGCCCCGGCACCTGTATTTGCCCTTCCGGCACTTGCACGAAGCCCTCGCGGGCATAATAGGGCGCATCACCAATCAGGATGATCAGCCCATGGCCGGCGGCCTTGGCCCGCGCAATGCCCTCGCGCATCAACTCAAGGCCAATGCCCATCCGTTGCCGTCCGGGGTGAACAGCAAGCGGCCCCAGCATGATCGCAGGTGTTTCAGCAGGCCCGACGCTGAGCGGCCAGAAGCTGATGGCGCCGACCAGCCCAAGCTCATGTTCGCGGATCACCAGCGAGAGATGCGGCAAGGGCGATGAGCCTTCACGCAGCCGGTAGGATGTTTTGGTGCGCCGCGAAGGGCCAAAGCTCAAGTCAAGCAGGGTCTCAACAGCTGCGCCATCGGCAGCACTTTGTTCAGTCAGGGAAGGTTTCACAGTCATCGGGGCCATCACAAATGGAATGAGCTTGCGCCCCGGCTCAGGGGCGGTTCAGGCAGGAAGCCCTGCTCGTCGCGATTGGCTGTGAAAAACGGTGGCCATTCCCGCCCGATACAGGCAGGCGGGCGCGCCGTCAAGGCACCCAAAGGTCCGAAACGCTGGCACCGAGGAAAATCTCGGCGAGCCGGGCCTTGGTGCCGGGCGTCATGTCTCCCGGCAGCTTGTCCCGCTCAAAAAACCGCGCCTCGCGGATTTCAAAGCTGGGCATGAAGGGCCCGCGTTCAAACTCCCGCACGATGTAGAGCGCAACGTGATCTCCGGGAAATGCGGCCTCATTGGAAAACATGCCGTGCAGGCTGAGTGGTCCGGTGGCCACGGCCCCAGTCTCCTCGCGCAATTCGCGGATGGCCGCCTCGCGCAGCGTCTCCCCCTTGTCAACGCCACCGCCCGGCAGGCTCCAGCCCCTGATGTAGCCATGACGCACCAGCAGCACGCGCCTTCCTTCCTCGATGGCCGCCACGCGCGCGCCGAGCGTTTTTCCCCGCCGCCAGCGCGACAGTTGCTGAAACACCTTCATGGGCAGTTTTTTCATTGCGGACCCGTAAACTCTTAGGCCTTGCCAAGGCGGGAAGGCTGTTCCATTTATGCCAAAGCTGCAGCAAATCAAAAGCGAAACCCATGTCCGCCTCCGTTTCCCCTGTCACCATCCGGCCGGTTATGACCAAACAGGACAAGATCGCTTTTCTCAACGTTCCATTCCCAATTTATGAAGGGGACAAGGCCTGGGTGGCGCCGCTGTTTCTCGAGCGGCTGGAACATTTGAGCGAGAAGAAGAACCCCTATTTCCAGCACGCCAAGGGCCAGCTCTTCATCGCCGAGAAAAATGGCAAGCCGGTCGGCCGCATTTCCGCGCAAGTCGACCAATTGCACATCGAACGCCACCAGGACGCCACGGGGATGTTCGGCTTCCTCGAAGCGCAGAATGATCCAGCCATTTTCTCAGCGCTGTTCAAGACCGCCGAGGATTGGCTGCGCGCCCAAGGCATGAAGCGCGCGCTTGGACCGTTTTCATTCTCGATCAACGATGAGATCGGCCTGTTGGTGGACGGCTTTGAGACCATGCCCAACATGATGATGGGCCACGCGCCGCGCTACTATCAGGCGCGCGTCGAGGAACAGGGCTACGCCAAGGCCAAGGACGTGCTGGCCTATGAGTTCGACAACATCAAGGGCCTGCCTCCCACCATGCGCAAGATGGTGGACCGCATGATGGCTTCGGGCGATCTCACCGTGCGCCCCTTGAACAAGAAGAACATGGCCAGCGAAATCGACATCGTGATGGACATCTTCAACGATGCATGGTCGGAGAACTGGAATTTCGTGCCTTTCACGCGCGCCGAAGTGAACAACCTCGCCAGCCTGTTCAAGATGCTGCTGGACGCCAAGGCCGTGCAATTCGCCTCCTGGAAGGGAGAGCCTGCTGCCTTTTGCTTGGCCATTGCCAATATCAATGAGTGGTTCCAGGGCCTCAATGGCCGGGTTCTGCCCTTCGGCTGGGCCAAGCTGTTGCCGCGCGTGATCAGCGGCAAATCCCGTTCCGTCCGCGTGCCATTGATGGGCGTGAAGAAGAAATATCAGGATGGCGCCATTGGCGCTGGTCTCGCACTCGCCGCCATCCGCGCCTCGTCAGACCATGTGATCAGCAAGGGCGTCACCCATGGTGAATACTCGTGGATCCTGGAAGATAACATGCGCGTGCGCCATATCCTCGAAAGCATGGGCAGCCGCGTCTACAAAACATACCGCGTGTATGAAAAGCCGCTGTGAATTTCACCCTCGCCCATTTCTCTGATCTCCATCTTGGGCCCTTGCCGCGCGGGGCTGCCTTTCACGCCTTCCGCTTCAAGCGGGTGATTGGCGCGGCGTCTTGGGCCTTCAACCGCCGCAAGAAGCACCTCCCCGGCATTGCCGAGGCCCTGTTGCGGGACATCCACGCCCACCGGCCGCAACATGTGGCCTTCACAGGTGATGCCACCAACATTGCCAGCCCGCTGGAGTTCCCGCGCCTGCGCGCCTGGCTGGACAGGCTGGGCCACCCGGAATGGGTGTCCTTTACGCCGGGCAATCATGATGCCTATGTGCCGGTTTCCCCGGAAAAGGGCTTGGCCTATTTCGCGCCCTTCATGGCAGGTGACATGAAGACAGAGGCGCCCTTCCCCTATGTGCGCCTGCGCCGGAATGTGGCGCTCATTGGCCTCAACAGCGCTGAGCCACGCTGGCTGCACAGCGCCGAAGGGCGCCTTGGCCCCACCCAGCGCCACCATTTGCGCTTGCTGCTGGCCGAGTTGCGCGCCAAGGGCTTTTACCGTCTTGTGATGATCCACCACCCTCCCGGTCCCGGCATGGCCGCCAGGTTGCGCGCACTCACCGACGCGCCGGAATTGCGCAATATTCTGTGTGAAGAGGGCGTGGAGCTGGTGATCCACGGCCACAACCACCGCCGCGAATTTCATTGGCTTGAACACAACAATTCGCGCGTGCCCGCCATTGGCGTGCCTTCGGCCACCATGGCTGCCGACGCCCACCACCCGGCGGAATGGAACCTGTACGAAATCTCGCGCCACAAGGGCCAATGGCAAACGCGGGTGCACATCCGCAAATGGCAGGACGCCGCCGCAGGCTTTGTGCCCGCGCATGATTTTGTGGTGGGGGGCTAGGCAATGTCGCTGATCGCCCGCCTTCTCACACGCATGGTGCTGATCCGCCTCGGTGTCATTCTCTTCGGCCTTTGCGCTTTTGTGGTGACATTGGAAATCGTCAGCTTCCTCACTGACATCTTGCGCCTCAATGCCAACCCCCTGCTCGCCGTCATCACCTATGCGTTGGCGCGCCTGCCGGGCGTCATCTCGCTGTTCCTGCCCACCAGCATGCTGCTTGCACTGCTTCTTGTGATGACGGAGTTGAGCTACCGCAACGAGCTCACTGCCATTTGGGCCACGGGTATTTCGCCCTCGCGCCTCATCGTCAAGCTGCTGCCGCTGGCGCTGATCGTGGGAACATTCCATTTCGTGGTGATGGACAGGGGCGTTCCTGCCGCCGCACCCGCACTGCGCAGTTGGGGCATCGGAGACTATGCCACGCGCAAGTTCGACACCGCCGCCAATGACCCGGTGTGGATCCGCTCCGGCAACGACATCATGCGCGCCGAGCGCGTTTCCAGCGAAGGCGACACGCTGTTCAACGTGATCATTTTCCGCCGTGAACCCGCTGGCCAGCTGCAATCCCAGATTTTTGCCGAAAGCGCGCTGCAGAAGGATGGCAATTGGCTGTTGAACAATGTCACCACCTACTATGCCTCCGGTGAGCAGCCCAGCCATCTGGCGCAAATGGTCTATCAGGGCCCCATGCGCTTGGCCTCAAACAAGGTGGCAGCACCTGAGGAAATGACGCTCGCCGAACTTTCCACCTTCATCGCCAATGATGGATTCGGCGTGCGCCCGGTCCATGTTTACAAAACCTGGTGGCAAAAGCGCCTGACCCCGCCATTCATCGCCGTCGTCATGCTCATTCTTTGCGTGCCGTTGGGCACCAGTTTCCGCCGCGGTGGCGGCCTGGGCTTGATCTTTGCCGCCGGCGTGGCCTTGGGCTTTGTCTATTTCATTGCCGATGGCGTGGCCATGACGCTGGGTGAGCAAGGCACCATTTCGCCATGGATGGCAGCGTGGGGGCCGCTGATCGTCTTTGCCGCCATCGCCGTGGCCCTGATGGCCCGCACCGATCACGTATGACGCGCCGCGCCGCCGTTCTCATCAACCTTGCTTCCGGCCGTGGCAACGGCAAGGGCGCGAAGCTGAAGGCCCTGCTTGAGGCCGCACCCAATGTGCATGTCGAAACCCTCCACCGGTTCGATGACCTCGATCCCGCCATGCAGGCCTTTGCCAAGGCGCGCATTACTGACCTGTTCATTTCCTCGGGCGATGGCACCGTGCAGGCAGTTCTTTCGCACATCGCCGAGAGCGGCCAGTGGCATGCGCCGCCATCGCTCTGCGTGCTGCCGCACGGCACGACCAATCTGTCGGCCGGCGATTTGGGCTTCGCGGAGAAAAACATCCGCTCACAGGCAAAGTTTGTCGCGAGCCTGCCGCCGGCAGAAACTCTCACCCGGCACACGATGCGCGTGACCAACCCGCGCGGTCAGCACGCGCGCCATGGTTTCACCTTGGGTGCTGGCGCAGCCGCCACAGCCACCCGCCACGCCCAGCTTTCCTACAATGACAAGGGTGTCAAAGGTTCCTTCGCGAGCTTCGCCACCATGGCATCAGGCTTGGCAAAGGCAGCATTCACCCGCGCCGCACCGCATGATTCGTCACGCCTCGACAGGCCCTGCCCCATCAGCGTTGAAAGCGGAGGCCGCAAGCTGCTGCAAGGCGATCATCTCATGTTCATCGCCACAACGCTTGAACACCTGTTCTTCAGGACAAAGCCATTCTGGGGCGAACGGCACGGCCCCATCCGCGCCACATCAATCCCCTATCCGGTTCCCAATGTGCTGCGCTGGGCCTGGCCGGTGATGTATGGTGGCGAGAAACGGAAAGTCCCGCCCGGTGCTGTGAGTTTCTCCGGGCACAGCTTCGCCATCACTTGTGCCGAGCCATTTGTGATGGACGGAGAGTTTTTCGAAGGCCCGGTGGATGGCCCGCTCCGTGTCGAAGCAGGCCCCGCCTTCCGCTTCATCACGCGGCCACGACATCCTTGAAGATGCCGATGATGCGGTTGATGTCTTCGGGCGTATGCGCGGCGGAGACCGAGCAGCGCAGCAAACACATCCTGTTCGGCGTGCCCGGCGGCACGGCCATGTTGACGTAAACCCCGCCCTGGAACAGCGCATTCCACTTGACGATGGTGGAAAGCTCATCCGGCATTTTCACGGCGATCACCGGGCTCACCTGGTCAGTGCCCATCTCGAAGCCCAGGCCCTTCAGGCCCTTGTAAAGCTGTTCCGAATTGGCCCACAGCCGTGCGCGGCGTTCAGGTTCTGCCTTTAACACCTGCAAGGCAGCAATGGATGTGGCAATCGACGCCGGCGAGGAAGAGGCCGTGAACATATAGGGCCGCATGGCATAACGCAGCGTTTCAAACAGCGGGTGGTTGCCCGCGCCGAAGCCGCCGATGGCACCCACGCTTTTCGAGAATGTGCCGACCACAAAATCCACATGCTCCTCGAGGCCCGCCTCATCACCAAGGCCGCGGCCATTGGGGCCGAGAACGCCAAAGCTGTGTGCATCATCCACCAGAAGCTGGAACTCGTGCTTTTTCTTCAGTTCCACGAAGTCCTTGAGCGGCGCACGGTCGCCCAGCATCGAGTAGATGCCTTCCAAGACCACGAGGCGGCCACCTTCAGTGTCTTCGCTGCGCGACAGGCGCTTGTCGAGATCCGCGGCGTCATTGTGCCGGAAGCGCACCAGTTTGGCACCCGAGAGCGTGCAGCCGTCATAGATTGAGGAATGTGAATCAGCGTCGAGATAGATCGTGTCCTTCGGCCCCGCGAGGCCGGAGAGCATGCCCAGGTTCGCCTGATATCCTGTCGTGAACACCACGCAATGTTGCAGGTTCAAAAAGCCGGCAAGTTCCTTCTCCAGCTCCTTGTGCATGGCGAATGAGCCGTTGGCGATGCGCGAACCCGTGGTTCCCGTGCCATATTCGGCAAGCGCCTTTTGCCCGGCGGCAATGCAGCGCGGATCAAAGGTGATGCCCATGTAGTTGTTGGTGCCCGCAAGCAGGATCTCACGCCCGCCCACCATCGCGCGCGTTGGTGAAATCATCTTGTCATTGGTGACGCCAAGGCCATTGATGCCCATGTCGACCATGCGCTGGAAACGGTCCGCGATACCTTTGTGCTTTTCGAGAAGGTCAACCATGCTCAGCCCTTGTTCAACTGCGATTGCACATAGGCCGCCAGCTCGCCGATTGTGCGGATGTTGGCCACGGCATTCATGGGGATTTCAATGTCGAAATGGTCTTCCACTTCCATGATGAAATCAAGAACGCCCACTGAGTCGATATTGAGTTCGGCCGGAATGTCGGTGACCTCCGAGAGCGCCTTGTTCTCGGGGTTGAAAGGCGCCAGCAGAGAAACGAGAACGGGAATGATTTCGGATGTGTCAGTCATGCGGGGGTTCTAGTCTTTTGGGCCAGCGGCGGCAACCAGCCTTGTTGTTCATACCAGCCAAGGGTCTCGGCCAGGCCATCCGCCAGCGGTGTTGGGTTTTGCAGCAGGTTGGTTACCTCCCGCGCCACCCAGTCCCGGTGATAAAGCTCATTCACCTTACCTGTGTTCACCATTGAGGGCCTGCCGGTCACTTGCGCTGCCAATTCCGCCAGCGCGGCAAAGCTGCTGGCCAAGGGCTTCGGCAGAAAAACCATACTTCGCGGCAGGCCCGTGATGCCACGGTGCAATGCGGCCAGGCTTTCCCAGCCTTGCGCTTCATCAGGGAAGCCAAGTTCAACAAGCCCGGTTTCATCGCTTCCCACGGCCGCGGCAATCACCGCGCCGAAATCGCGTACATGCAGCAACGAGAATTTCTGCCCGCGCCGCCCCGGCACAAAGGCCCTCCTCTGGCGCAGCGCCTTCATCAGCGGCAAAGTGGCCCGGTCTCCCGGACCATAGATGGCAGGCGGGCGCAGAATGAGAACTTCAGGGCCGCCATGCTGCCCCGTCACATAATGTTCCGCCGCCGCCTTGCTCGCGGCATAGCCGGAAAGCAGTGGCTCACGCGCCGCGAGGGATGAGACGAAAACAAAGCGCTTCACGCGGGCCATGCGCGCAGCTTGAAACACATGACGTGTGCCATCGAGATTTGCAGCGAAATAGCCCGCGCGATTTTTTGCGGACGTGGCGGCCGCGGCGTGCACGACAACATCAGCCTGGTCAACCAGCCGGTGCAGCGCGCCTTGATCAGCAAGGTCGCCTTCGATGATGTCCACCGCCTGGCCCTTCAGGGCATCAGGCCTTCGCGCCAAAGCCGCAACGCTATGGCCTGCGTCCAACAGGGCTGGAATAATGTGTGCGCCGGAAAAGCCGGTTCCCCCGGTCAGCGCCACGCGCAAACCCATCGCGGATTACTCCGTCTGCGGCGCGAACACCGTCATTTCGCCCGCGAGATATTTGGCGCGCGCGCCGGCCCGCGAAAGCTTGCCCGAAGAGGTGAAAGGCAAGCTGCGCGGCGCCACCAGCTCCACCTTGCAATCAACGCCAGAGCCTTGGTGCACCAGCTTGCCCACTTCCCGGCGCAAGGTTTCCTGCTCGGCAATTTCAGTGGCGCGGCATTCCACCAGCACCACAACCTCATCATCGCCATCACTGCCTTCGATGGCAAAGGCCGCCACATCGCCGGATTTGAGATGGGCGTTCTGCTCCGCCGTCCATTCAATGTCTTGCGGCCAGATGTTGCGGCCATTGTGCAGGATAAGGTCCTTGGCCCGGCCGGTGATGACAATCTCGCCGTCCAGCAAATAGCCCATATCGCCGGTATCAAGGAAGCCGCGCGCGTCAATCACTTCGCCGGTCGCTTCCGGGTTGTTGAAATAACCACTCATCAGGCTGGGCCCTTTGACGAAGATACGGCCAATCTCGCGCTCCGCCAGCAGCGCGCCCGCGCCATCGCGCACTTCCAGCTCATGCCCGGCGATGATCCGCCCGCAAACCACATAGCCGCGCGAGTCAGCCGTGCCCGCGGCAACCGGGATTGCCTTGTTGTCCTGGCGCACCGCCTTGCGGTCCACATGGTCAACACGGATGGGCGTGCCGGACTTCGGGAATGAAATGGCCAGCGTGGATTCCGCCATGCCATAGCAAGGCAGGAAAGCGTTGGGAGCGAACTTCGCCACTTCCAGCGCCTTGGTGAATTCAGCGAGCACGTCTGGGCGCACCATGTCGCCGCCGATGCCTGCCGCACGCCAGCAGGAGAGATCAAGCTTGGCGGCCTCAGAGCCGATGCGCTTGGCAGCAAGTTCATAGCCAAACGTGGGCGAGAAGGAGATGGTGCAGCGGTTGTCCGAAATCAGTTTCAGCCACAGGCCGGGGCGGCGGGCGAAAGCCGTGGTCGCCAGATAGTCAACACTGGATTGGGACATCAGCGGCCCAAGGCAGAAGCCCACAAGCCCCATGTCGTGATAGAGCGGAAGCCAGGAGAAGCCGCGGTCGGTTGGCTTCGTCTGCGTGCCGAACACCAGCATGCCGCGCGCATTGGCCATGATGGCTTTCTGCGAAATCAGGACGCCCTTGGGCGCCGAAGTGGAACCCGATGAATATTGGATATAAGCAACGTCATCCCCGCCAAAGCCTTGCAGCTTGGACAGCGCTTCCGGCAAGGCCGCCAATTCCTCATGGGTGAACACCAGTTCAACCTTGGCCATGGCGGCCGCGGCGCGGATGCTTTCCACCTGTTCCGCAGGCGTTACGATGCAATGGGCATCAGCCGCCTTCAGCATGCCGGCGATCCGCGTCTCATAGGCATCCTTGCCACCGATATACATGCTGTAAGGCACCGGGCACGGAATGAGGCCCGCATATTGGCAGGCAAAAAACGTAATGACGAATTCAGGCCCGGTCTCAGCAACAATTGCCACGCGGTCCATCCGCTTGAGGCCGGAAGAAAGCAATTTGCGCGCTGTCACCAAAGCCTGGCGGCGCAACTCGGCATGCGGCAACACATGGGCAAGCGAGCCACGGCCTGAATAGAAATTGAAGCCAGTCACGCCTTGGGCGGCATAGTCGAGGCCCTCAGCCAGCGTGGAGAAATCCGCCAGGCGCTGTGGCAAATCACGGTTCACCGTGGGGGTTTTCACCAAAGCCTGCGCTTCTGACATTGTGTTGACTGCAACTGTGCCGCTCACGGTGTGCCTTGACCTCTCAAACTTGAGGGCAAATTTACCAACTGGGAGGCACAGGGCGGAAATCACATGGTGTTTCAGATTGTAACCACAAGCACCCGCAACTTTTCAGCGGTACCGTCATCCATATGACATGAAAACGCGGTTGCCGCTCAGAATTTGAGGCGCCCAACCGCCAGCGCCCAAGCCACAAGGCTCAATACGCCAAACATGAGCCCGGTGAACCACGCATAAACCAGCGCAAAGAGGCTGTATCCCCGTTTGCCCGGCTTCAGCAGATGTGAAAGACCAGCCGCGTGCCGCTCTTGCGCCACCACGCGGTGCGCCAGAAAGCGCACGAGATAATCGCGCATCTCGTCAAGCTGGGCAGTCTCCAGCAGCGTCTCACGCGCGCCATCGCGCTGCTGCACCAGGCGGTAGGTCTTGGGATCCGGCTCCATCTCCACTGCGGAAATCAGGTCTATCCACAACCGCGGCTTCTCGCCATCCTGAAGGTTGAGCTCAAACAGTTCCACAGCCGAATCATTGCCCTTGAGCAAGGGCAGCACCGCGTCACGCAACGCGCCAAGGCGCAGGCTGCGCGCATCGCGCAGGTTCAGCACCGCATCAAGCTGTGCCGCTTCGGTCAATCGTGCCTGTCTCAGTGCCTGCAAAAAGGCCTCGGCCTGCGCCATGTATCCTGTCCCGACTGTGCCATTTCAGGCCAGCTCAACGCCAGACCTGATGCTCCGGCAACCACATTGCATCTTCCGTGCCACGCCGCATCCTAACGGAAACCGAATGGCCGCAGCACGAGACGGACCAGGCCTTGATCCTGCCCGCCCTCAACGCCAATCGCCATTTCCGCCGTCCGTGGGCCTGCGCTGCGCGTGCCAAAAAGCCTGTCCCACACCGAAAGAACGGTGGAATAGTTTGAATCCGTGTCACGCCGCAGCGCATGATGATGCACCCAATGGATCGACGGCGTCACAATCAACCAAGACAAGGCCTTCTCGAATCCGGCAGGAATTTCCACATTCGAGTGCTGGAACAGCGCCGCCACCACAACCAGGGTTTCGAACAGCAGCACGGTTCCGAAGGGGATGCCGAAAAGCCAGATCACCCCTGCCCGTGCCAGCGCCGAAAGCAGCACTTCGCCAAAATGAAACCGCAGGGCGCTCGACGTATCCAGCGTCTCATCCAGGTGGTGGATCTCATGGAAACGCCAGAGGAACGGCAGCACATGATTGAGCCGGTGCCAAAAGTAGATCCATGCATCGAGCAGCAGCAGATCCAGCGCCATGTTCCACCAGGCCGGGCGCAGCAGCAGCGCATGTTGCGCGGCGAACAGGGAAACCGGCACCACGATGACGGGTCCCAGCAGCGCATTGAACCCCGCCAGCGAGAAATTGCGTCCCAGCCGCGCAAAGCTTTCCCGCACCCGCGCCACCGGGAAAATCCGCTCCAGCACAAAGAAGACCAGCAGCGTGGCCAGCACCAGCCCGGCCTTGCTCATCATCAGGTTCAGCATGTTCAGCTCCTTCCTCGCATCATAGCCGGGCCACACCGCTTGTCGAATTCACAAACTGACGCTACCCTCGCGCCAGGGGGCTTTCTGATCTGTGCGAGGTCAAATGAACAAGTTGATGATGACAGCAGTTGCCCTGTTGCTGGGCACCGCCGCCGCCAAGGCCGATTGCGCCGCAGAACTTCAAGCCATGATGCAAGGCCACCTGCAAGCCGGGCCTTATCACGTGGCAATGGAATCCTCCGCCGCCGGCAAAACCCACACCATGGAAATTGATGTGATTCTCCCCTCCTCCTTCCATATGAAGAGCCCGGAAATGGAAAGCGTGATGATGAAGCAGGGCAGCTGGATGAAGATGGGCGGCAAGTGGATGGCCATGCCCGGAAACATGTCCGCCATGGTCACCAGCTCAATTAAGACCGGCATGGAAAACACCATGGCAGGCATCACCAACCTGCAATGCCTGGGTGCGCAACAGGTGGAGGGAAAATCCTACACCGCCTATTCCTATGACAGTTCGGGTGCAGCGGTGGGCATGCCCACCAGCAGCCATGTCACGGTCTACAAGGGCGACAACGGCCTTCCCGCCATTCTCATTGTCGATGGCCAGGCCATGGGTGTCAAAAGCAAAACCACCCAGCACATCACCTATGATCCGGCAATCACCATCACCGCGCCGCAGTGATCATTCCGTATCCGCAAGATCACCGAGGGCCGCGATCAGCGGCCCTAAATATTTCTCATAGGGCTTCCAGCGCTTCATCGATGTCTTGTAGATCGGCTGGCGCACCTGCCAGCGGCTGATGGTGGTCACCGAACGGTCGTTCTCGGTGTAGTTCAGGCAGGCCGGATCCCATTCCAGATTGCAATGCGCAATCAGTTTGCGCGATTGGCCCTCCTGGTCATCCACCAGCTTCTCGTACACATTCTCCAAGATGCGCCCCGGCAGCACCTTTTGCCAATGCTTCATCAGCCGGTCATGCGCGCGGTAATAGCGCCCAAGCTTGGCAAGATCGGTGTTGTAGGCATGCGCCTCGCTGAAGGCGTTCATGTAGCAAGAGAGGCAGTTGTCAATCGCATCGCGGCGGCAATAAATGATCGTGGCATTGGGGAACAGCAGTGAGATAAGCCCCACATGCTCAAAATTGTGGGGCATCTTGTCAGTGATCCGCGCGGCGTCCAGCGAAGTGCGCGCAATGAACTTGAGATAGCGCTGCGCCAAGGCGCGGGATTCCTCAACGCTAAGTGCGCTCAGACGGGCAAGATAGCGGTCCTGGCTGCGCGGATTGTCCCCCAGGCTTCGCGCAATGGCCGTCATCTCTGCAAGCTCGCCAGCGCCCGCCACATCATGGTGGCTGGAAATGATCTGTTCGGTCAGCGTCGTGCCCGAACGTGGCATCCCCACAATGAACACTGGTTTCTGCGATGGATCGCCGTGATTTTGCCGCGCCCCAAAAAACAGCGGGTTGAAGAAATTCGAGAAGCTGTCAATCCGCCGCTCATAGGAACCAATGTCATAGGCTTTCGCAGACACAGCCTTGGCCGCGAGATAGTGTTCCATTGCAGCGTCGAACAGCTTGGCGTCATTGCTCATCTTCGCGGCTGCATAGTGCAAGGATGATTTCTCTTCCTCGCTGAACCCGTCTCCGCTCAGGGCAAGCTTCACTGCGGCAAGCTCTTCAGAATCCGCTGAAAACTTTCGTGCTGCAGCGAGGCTTTGAAAGGCACGGGGCACCGCAATTCCAGCCGCGATGCTCTGCTTGAGATAGATGACGGCTTCATCCATGCGCCCCAGGTTGATCAAGCCATCAGCCTTGGCCATGCGCGCCGTCACATTTCCCTCGTCCATGCGCAAGGCCTTTTCAGCGAGCGGCAAGGCATCGCTGCTGCGGCCCATCCGGTTGTAACAAGTGGCCATCAGCCCCAGCGTCTCCACCTGCCCCGGCTTGATCTCCAGCGCCTTGCGGAAATGGCCGATGGCGGCGTGCAAGTCATTCAGGCTCATCAGGGCGCTGCCAATGTTGTGGCGGATCAGAGGATCACGCGGCAGGCCAGCCACCGCCTTTTCAAGATATTCCACTGCCGTTGAGAAATCCTCGGCTTCCATGGCAATGGTGCCCATCAGGTTATTGGCCTCAGGCATCTCTGGCGCCTGTTGCAGCACCATTTGGTAAAACCGTTCGGCCTCGAGAAATTTGCCGTCACGCTGCAGGCCCAAGCCCTGCTGCAGCAGCATCAGCAACCTGTCGCGCGCCACACCAGCTGGCCTGGCCGCCTTGTTCGGATGATTTGCCTGGCCAAACCGGGCCTCGGCAAAAGGGCTTGGCTGCACTTGGCCGAACACTGGCGGATTCTTTGGCGGAACGGGCATTTTGGGCATGGTGGAACCTTAGCAAAATCCAGATGCCGGTGGCGAGGGCTCAAACAAAAACACCGCCCTGAAAAGGGCGGTGTTGATCAACGGCGTGTTACGGTCAGAACTTGTAAGTCATGCCAACTTGGAAATTGTGCGAGACAAGTGAGACAGGTCCAAAGTTGACCGGGAAATCACGGTCAGTGAACACAACGTTTGTCAGGTCTTTCAAACGGTAACCAATGTCGATATCGATGTTTTCGCTGGCCGCAATCTTGATGCCGCCGCCCACTTGGAAAGCAAAGCCGCCGCTGCCGTTGACGAACCCCTCGCCGCCGGTACCGATAAAGGTGACGTCAGCATTTGCCCAGCCAATGCCGGCACCACCGCCAACATAGGGCGTCACCATGCCACCGGTTGGCATGTCGAGCCAAAGATTGGCCAGCAAATAGGTTGCGTTGATGTTGCCCGAAGCAGTGCCATTGCTGGAGCCATCGCCCTGATAGTGGAAGTCCTTCGCACCCCACACCGCATGCGACAACTCGATTTCAGTGCGGAACCTGTCGTCCCACTTGGCACCCACAGTTGCGCCAACGATGTATCCCATGTTGGACGAGACCGTGTAGTGGCTGTAGGGCCTGGTCGAAAGCGTGAAATCATTGAGCAGGCTGGCGCCACCAAAAACGCTCACATATGGCTTGTAGTCGGTTGCCGAAGCAGTATTGCTCACCAGGCCCAAGGCCAAAAGCGAAGCGCCAGCAAGCACGCCCAATCTGATGTTAGAAAGATTCATTGCCCATTCCCCGATGCCCAAAGACTCCGCCCCCAAGGCCCTCTTAATAAATCGTAAACAGCGCAGGCAACAACCAATCTTTGGTTGCGTCTTCGGATCAGCAAATGAAAACGCCACCCGTGGGTGGCGCTCTGCGTGATGCTGATTTGACCGGAACTAGAACTGGTAGCGCAAGCCCACCAGAACGTTGTGCGAAGTGACGGGGCCATCCACGAAGTAGTTGTTGGTGGTGTCAAACTTGGCGTTGGTCAAACCCTTGAAACGGTAGCCGATGTCCAGGGTGACATGGTCGTTCACGGCGTAGCCGAGGCCGCCGCCCAACTGGTAGGCGAAGCTCGTGCCATTTTGCGTGGCGTTGAATTGGTCAGAGGTGATGTTGGCCCAGCCCAAACCGATACCGCCGCCGAAATAGGGTGTGACAGCAGAATGGGTCGGAATATCAACCCACATGTTGCCCAGCAGATAGGTCACACCCAACGTGCCGTTGAGCTTTGTCGAAGCGCCCGTGGTGAAAACGATCTTGTCCAAGGCGTTGCCGGAATGCGAAAATTCCATTTCCAGGCGGATAGCGTCATTGACCTTGGCACCCATGGCAATGCCCGCCATGTAGCCGAGATTGCTCTTGATCGAGCCATAATAGGTCGAACCACCTTTCGCCGCGTTGCGGACTGGGGGCAACAAGGAAGCGGCGCCAGAAATCCTCTGGGCACCACCGTAGTAGGGGATGTAGTTATAATAGTCCCCGCCATTCACATCATTGGCCAGCGAGCCGCCGGCAAAAACGCTGATGTAAGGCTGGAAGCCATCAGCCATGGACATGGTGGACGTGAGCCCCATGGCCGAAACAGAAACTGCCGCCAAAATCGCGGCCTTGCCCAAAAACTTATTCATCTTTCCCGGTCACCCTGCTTGCCCCAGCGGGAGATGAATAATCAGTAAATATACGTATGATCAAGCGAATAGTGGCTGCCCAGGCGCGCGATCTGCCAAGATGCTGAATTTCCTCCAAATTGTGTCGAAATGGCCACACCAGCCGCGGCCTTCCCCGATGAATCAGGAAAGCCGGAAAACCTGCAAAATGCTGGAATTTGGTAGCGGGAGAGGGAGTTGAACCCCCGACCCCAGGATTATGATTCCCGTGCTCTAACCAACTGAGCTACCCCGCCACAGCACCCCGGAGGGCGCAAGATGGGCGCGGTATAGGTTTGCTTGCCGGGCAAAGTCAAGCGGCGCTTGTGTCGTCGCCTTCCTCGTCGCCCTTGTCGCCCAGAACGAAGGTGCGCCACAGCGAAATCCAGGCAAAATACAGCGAGGACAGGGTGAACAGCGCCAGCTCCAGCTTGTAAACCCAGTCATTATAGTCAGGGTTGCGGCTGGAAATGGTGAGGCCCAGCGTCATGGCCGCCCAAAGCACCGTCATGGGGATGGTGATGTTGCGCCAATGCGCCACCCGCAAGGGGTGCACGAACTTGACCGGAATGAAGGTCAGCACGCTCAGGAACACGATGGTGACCAGGTTGATCAGCCAGCCGGTGTTGAACAGGTAGAAATACAGTACCACCACATTCCAGATCGCCGGGAAGCCGACGAAGTAATAGTCAAAGCTCTTCATGCCGACATTGGCGAAGGTGTAGCAGGAAACTGCCATGATCAGCGCCGCGCAGATCAGGCTCCAGGTCTGGCCGGCAAAGAACCAGGGCGCAGGCACCATGTTGAACCAATAGACCATCAGCGCCGGCACGGCGACATAGGTGAAGAAGTCGATCACCAGGTCCAGCGAGCCGCCATCGAAATTCGGGGTGTATTCCTTGACGCGCGCCCGCCGCGCCAGCGTGCCATCCACACCATCCACGAACAGCGCCAGCCCGAGCCACATGAAGGCGGCCACCGCGTCATTCTTGAGCACCGACACCAGGGCGAGAAAGCCAAGCACGATGCCGCTGGTGGTGAAGGCATGCACCGACCAGGCCATGCCTTTCTTGATCTCATGCTCAATATTCGGCTTCAGTGTCAGCTTGGCCATTTGTCTCTCCCCGCGCCACTTATAGGAAAGGCCAATGCCCGGCGCAATCATGCGCTGCGGCGGAACTCTGCCTGCGTCAGGCTGTCAGCGCCACGGCGGCAGAGCGCGTGAAGGCCACCCGCGGCTGCGCCAGCGCAATGAAGCCACCGCCAAGCACCCGCTGGCCCGGCCCCAGCCCGCCATAGAACACTGCCGCCTGGCCGGGAGAAACGCCATATTCGCCGCCATCAATGGCCAGCACGGCCCCCTGCCCTTCGGCGCGGATCGAAGCCGCAACCGGCGCCCGCGTGGAACGGATGCGCGCGAACACGGCCTGCGGCTCATCGCTGAGCGCGCACTCGCCCAGCCAGTTGAGATCAGTAACGGCAATCTCATGGCGGCGCAGCGCCTCGCGCGGGCCGACAATCACCTGCGCATTGGCAGCATCGAGGCGGATGACATAGAGCGGCGCGCCGCCGCCAATGCCCAGGCCTTTGCGCTGGCCGATGGTGTAATGGATGATGCCGGCATGCTGGCCCAGCACGCGGCCGTCGAGATCAACAATGTTGCCCGGCCGCGCCGCTTCCGGCCGCAGCTTCAGGATGACATCGGCATAATTGCCATCTGGCACGAAGCAGATGTCCTGGCTGTCCGGCTTGTCGGCGACGCTGAGGCCAAGGGCCTGCGCCACGGCCCGCGCCTCGGGCTTGGTGAGCAACCCCAAGGGGAAGCGCAGGAAATCCAGCTGCGCCTGCGTGGTGGCGAACAGGAAATAGCTCTGGTCCCGCGCCGTGTCGGCGGGCGTGAACATGTCCCAACGCCCGCTGCCATCGGCGCGCACGCGGGTCTCGACATAATGGCCGGTGACCAGCGCGCTGGCATCCAGCTCATGGGCGCGCGCCAGCAGGTCGGCGAACTTCACAGTCTGGTTGCAGCGCACGCAAGGCACCGGCGTGGCGCCCTGAACATAAGCCTCGGCGAAGTCTTCAATCACGCTGTCGCGGAAGCGCGATTCAAAATCCAGCACATAGTGCGGAATGTCCAGCGCCGCCGCCACGCGCCGCGCATCGTGAATGTCCTGGCCGGCGCAGCATGCACCCTTGCGGCGGATGGCTTCGCCATGGTCATAGAGCTGCAGCGTGATGCCGACGACATTATAGCCTGCGAGTTTCAGCAGCGCCGCAACCACTGATGAATCAACGCCGCCCGACATGGCGCACACCACGCGGTGATCCTGCGGCCGGCCGGGCAGGCCCATGGCCTGATGCACGGCGGCAAGCACGCGCGGCTCAATCTGTGCGGGCATGGTTGGGGCCAAATTCATCGCGCTCTATTGGGCCTTTTGCAAAAATCTTTCAAGCTGCCGTGCCAGCAGCCCCCTTTTGTGCCGGATTGGGGCAGGAACCGGGCCACCATTTGCAATTTGTTCATTTCCACTTAGGCCATTTTTAATGCGCCTTTGGCATGGTGGCGTGGTGCGGCCGGTGTAGCGGGTTGCAAGGTCAGTTTGTGAGTATGCGTATATGAATGGTCAGTTGCGTCCACGCGTCAATTACGTCATCGGGCCCGATGGCAGTCCTTTGACGATCGCCGATCTTCCGCCGCCAGGCTCCCACCGCTGGGTGATCCGCCGCAAGGCCGAAGTTGTGGCGGCCGTCAGAGGCGGCCTGCTCAGCCTTGAAGAGGCCTGCAGCCGTTACACACTCACCGTCGAGGAATATCTCGGCTGGCAGCGTTCCATTGAGAAGCACGGCCTCGCCGGCCTGCGCACCACGCGCATCCAGCAATACCGCCAATAGGCGCCAGCAACAGTTTTGAGTTTGAAGCCGGAACGCAAGTTTCGGCTTTTTGCTTTTTGGGAGCGAGGGGGATTTTGGTCACAGCTTCGCCCTAGGTGGCTTCGTGGCGTTCGAAACCGGAGGGGAAGAAGGGAGACGCGTGGGGTAACTCACGCGGGTGCGACTGTGTTTAAAGTCGCATTACTGGTGCAATGGGTTGCCCCACGCGCCGGCAGGAATTGAGCATCAGGTGAACTGTCAGTCCGCCCCTTGGGTCTGGGGTGGTGAAGCCTTGTGAGCCTCTCCACCCGAGGTGATCCATCTCACTTCCCGCTTGGGGGAAGCCTGATGGGGGACACCAGAGGCCTTGCCAT
>JAGWTZ010000100.1 GCA_028868695.1 Alphaproteobacteria bacterium | reverse complement strand
CCCGGCCCTTCGGGCGCGCCCACGCGTGGGCGGCTGGACGTGTTGCCGACGGGAAGGAACTTCTATTCGCTAGACAACCGCACTCTGCCCACGCCCACCGCCTGGGCGCTGGGCCAGAAATCCGCCGCCGCGCTGCTCACACGCCACTTTCAAGAGGCTGGCCAACATCTTAAAACTGTTGGGCTTTCCGCCTGGGGTACAGCCAACATGCGCACCGGTGGCGATGACATCGCGCAAGCCCTGGCTTTGATCGGCGCGGCCCCGAAGTGGGACACGGCAAGCTGGCGCGTGACGGGCTTTGAGATCATTCCGCTGGCCAAGCTGGGCCGCCCGCGCGTGGATGTGACGCTGCGCATCTCCGGCTTTTTCCGTGATGCCTTCCCGGCGCAGATCGAACTTCTCGACAGGGCCATCCGCGCCGTGGCGGCTCTGGATGAAGACCCCGCCGACAACCCGCTGGTGGGCACGCTTTCGGCCGCGCGCATCTTCGGCGCCAAGCCGGGCGCCTATGGCGCGGGCCTGCAGGCGATGATTGATGAGCGCATCTGGAATTCCAAGGCCGATCTTGCTGCCGCTTACGTCACCTGGGGTTCCTACGTCTACGGAACAAGGGAAAAGGGCGTGAATGACGAAGCCCAGTTCCGCCAGCGCCTCTCGCAGATCGAGGCCGTGCTGCACAACCAAGACAACCGGGAGCATGATTTGCTCGACAGCGATGATTACTACCAGTTCGAAGGCGGCATGGCCGCAGCGGTGGAAACCGCATCGGGTGCCAAGCCCCGCGTCTATCACAATGACCATTCGCGCCCCGAGCGGCCCATCATCCGCACACTGGAAGAAGAAATCTCCCGCGTCATGCGCAGCCGCGTGGTGAACCCCAAATGGATCAATGGCGTGAAGCGCCACGGCTACAAGGGTGCCTTCGAGATCGCCGCCACGGTGGATTACATGTTCGCCTTTGCCGCCACCACGGGTGCGGTTAGGTCACACCACTTTGACCTCGCCCATGAGGCTTTTCTGCAAGACGATGACACGCGCAAGTTCATCGCTGAGAACAACCCGGACGCGCTGAAGGAAATCGCTGCGCGCCTCGAGGAAGCCATCGCCCGCGGCCTCTGGCAGCCGCGCCTCAATTCGGTGTACGATCACCTGAAGGAATTGCAAAATGTCTGAAGACAACGATCACGACAGCGCCCGCCACAACGAGAAGATGGCCAAGAAAAAGGCCGCCCGTGAAAAGATCATGGCCACCAAGACGCAAGAGCGTGGCCTGCTCATCGTTCACACCGGCAAGGGCAAGGGCAAAAGCACCGCCGCCTTCGGCATGATTTTCCGCCATGTGGGCCACGGCATGAAGTCGGCTGTCATCCAGTTCGTCAAGGGCGCCTGGGGCACGGGCGAGCGCACGGTGCTGGAGAAATTCCCCGAACTCGTCACCATCAAGGCCGTGGGCGAAGGCTTCACCTGGGAAACCCAGAACCGGGACCGCGACGTGGCCCACGCCCGCGCGGGCTGGGAAGAGGCAAAGCGCCTGATCGCCGACCCCACGATCCGCTGCGTGCTGCTGGATGAACTCAACATCGTGCTGCGCTATGATTATCTGCCGCTCGATGAAGTGCTGGAGTTTCTCAGCCATCGGCCCCTCGACAAGCACATCATCATCACCGGCCGTAACGCCAATGAACGCCTGATCGAAATGGCCGACCTCGTCACCGAGATGGAACAGGTGAAACACCCCTTCCGCAGCGGCGTGAAGGCGCAAGCCGGGGTGGAGTTCTGAGTTTAGTTCTTCAACTCACACCCCTGATTATCGATAAAGCTCTCATTCAGCGCCTTGATCACCGGATCATAGGCAGCTTTCTGTGCCTTGGGATATTGCAGCCGGTAGGCTGCGATTGCGCCGCCCTTGCAGGAGA
>JAGWTZ010000024.1 GCA_028868695.1 Alphaproteobacteria bacterium | reverse complement strand
GAGAACAAGGAATTGCTCAAGGCCTGGCCCGGCGTGGTCGAGGGCGCGCAGCTCATCGGCTCCAAGCAGGTGCAGGGCCGCTGCACCATGGCGGGCAACCTGTGCAATGCCTCGCCCGCAGCGGACAGCGTGCCGGGCATGATTGCTGCAGGTGCCAAGGCTGTCATCACCGGCCCCAAGGGCACGCGCAAGCTGGCGATTGAAGATGTGCCGGCCGGCGTTGGCCGCACCAACCTGAAGAAGGGTGAACTGATCACCGCCATTGAACTGCCGAAGAAGGAAGCGCGTTCGGGCGATGCCTATCTGCGCTTCATTCCGCGCACCGAAATGGACATCGCGGTTGTCTCCTGTGGCGTGAACCTGACGATTGACGCCAAGGGCGTGATCACCAAGGCCCGCGTGGCGCTGGGGGCTGTCGCCGTCACCGCCGTGCTGGTGAAGGACGCCGCCAAGGCGATCATCGGCACCAAGCTCGATGAAGCCGCCAAGGCCAAGCTGGCTGCCGCCTGTTCGGCCGCCTGCAAACCGATTGATGACAAGCGCGGCACTGTTGAGTTCCGCACCGAAGTGGCTGGCGTTCTTGCCCGCCGCGCTGCTGAAACTGCCTATGCCCGCGCCGGAGGAAAATAATAATGGGTGTTCTCGTCAAAACGACTGTCAATGGCGATGCGGTGGAATTCACCTGCGATGAGGGTGAAGTGCTGCTGGATGTGCTGCGCAACCGCCTGGGCCTCACCGGCGCCAAGGAAGGCTGCGGCACGGGCGATTGCGGCGCTTGCTCGGTGATCCTTGATGGCCGTCTCGTCTGCTCCTGCCTTGTGCTGGGTGCGGAAATGAATGGCAAGAAGGTGGAAACCATTGAAGGCATGGCCGAAGGCCAAAAGTTGCACCCGCTGCAGCAGGCCTTCATCGACCATGCCGCCCTGCAATGCGGCGTGTGCACGCCGGGCTTCCTGATGGCGGCCGATGCGCTGCTGCGCAAGAACCCCGACCCGACGGAAGAGGAAATCCGGTTTGGCCTTGCTGGCAATCTCTGCCGCTGCACCGGCTATGACAAGATCGTGCGCGCCGTCCAGGCCGCAGCCAAAGAAATGCGCGGAGCCTAAGCCATGGTCACTCTCAACGAAAACAACAACCCGTCGGAAGCAGCAGCACCCACCACAAGCGAGCCGCATGTGAACGGCACCCATAACTCGGACCTTGTGAAGCGTGATTTCAAGGTTATCGGCTCGCGCCCCCGCCGCCCGGACGGCATTGACAAGGTGACGGGCCGCGCCCGCTATGGCGCCGACTTCAACTTCCCCGGCCAATTGGTGGGCCTGGTGCTGCGCTCGCCGCATGCCCATGCGGAGATTGTGAAGATCGACACGTCCAAGGCCGAAAAGCTGCCGGGCGTGAAGGCGGTGATCACCTCTGCCGATCTGCCGGACCACACCGGCGGGGACCGGAACATGTTCGACATTCTCGAAAACTGCATGGCCCGCAAGAAGGCGCTGTATGATGGCCACGCCGTGGCCGCCGTCGCTGCCGTTGATGCCGCAACCGCCCGCAAGGCGCTGAAGCTCATTGACGTGAAGTACAAGTTGCTCCCGCATGTCACCGATGTAGATGAGGCCCTGAAGCCTGGCGCCCCGCTGATCCACGACAATGTGTTCACCGAAGGCGTTGAACCCAAGCCCACCAAGCCCTCCAACTGGTGCAAGCGCGCCGAATATGGCCATGGCGATGTTGATGCCGGTTTCCGCGATGCGGATGTGGTGATCAGCCGCTCCTACAAGACCGAGCAGACGCACCAAGGCTATATCGAGCCGCATTCGGTTTCCGCCTCCGTCTCTCCCGATGGCATGGCGGAGATGTGGATGTGCACGCAGGGCCATTTCGTGTTCCGCAACCAGTGCGCCCAGTTGCTCGGCATGGAAGCCAGCAAGCTGCGCACCACGTCTTCCGAGATCGGCGGCGGCTTTGGCGGCAAGACCCATCTGTGGGTTGAGCCGCTGGCGCTGGCGCTGTCGCGCAAGGCCAACCGGCCCGTCAAGATCACCATGACGCGCGAAGAAGTGTTCCGTTGCACGGGGCCGACCTCTTCCGCCTCGATGGATGTGAAGATCGGCGCCAAGAAGGATGGCACCATCACCGCCGCCTTTGCCGAACTGCGGTTCCATGGCGGCGCCTTCCCCGGCATGTGGGCCGAACTGGGCGCCATGACGGCCTTTGCCTGCTATGACCTGAAGAACGTCAAGACGGTTTCCAAGGATGTGATCGTCAACCGCCCCAAGACCGCGGCCTACCGCGCGCCTTCTTCGCCCATCGCGGCTTTCGCCGTTGAAAGCGCGGTGGATGAGCTGGCCAAGGCCATCGGCATGGACCCGGTTGATTTCCGCATCAAGAACGCGGCCAAGGAAGGCACCAAGTCTTCCTATGGCCCGGTCTATGGCCCGATCGGCATTGGCCCGACGCTGGCCGCCGCCAAGAACCATCCGCACATGAAGGCGCCCCTGGGCAAGAACCAGGGCCGCGGCATGGCTTGCGGCTTCTGGTTCAACTTTGGTGGCCAGACCTGCGTCGACGTGAACGTGACGCCCGACGGCTTCGTCAATGTGGCCCAGGGCACGGTGGACGTAGGCGGTTCGCGCGCTTCCATCGCCATGGCCGTGGCCGAAGAGCTGGGCCTGCCGTATGAAAGCGTGCGCAGCAACGTGGCGGACACCGCCACCTTGGGCCACAATGACATGACGGATGGCAGCCGCGGCACCTTCTCGTCGTCCATGGCCGCGATCTTCGCCACACGCAACGCCATCAAGGTGCTGCGTGAGCGCGCCGCCAAGACGTGGGAAATCCCTGTCGGTGAAGTGGAGTGGAAGGATGGCGCGGCCCATGCCAAGGGCGTGCACCATGGCAACCGCCCGCCGCTGACGCTGAAGGAAATCGCAGCCCAGGCCGGCAACACCGGCGGGCCTGTCGCTGGCCATGCCGAAATCACGGCCGATGGCGCTGGCGTTTCCTTCGCCACGCATATCGCCGACGTGGAGACCGATCCGGAAACCGGCCGCAGCCTGGTGAAGCGCTATACCGTGATCCAGGACGCCGGCAAGGCGCTGCATCCTTCTTACGTTGAAGGCCAGTTCCAGGGCGGTGCCGCGCAAGGCATCGGCTGGGCGCTGAATGAGGAGTATGTGTATGGCAAGGATGGTCGGCTGCAGAACGCGGGCTTCCTCGATTACCGCATTCCGGTGTGCTCCGACCTGCCGATGATTGACACGCAGATCCTGGAAATCCCCAATCCGAACCATCCCTATGGTGTGCGCGGCGTGGGCGAGACTTCCATTGTTCCGCCGCTGGCCGCCCTTGGCATTGCCGTCACCAACGCCACGGGCGTGCGCCAGACGCATGTTCCGATGAGCCCGCCGCGCGTGCTGAAGTCGATCAAGTCGAAGGCGAAGTGAACGCAACACACGAAGTCCATCTCTGGGGGGCGCTGCGGCCACATGCCGGCGGCGCCCCTTCCATTTCCATGCAGGCCGGCACGATACGTGAGCTGTTCCGCAAGCTTTCGGAGCAATATCCCGGCATGGAGCCGCACATCAAACGCGGCGTGGCGGTTTCCATCAATGGCAAGATCTACCGTGACCAGTGGGACACGCCGCTGCCGGAAGGCGCGGAGATTTACCTGATGCTGCGGGTGCCGGGAGGCTAACGCTCAGATATTCTCCCTCCCCCTTGTGGGGAGGGATCAAGGGTGGGGGCCGCTCCGGATTTTGAACTGCCAATTTGGTATAGGCCAGACGGATGACTCCACTCGACCCCCACCCCGGCCCTCCCCACAAGGGGGAGGGTGAATCGTGATCGTTCCAATCATTTCACTCCCTCCCTCACTTTCGTTCCGCTAGTCTCCCCGCTACAGGAGCAAGCCATGAGCGCGTTCACCACTTCGCTGACTGCAGAACTGCAAGCCATCCGCGATCAATCGTTGTGGAAAGTGGAGCGTGAAATCACCTCGCCGCAATCTTCACACATTGCTGTCACTGGTGGCCGCAACGTATTGAATTTCTGTGCAAATAACTATCTTGGGCTGGCTGATCATCCGGCCCTCATTGCCGCCGCGAAAGACGCGCTGGACAGCCACGGCCTGGGCATGGCCTCGGTGCGATTCATTTGTGGCACCACGGATTTGCACAAGGCGCTGGAGGCGCGCATCGCCAGCTATCTCGGCATGGAGGACAGCATTCTCTTCGCCGCCTGCTTTGATGCCAATGGCGCGGTGTTCGAGCCGTTGTTCGGCGAGCAGGATGCGATCATCTCCGATGCCCTCAACCACGCCTCGATCATTGATGGCATCCGCCTCTCCAAGGCCAAGCGTTACCGCTATGCCAACAATGACATGAATGAGCTTGAGGCGCGGCTCAAGGAAGCCAAGGCCGCGGGCGCGCGCCGCATCGTGATCGCCTCCGATGGCGTGTTCTCGATGGATGGGTACTTCGCTGATCTCAAATCCATCCGTGCGCTGGCCGACAGGTTTGACGCGCTGGTGATGGTGGATGATTGCCATGCCACTGGTTTCATCGGCCCCAAGGGGGCTGGCACACCGGCGCGGGCGGGCGTGAAGGCCGATATTCTCACGGGCACACTGGGCAAGGCGCTGGGCGGCTCGGCGGGTGGATATATCGCCGCTTCACAGCCGATCATTGATCTCATGCGCCAGCGGGCGCGGCCCTATCTGTTTTCCAATGCGCTGCCGCCGCCACTGGTGGCCGCCAGCATCAAGGCCATTGATCTGGCAGAGCAAGGCGATGATTTGCGCGCACGGCTGTTTGAAAATGCCAAGCTGTTCCGCACGCGGATGAGTGCTGCTGGCTTCAACCTGCTGCCGGGAGAGCACCCCATCATCCCGGTCATGCTGGGCGAGGCCAAGCTGGCGCAGGACATGGCGCGCACACTTTATGATGAAGGCATCTACGTCACAGGCTTTTTCTATCCCGTGGTGCCGCAGGGCAAGGCGCGCATCCGCACGCAGATGTCGGCGGCGCATTCCACTGACGACATTGAAAAAGCCGCCGCTGCCTTTGCCAGGGCGGGCAAGAAGCTGGGAGTGATTGCATGAAAGCATTGGTCAAGGCCGAACGCGCCGAAGGGCTCATCCTGCGTGATGAGCCAAAGCCGGAGATGGGGCCGGATGACATTCTCATCCAGGTGGCGAAAACCGGCATTTGCGGCACGGATTTGCATATCTGGAAATGGGATGAATGGGCGCAGAAGACCATTCCGGTGCCCATGGTAGTGGGGCATGAATTTGCGGGGCGCGTGGTGGACGTGGGTGCCCACGTGCGCACTGTGAGGGTGGGAGACCGCGTGTCGGGCGAGGGGCATCTCATCGGCATGAAAAGCCGCATGGCGCGGGCCGGGCATTTCCACCTTGATCCTGAAACCAAGGGCGTGGGTGTCAATGTGCCGGGTGCCTTTGCGGAATATCTCAAGATCCCCGCCTTCAACGCCATTCACCTGCCGCCGGAAGTGGATGATGAAATCGGCGCCATTCTCGATCCCCTGGGCAATGCGGTGCATACCGCGCTTTCATTCGAACTGATTGGCGAGGATGTGCTGATCACTGGCGCCGGCCCCATCGGCATCATGGCCGCGGCCGTCTGCCGCCATGTGGGCGCGCGGCACATTGTGGTCACCGACGTGAATGACTACCGCCTTGAGCTTTGCAACCAGGTGACGGATGCCGTCACCGTCAATGTGTCGCGCGAGAACCTGCGCGATGTGATGGCCCGGCTGCACATGGCCGAGGGCTTTGACATTGGGCTTGAAATGTCTGGCGCGCCACAGGCCTTTGACCAGATGGTGGATCACATGATCATGGGCGGCAAGATCGCCATGCTGGGCATTCCATCCCGCCCCACGCCTGTTGATTGGAACCGGGTGATTTTCAAGTCTCTCACCATCAAGGGCATCTATGGCCGCGAGATGTTTGAAACCTGGTACAAGATGATCGCCATGCTGCAATCCGGCCTCGACGTGCGCAAGGTGATCACCCACCGCATGAAGGCAGCGGACTATGCGCAAGGCTTCGCGTTGATGAAGCAGGGTGCGTGTGGCAAGGTTGTGCTGGATTGGTCATGAAGCTCACGAACCCCGAACACAAAGCCCCTGTTGATGCTGCGCAAAAGAAGGCGGTGAAGCCGGTCATCTGCTATCCTGTGGATGACCTGAAGCAGCCCGACCTCGCCGCCTACCGCGCCGCGCGGGAAGGCTGGCGCAAGACGGGCGAAGTGCTGGTGCCGCCGCGTGAGGCGCGAACCTTTGAAGTGCCCGCAGGGCACTTCTTCCGCATTGTCTCGGTTGAAAGCCCGCAGGTGGGTGATCTCAACCTGTGGGCCAAGGCCAATCATGCCGAGCGCTTTTTCTCCGGCAAGACGCGCGCGCTACATGGCACGCATCTTTCCACCGGAGACCGGATGTGGAGCAACCTGCCTTACCTGCGCCCCATGGCCACCATCACCGAAGACACGCTGGATTGGTATGGCTTTGATGAGTTTGGCGGCGGCGTGCATGACGTGATCGGCACGCGCTGCGATCCCTATACGCACCACCTTTTGTCGGGCGGGGATTACCACCACTGCTGCCACAGCAACCTCACCCGCGCCTTCGCCACCGCCACGGGCCGCAGCCAGCGCGAGGCGGAGCCTTTCGTCCATGATGTGCTCAATGTGTTCATGTGCACGGGCTTCACGCGTGACACGGGGCAATATTTCATGAAGGCCACGCCGGTGCGGCCGGGGGATTTCATCGAGTTCTTCGCTGAGATTGATTTGCTGGGCGCGCTTTCGGCCTGCCCCGGTGGTGATTGCGGGGCCGAGCATTCCAGCGATGCCTCCAAATGTGCGCCGCTGCTGGTGGAGATCTATGCGCCGCCCGCCGCGCCCAAGGGCTGGGCGGTGCCGCCGGTGAATGGTTATCTCGGGATCAAGGACGGGTTTGTCCCGCGCTAGTCACTTCACGGCCATGCAGGCGCTGTAGCGGCGGTCCACACTTGTGGCATAGGACGCTGTGGTCATCTTGTGGCTGAGCTTGGGGCTGGAAAGGTCAATGCCCGGCAGTTCCGCGAAAGGCGCCGGCTTGCCGGTTTTGCGCAAGTAAAGGTTCTTCACTGCCAGATAGGTCTGGCTGGTGGCGAAACTGTCTTCTTTTTCGTGCAGCAGGTCAGCGCGGATTTGGGCTTCGGACAGGCCAAGCCCGGCGCTGCTGTTCAGGCCACGCAGGGCCTTTTCCGTGCCGCTCACCGCGCCCAGTGCCTGGCCCTTCTTGTCATAGAGCAGCAAGTCGCCATCGCGCGCCAGCTTCTGCTTCGCCAGCAGGCTGATGACATGCTGGAAGGCGGCGTTGCGGCTGGAATAGCGCCCGGCATTGAAATCAGCGAAACGGAAGATCTTCTGGCTGTAACCGCTGTCATAGGCCAAGAGTTGCTTCACGCCGTAGTACATGCCGCCCCGGCGGGTATAGAGTTCGTCGCGCACCGCATAGTCATCGCTCAGGGTCATGGGCAGGTAGCGGCGGGCCCGCGCCTCATCCAGCGCAAAGCGAACGGAAACCTGCATCGAGCCGATGGTGGAAATGTTGTCGTGCTCCTCAATCAGGCGGTTGAGCAGGCCGCTCTGCACCACGAGGGACATGTTGGAAGCTGTGCCGAAGTCATTGACCAGCGCACGGTAGGTGAGGTCAAGGTCGCGCTCGGTGCGGGCGGCGCGGATGCGCTGGAGGTAGCTGGTCTCGCCCTTGGGGTGGGCGTCCAGCCAATCCATCACCATGCCGCTGAGGAAGGGCACGCGGCCAAATTTCTCTCGCAGGGATTTTTCGGCCAGCTTGCCAAGCCCCGGCACAACCGGATTGGCGACAAAATTGGATTCCTGGTCGATGACGGCAATGGTGGCGCAAATGTTCTCGCGGCTGGCGGGCAGGCCTTGCACCTGCAGCACATCGAGCAGGTCAGAGGCCCAGCCATCGGGCTCTTTCACGGCGGGCCGGGCATGCTTCACCAGCAGGTAAACCTCGCCCGGCGTCAGCCCCCCGGCCAACCCAACGCCACCCCAAGCCAAAAAGGCCAAAACCGCAATCCACAACCGCCGCATGGCTTGCACATTAGTGCGGTTTGTGGCGAATTTAATACAACGACAACAGGCGCGATTCCAAAAGGCGCCGGACCGGGAGGACAACATGATCACTCGCAAGGAAGCCCTGAAGCTCGACAGGGCTGACCCCTTCGCACGCAAGCGCAAGCTGTTCTCCATTCCTCGCGGAATGATCTATCTCGACGGCAACTCGCTGGGGGTGATGCCCAAGGCGGCGCCGGCGCGCGTAAAGCATGCGGTGGAGGTGGAATGGGGGCGCGATCTCATCACCTCCTGGAACAAGCATGGCTGGTTTCACCTGCCGCGCAAGATCGGCGACAAGATCGCCCGGGTGATTGGCGCGGAGGAGGGCAGCGTGGCGGTTGCCGACACCATTTCCGTGAATCTTTTCAAGGTGCTGTCGGCAGCTGTTCAGAAACGGCATGAACGCAAGATCATTCTCTCGGATTCGGGCAATTTCCCTTCCGACCTTTATGTGGCGCAAGGCCTCAGCCAGTTCATGGCGGATGGGCACACCCTCAAGGTGGTGGAGCCGGAGCAAGTGCTGGACGCCATCACCGAAGAGGTGGGCGTGGTGATGGTGACTGAGGTGGATTACCGCTCGGCCCGCCGCCATGACATGAAGGCCATCACCGCCAGGGCGCATGAGAAAGGCGCGCTGGTGATCTGGGATCTGGCGCATTCGGCGGGCGCTGTGCCGGGGCGGCTGATGGAAGTGGATGCCGATTTTGCCATCGGCTGCACCTATAAATATCTCAATGGCGGCCCTGGTGCCCCGGCCTTCGCCTTCATTCACCCGCGGCTGCAGAATGAGGTGATGCCTGCCCTGGTGGGCTGGTGGGGCCATGCCAAGCCATTCGCTTTCGCGCAAAGCTTTGAGCCGGCACCGGGCGTCACCCGTCTGCAATGCGGCACGCAGCCCATGCTCAACATGGTGGCGCTGGATGCGGCGATGGATGCTTACCGCGGCGTGGACATGGTGAAGCTGCATGCCAAAGCGGCGCGGCAGTGCCAGATGTTTGCAGAACTCGCCGAAGAGCGCTGTGGCAAGTTTGGCATTTCCGTGCATGGCGGGCGCGATTGGGCGGCGCGCGGCAGCCATGTGTGCCTGGCGCATGAGGAGGCCTATGCCGTGATGCAGGCGCTGATCTCGCGCAAGGTGATTGGCGATTTCCGCGCGCCGAATTTGATGCGCTTCGGCTTCACGCCGCTCTATGTTGGCTATGCCGATGTCTATGACGCGGTGGAGCACCTCTATGTCGTGCTGTCCAAGCGGCTGTGGGACAAGCCCAAGTTCAAGGCCAAGGCCGCGGTGACCTGAGATCGCAGTAAATGCCGCAAGGCAATGCTGATTTCAGAAGAGTGGAGTGCGGGCAAAGGATCTTGCCGCGCCTATAAATATCTGTATATCTCGATATATGGAATCAAGTGAAACCATCGAGATTCTTGCCGCCCTTGCGCAAGAGACGCGGCTGGAAGCCTTTCGCATTCTGGTGCGGCATGAGCCGGAGGGCATTGCGGCGGGGGAGTTGGCCCGCCTCGTTAAGGTGCCGCAAAACACGCTTTCCACCCATCTCGCCATTCTCACGCGCGCCGGGCTCCTGAAGCATGAGCGTCAGGGCCGTTCGATCATTTACCGCGTCAATCTTGAGGCCGTTCACGGCGTGGTGCTTCACCTGCTCAGGGATTGCTGCAACGGCCGGCCCGAGCTCTGTGCTCCGCTGGCCCAGGAAATTTCCGCTTGTTGCCCGACCAAGGAATGCTGCTGATGGATCACCGTCCGTTCAACGTCCTCTTCCTGTGCACTGGAAACACCGCGCGATCGGTTCTGGCCGAAGGCATCCTGCGCAAGGATGGCGCAGGGCGGTTCAATTCCTATTCGGCGGGCAGCCAGCCAAAGGGGGTGGTCAACCCCTTTGCGCTGCAAACACTGAAAGAGTTTGGCTATCCCACGGATGGTTACAGTTCCAAGAGCTGGGATGTCTATGCCAAGCCCGGCGCACCTCAGATGGATTTCATCTTTACTGTCTGTGACAACGCCGCCGGCGAAACCTGCCCGATTTGGCCGGGCCATCCGATGACGGCGCATTGGGGCGTGGAAGACCCGGCCGCTGTCGAAGGCAGCGACATCGACAAGGAGCGCGCGTTCACCATGGCCTTCAAGCAGCTGCGCAACCGCGTTGGAATTTTCATCAACCTGCCGTTCGGCAAGCTGGATGCGATGGCGCTCAAGCAGCAGCTTGTGGCCATTGGCAAGGCGCAGGGCTGAACGCGGCCTGCTTCACATTCACAAAAACCATAGGGCTTCTGACATGCAAAAATCCCTCATCGCCGAATTTCTCGGCACAGGCCTGTTGCTGGCCACCGTGATTGGTTCCGGCATCATGGGTGAGCAACTGGCGGGTGGGAATGTCGCGCTGGCACTGCTCGGCAACACGCTTCCCACTGGCGCCATCCTGTTTGTGCTGATCACCATTCTGGGGCCGGTTTCGGGCGCGCATTTCAACCCCGCCGTATCGCTGGCGATGTGCCTCACAGGCCGCATGGCTTGGGCGCGGCTGGCGCCCTTCATCATCGCGCAAGTGACTGGCGCGGTGGTGGGCGTGTGGCTGGCGCATGCGATGTTTGATCTTTCGATCCTGGAAGTTTCGGTGAAACAGCGCTGGGGCGCTGGCCAATGGATTGCCGAGGCCACCGCCACCCTTGGGCTTCTGCTCACCATCTTCGGCGGCTTGCGCTTCAACGCCCCGGCCATCCCGATGCTGGTCGGGCTTTACATCACTGCGGCCTATTGGTTCACCTCTTCCACCAGCTTTGCCAACCCGGCCGTCACTTTTGCGCGCGCCTTTTCCAACACCTTTGCTGGCATTGCGCCCGGCAGCGTGCTGCCCTTCATTGTGGCGCAGCTTGTGGGGATGGGCGTGGCGCTGGCGCTGGTGCCGCTTGTGTTCGCCGAAGAGAAGGCTTGACCCATGAGCATCGTCATCCATCACAACCCCGATTGCGGCACATCGCGCAATGTGCTGGCCATCATTCTGGCGGCGGGTGAAACGCCCATCGTGATTGAATATCTCAAGACCGGCTGGACGGAACCGCAACTCCTCGGCCTGTTCGCGGCAGCCGGCCTCACGCCGCGTTCGGCGCTGCGCGAGACGAAATCGCCCGCCAGGGAATTGGGGCTGCTGGACGAAGGCGTGACCGAGGCCCGCATCCTGGCCGAAATGCTGAAGCACCCCGTGCTGGTCAACCGCCCCATTGTGTGTTCAGCCAAGGGTGTGAAGCTTTGCCGCCCCAGTGAGACCGTGTTGGATTTGCTGGACCATCTGCCACCAGGGCCCCTGTACAAGGAAGATGGCAGCTTGCTCATTGATGCGGAAGGCCGCCGGGTGTGAGCCTGCCCGCGACCTAGTGCGTGGCGTAAACCGCTGGCGCCGCCGCGGCTGAGAGCAGCATCACATGATAGGGGCCGCCGCTTCCCTCCGGGCCCATGCCTGGTGAGCCCGCGGGCATGCCCGGCACGGCAAGGCCAATGGCACCGGCGGGCCGTTCGATGAGGAACTTCACCACATCATTGGAAGGAATGTGGCCAACGAAGGCGAAGCCGTCCGCCAGCGCGATATGGCAGCTTGCCATGCTGGCGGGGACTTTCAACGCTTCGCGGCGCGCGTCGAGATTGGCGTCATCAGCAATGGATACGGCGAAGCCCGCGGCCTGCATGTGGCGCACCCAGCCTTCACAACAGCTGCAGCCGGGGTCGCGGTAAACAGTGAGCTTGGGCAGCGCGGAGGCCCGCGCGTCTAGCGGAATCAAGGCCGCCGGGGCTGCGCTGGCCAAAAGCAACAAGGCTGATCTGCGGTTCATGGGCGCACCTCGTATCAAACAGTCCGGCTGTTTATCGCAAACCCAAAGCAGCGGGGCCTTGACGCAAGTCAATGGCGAACGCGGCTCAGCCGGCGCGCCACAGCACCGGGAATTCCTCGGTTTCCATCTTCGCGCCGGGGGCCAGGCGTTCGGCAAGGCCGGGGAAGGGCGGCGAGGTGCGCCACTGGCGCGGGGCGTGGGTGGTGTCATCGCCGATGAAGCGCACCGAGAGCACGCGCCTGCGGTTGCCGCCCGTCACGCCAGCGGCGGCATGCACGGTGAGCATGTGGAAGAACACGGCATCGCCCGGCTGCAGCGCCCAGCCGAGGATCTTGAACTGCTCCGGATGGGCATCAATGTCCGGCAAATCCTTGAGCGTGCCTTCGGGGAACCATTTGGCCTCATTGTTCATGAAGCTGCGCGGCATCAGCCAGCCTTGCTTGTGCGTACCCGCCACGAATTTGAGCGTGCTCTGCTCATTCACCGGGTCCACCGGCAGCCACATGGAAATATTGTCGAAGCCGTCGATGTTGTAATAGGGCTGGTCCTGATGCCAGGGGGTCTTGGCCGCAGTCTTGGGCTCTTTGACCAGCAGATGGTCATGATAGAGCCGCACTTCATGGCCGCCCATCAACTGCCCGGCAATTTCCGCGGCGGGCGAGTTGAAGATGAAATCCCTGAATTCGGGAATGCGCTGCCAGTTGCAGAAATCCTCGATGAAATAGCCGGGGTCTTCCGGCCGGCTGGCCACCATGGCCAGCGCCGAAGGCTCGGCCATGTTGCGCTCAATGCCGGCTTCCAGCGTTTTCATTTGCGCCGGGGTGAAAGCGCCGCGCACAACGGTCGCGCCATCAGCGCGGTATTGGGCGATGTGTTCGGGGGTAAGGTTCAAGGCGTTCATCACATAGTCTCCGTCAAGTCTCCCTCCCCACAGGGGGGAGGGTGAAATCACACCACGCCGGCCTTTTTATCCGCTTCGCGGAACGCCGCGCTACGCTTCGATGGATCACCAAAGCCGCCGCCGCCGGGCAGTTCGATGATGAGCGAATCTCCCGCCGGCACAAGGTGGATGCCCTTGTCCGGCAAGTGCTTGCCAGAGCCGAGCTTGGCCACGCCGGGTCTTCCTGGCTTGCCGCCATTGCGGCCTGAAGCGGGGTTGCGGATGCGGTCGAAGGTGGCTGCCGAGATGGTGAAGGGGTTGGCCTCGCGGTTCTTGACCACAAAGCGCTGCGAAAGGCCGCCGCGGAACTCGCCTTCGCCGCCGCTGCCGGGCAGGAACTGCTTCTCCTCAAACCACAGCGGGCACTGGCCTTCAATGATCTCGATGGGGATGCCGCCAATGCCCGAAGGGAAGGCCACGCAGGAGAGGCCATCCTTGCCGGGCCTGCCGCCAAGGCCGCCGAGGCCAATGGCCAGCGTTGCGAATTCCTGGGCGTGCTTCAATTCATCCGCCGCCACGCGGCCATGGGCTGAATTGAACATCAGCATCCAGATGGAGCCCGCGCTTTCAGCCTGCACTTTCCCGGGCAGGGCCTGGCACAGGCAGCCAAACACCACGTCAGCCAGCATCTGGCCAGTGACGTGCCGTGATGTGACCGGCGAGGGGCGGATGGGATCAACAATCGTGTGCGGATCTGTCTCGATGTCAAAGCAGGAAAGCGAGCCGATATTGTTGGGCACATGCGGAGCCACCACTGCTTTGAGCGCAAACACCGTGTAGGCCTCAGTATAGGTGCGCGGGCTGTTGATGCCGAAGATGGAGACGGGCGATGTGCCGCGGTAATCCACCGTCACCTTGCCGCCCCTGATCTTGAGCTTGGCCTTGATCACCACAGGCTTTTCATAACCATCCAGCGGCATGGCATAGGACCATTCGCCCTCCGGCAGCGTCTTGATCGCTTCGCGCATGCCCTTTTCGGATTGGGTGAGAATGTGCTTGGCCAGCTTGTCGAGCGAGGGCAGCTTGAATTCCGTCATCATCTCGATCAGGCGGCGCGCGCCCGTGTCATTGGCGGAAACGAGGGAGAGCAAGTCACCCTTCACTTCCACGGGGTTTCTCGTGTTGCCAAGGATCACCTTCATCAGGTCATCATTCAGCACGCCCTGTTTGCGCAACATCATGTGCGGCACATACATGCCTTCTTCAAAGGAGGAGTTGCCCTTGGCCGAAAAGCCAATGCCGCCCACGTCGATCAAATGGCAGGTGGAGGCGAAGAAGGCCACCAGCTTCTTGCCAAGGAAAACCGGCGTCATCATCACATAGTCGAACAGATGGCCGGTGCCTTCCCAAGGGTCATTGGTGATGTAGACATCGCCGGGCTTCATCACAGACTGCGGATAGTGCTTGAAGAAATGGCGCACGGCAGTGGCCATGGTGTTCACATGGCCGGGGGTTCCTGTCATGGCCTGGGCGATCATGTGGCCATCCGTGTCATAGACGCCGGCCGAAAGATCGCCCGCCTCGCGCGTGATGGTGCCGAAGGCGGTGCGCAGCAGGGACTGCGCCTGCTCCTCCACCACGGCGATGAGGCGGTTCCACATCACCTGGGTGCGGATGGCTTCGAGGGCTTGCTTGCTCATTTCACCTTCTCCATCACGATCTGGCCGAGGCTGTTGATCTCCGCCTTGAAGCGGCTGCCGACAATCGTCGATGTTTCATGTTCCGCGATAATGGCCGGGCCCTTGATCGCGGCGCCGGGCTTCATATCGAAGCGCCAATAGACAGGCGCGTTCATCTGCTTTCCCGCTGCGGCGTCAAAGATGCGGCGGGTGCGCAAGGGCTTGGGTGCTGCCCGCCTTGCGGCCTTCTTCGCCACTTCCACCTTGGGCACAGGCGAGGAACAGGTGACCGACCATGTGATCGCCTCGGCCTGCTGGTTGGGGATCACCAGGCCATAGACAGCCTTGTAGGCCTTCTCGAATTCCGCCTTCAGCTTCGCGCCATCGGCATTCGTCAGTGTACGGACGGGTATCGAGATGGGGATTTCGTGCCCCTGGCCAACATAGCGGCAATCAGCCTTGATGGTGAGCGAAGGCTTGCCCGACTGCATGGCAGGTTTCACAACAGATTCAGCGGCTTGGCTCATTTCCTTGAGAAGTTGATTCACCTTTGCGGCGTTGAAGGCATCAAGGTTCACGGCAAAGCTGCGGGTGATTTCATAGGCCACCGGCGCCTGCAGGAAGCCGATGGCTGAACCCACGCCCGCACCTTGCGGCACAATCACTTTTGAAACACCAATCTTCTCGGCGAGGCGGCAGGCGTGCAGCGGCGCACCGCCGCCGAAGGCGATCATCACGCAAGCGGCAATTTCCTTGCCGCGCTCAATGGCGTGCACGCGCGCGGCGTTGGCCATGTTCTCTTCGACGATTTCGGCGACACCCGCGGCGGGCCAGAAATCCTTGAGGTTCAGCTTCTCGCCGATATGCGTGGCGAAGGCATTCTGGGCGGCTTCGACATTCAGCTTCACCTTGCCGCCGGCAAAGAACTCAGGGTCAATCTTGCCGAGGCAGACATTGGCGTCTGTCACGGTGGGCATCTCGCCGCCGCGCCCGTAAGACACCGGGCCGGGGGTGGAGCCCGCGCTATCCGGGCCCACAGTCAAACGCCCCAGCTTGTCGACGCGGGCGATGGAGCCACCGCCGGCGCCAATCTCCACCATTTCGATCACGGGAATGCGCACCGGAATGCCAGAACCCTTCATGTCTTTATACGCACGCGCAATCTCAAAGCGGTGGGCGCGTTCAGGCTCGGCATGAGACAGCAGGCAGATCTTGGCCGTGGTGCCGCCCATGTCGAAGGAGAGCACCTCCGGCAGCTTCAGGCTCTGTGCCATGCGGCTGGCGAGAATGGCGCCGCCAGCAGGTCCGGACTCGACGAGACGAATGGGGAAACGCGCTGCCGTTTCCAGCGTAGTCAGGCCACCGCCAGACATCATCAGGTAAAGCGGCGCATCAAGCCCGATCCTGGCCAGGCCGTCGCGCAGGCGGAAGAGATAGCTCGCCATCAGCGGGCGCACATAGGCGTTGGCCACGGTCGTTGAGAAGCGCTCATATTCGCGGATTTCCGGCGCCACTTCGGAAGACAGGCAGATGGTCACATCCTCCGGCAGCAGCGGCTTCAACAGCTCCGCCACGCGCTTTTCGTGCTGCGGGTGTGCATAGGCATGCATCAGGCCAATGGCCACGGCCTTCACGCCTTCTTCGCGGATCGTCTTGGCCAGCGCAGGAACGGCGGCTTCATCCAGCGGGATCAGCACATCGCCGTTCACCGCCAGGCGCTCGCGCAGGGCAAGGCGCAGGTGGCGCGGCACGAGAGGCACGGCGCGGTCGATCATAAGGTCATAATGATCGAAGCGCTTTTCATATCCCTGCTCGATCACATCGCGGAAGCCTTGCGTGGTGATGAAAGCTGTCTTGGCGCCCTTGCGCTCAATCAAGGCATTGGTGGCCAGCGTGGTGCCATGGATGAACACATCCACGTCTGAAGGCTTGAAGCCGGCTTCGGCAATCACCTGCTGCAGGCCTTCCAGCACCGCCACTTCCGGCGCATGAACGGTGGTGAGCACCTTGCCGCTCCAGCGCTTCTTGCCTTGTTCGAGAACAATGTCAGTGAAGGTGCCGCCGATATCGGCAGCCAGTTTGAGGGGATTTGCCATGAGGTGTTGATGACTGAATGATTGGCGTTTGACAAGTCTTGATGGATTCGCTTCAACAGCATTATGGCAAAAATTACCATTCAAGACGTGGCCCAAAAGGCCGGAGTTTCTGTAGCCACCATTGACCGTGTGCTGAACCGACGCCCCGGCGTGAAGGCCCGCACCATTGAGCGGGTTGAATCCGCCATCCGCGAGCTGAACTACCAGCCGGACCGGATTGCCGCCCGGTTGGCGCGGGGCCGCGAATACCGCTTCTGGTTTGTGCTGCCCAACACGGCGGGCGAGTTCATGAACCGCATTTCAGACGAGGTTGAAGCCGCCGCCAAGCGCATGGGTGCCGAGCGCGTGGCCATCATGGTCAAGCGCGTGGACGTGTTTGACGGCCCGCTGCTCGCCAAGGTTCTGGACGGGCTGGAAGAAGGCATTGACGGTGTGGCCGTGGTCGCGCTGGATCATCCGGCCGTGCGCGAAAGCATCAATGCACTCGTGGCCAAAGGCGTTTCGGTGGTGACGCTGGTGTCAGACGTGCCCGGCTCCAAGCGCACGCATTATGCCGGCATCGACAATTCCTCCGCCGGGCGCACCGCGGCTGGCCTGATGGGCCGCTTCCTCTCGGGGCGCAAGGGCAAGGTGGGGCTGTTTGCAGGCTCGCTCGCCTTGCGCGACCATATCGAGCGCCAGTTCGGCTTTGAGCAGGTGATGGCGCATGAGTTTCCCGATCTCCTCGTGTTGCCGGTGCGGGAATCGCGCGATGACACCGAGCGCAGCGAAGAGCTGGCGCGGCAGCTGTTGCGCGAGCACCCTGATCTCCTGGGCATCTATAACGTGGGCGGCGGCACGGCGGGCATCACCGCGGCGCTGGAAGTGGGTGGGCGCGCCAAACACATTGTGTTCATCGCCCATGAAGTGACGGAAGGCTCGCGCCGCGCGCTGATCCGCGGCACCATTGATGTGATCATCAACCAGGACCCCGGCCACGAAGTGCGCTCGGCCGTACGCGTGCTGATGGCGCGGGCCGACAATGCCCCGGTGATTGAATCGCAAGAGCGCATCCGTATCGACATCTTCATGCGGGACAATCTGCCCTAAAGGCGGCTGCGGAAAAAACCGGTCACATCTTCCAGCGTGGGCGCCATGTGGCGCAGCGGCTTGGCCATGGCCAGCATGATGGCGGCATGGCCGATGCCATCATAAATCTTCAACGTTGATTTCGCGCCCGCCTCGCGCAGGGACTGATCCAGGCTTATGGAATTGCGCGGCAGGCAAGTGGTGTCGGCCGCGCCATGAAGAATGAGAAACTCCGGCGCATGGCTGCCCGCGTGATTGATAGGCTGTGTGGCGGGCAGGTTGGGCACGCGGCCAAAAACCTCAGTGGAAATGGGGCTGTCGAGCGGCAAAAAGTCAAACGGCCCGGCCAGGGTGGCCACGGCCCTGAGCGGCGGCGCGGCGATGCCCAGTTTTTCGAAATGGGCCATGTCGAGCACAGCCTGCGCCACATTATAGGCCCCGGCGGAATGGCCCAGCGCAAAGAGGGCGCTGGTGTCTCCGCCATGTTCCGCCGCATGGCGCGTGGCCCAGGCCAAGGCCTGCGCGGTGTCTTCCACAAAAGCGGGGTAAGGGTGCCTGGGGTGCAGGCGGTAGGAAATCACCAGTGCCAAAAAGCCTTGCGCTGCCAAGGCGCGGCCGACAAAGGCATAGGCGTTCTTGTTGCCGCTGCTCCATGATCCGCCATGCACGAACACCACCACGGGCCATGGGCCGGTTTCTGGCGCGCGGGGGGCATAAAGGTCCAGCTTCTGGCGAGGGCCGGCACCATAGGCGATGCCGCTGGCAATGCGCCGCGCCTCACCATCCTTGGGGACAAGCAGGTTGAATGTTTCCAGCGCCAGGAAATGATAGAGCAGGCCCAGCGCAACCAGCGCCAGGCCAGGAATTGCCAGCAACAGCATCATGCCCACTTACGTTAGCAGAATGCGTGCGGATTAGGGGGTTCCGCTATTTCTGCTTGCCGTTGCCCGGGCGCAGGGTTTTGCCGAGGATGCCATCATCCCTGCCGATCACATGGCTTGAGGCGCCAACGATCAACGGGTCTGGCGCAAACACCACCTTCTTGTCCTTGTTGGGGTAGGGCAGATCGAACAGGAAGTGGCGCATGCAATTGATGCGGGCGCGCTTCTTGTCGTCGGACTTGATGATCACCCAGGGAGCATCGGCGGTGTCGGTGTAGAAGAACATCGCCTCCTTGGCCTCGGTGTATTGATCCCACTTGTCGAGCGAGGCCTTGTCGATGGGCGAAAGCTTCCATTGCTTCAGCGGGTCATGCTCGCGCGAATTGAAGCGGCGCAGCTGTTCCTCGCGCGTCACCGAGAACCAGTATTTGTGCAGGCGGAGGCCCGAGCGCACCAGCATGCGCTCAATCTCCGGGCACTGGCGCATGAATTCGAGATATTCATTGGGCGTGCAGAAGCCCATCACCCGCTCCACCCCGGCGCGGTTGTACCAGGAGCGGTCGAAGAACACCATTTCGCCACCCGAGGGCAGGTTCGAGATATAGCGCTGGAAATACCACTGGCCGCGCTCGCGCTCGGAAGGCTTTTCAAGCGCCACGATGCGCGCGCCGCGCGGGTTCAAATGCTCCATGAAGCGCTTGATGGTGCCGCCCTTGCCTGCGGCGTCGCGGCCCTCGAAGATCACCACCACGCGCTCGCCCGATTCCTTGATCCAGCTTTGCGCCTTGAGAAGCTCGACATTCAGCTCCTCCATCTCCTCTTCATAGGCCTTGGTGCCCAGGCGGTTCTTGTAGGGGAACTCGCCAGTCTCAAAGGCGTGGCGCACGGCCTCGGGGTCGTGGCGCAGCTGGCTTGGGGTCCTGGCATGTTCGGCGGCTGGTATCGGCGCAGTTGGCTTAGCGGAGGCAACGGCCGTGGCAGCATGGGCCGTCTGCGGTTCTGGTGATGGCTTGTCGGACATGAACGGCTTCCCCCAAATGACAGTTTTGTGACGAGGGGAGAAATTGCCGCCGCGCCTCCCTTCCTGTCATTGATTTGGGTCAACCTTGCGGTTGTGCGGCCAGGGTTCAGCCCGCCAACAGCGGTTCCGGCTGGCCCAGGATGAAGCCCTTGCCCTCCAGCTTGTACACATCGGGGCGGAAGTTCACGCGGCCATCTTCGGTGGCCCAGGCGGTGAGATACATGAAGCGCACATCCGGCGCGTTGTGGATCTTCACCTGCTGCGGCTGGCGCGTGGCGATGATCGGATCGAAGTTGGTTTCGTCATAGCCGTCCTGACCGTTCATCACCCAGGTAATCAGATGCTTCACCTTGTCAACGCGCACGCATCCCGAACTTTCCCAGCGGTCATTGGTGGCGAACAGCTCGCGGTGCGGCGTGTCATGCATGTAGACCATGAACTTGTTGGGGAAGTTGATCTTCACCGTGCCCAGGGCGTTGTGGTCGCCGGGATCCTGCACAAACACAAAACGGTCCGGCGGGGTCAGCTGCCAGTTGACGGAAGCGGGGTCGATCTCCGGTCCATTCACACCATCCAGCACATGGATGTTCATCTTCTGGAGATAGCCCGGGTCTTCCATCATCTTGGGAATGATGTCTTTCTGCACGATGGAGGCCGGTGAGTTCCAGGTCGGGTTGAAGAGAATGTCGCTCACCCGGCTTTTCAGCGAAGGGGTCGGGCGGTCAAGCTTGCCCACCACCACGTTGTGGCGCGAATAGAGCTGGCCAAGCTCGACGGTTTCAAGCTGCGCGCCGGGAATGTTGACGGCGATGTAGCGCGGGCCAAGGTCGCGCATGTGTTCCATGACGCGCGGCTGGTTTTCCTGCAAGGTATAGAGCCGCGCCTCGGCTGAGATGTTCATTTCCTGTCGCGTGCGCTCATCCACTTTTCCGGTGGGCAGCGCGCCGTGATTATATTGGAAGGAGCGGATGGCGGCGATCATGCCGGCGTCCATGCGGCCCGCCTGTGGCGAGGTGAGCGTGTCGAAATCGAGATAGCCTTCGCGAACGAGGCGCTGGCGCAGCAGGGTGAGGGCTGCGGGCTTGGCGGTGCTGTCGTAGCGGCCGGGCGGCAAGACGGGCCAGCCGCCGCCCGCCACGATCTCATCATACATGGAGATGGCGCCCTTCAGCGCCTCCATCGAACCCAGCGTCAACATGGGTGCCTGGCCCTGGCCCGCGAGAATCTCAGTCTTGGTGGCGAGCTTGCCTTGCATGGCAATGCGCGGCGCAATCGAGGTGATGGAGCCCACCGAAGCAGGGTCCTGCGCCAGGGCGCGGGCCGGCAGGCCAAGCGGCAGGGTGGCGGCAAGCTGCATGAACCGGCGGCGGCTGATGGATGTGCGAAACACTTTATTAACGAACCTCGTCCCTGACACCACCCTGTCCCAACAAGGTAAATGGGGCCTTAAGACAGCGGGCGGGTTGCGCCCCAGGGTAGCAATTTTTAACAAGGCCACGCCAGCTGCCAAGGTTTGGCCAGCCGCAAAAAGGCAATGCCCGCTTTCGCGGGCATGGCGGGATGGAGTTCAGTTTTGGTGCGGCGTTGTCAGGCGGCGCTGGCGGGCTCGGTGCTTTCTGGCCCCAGCAATGGCACATCCGTCAGGTCTTCGGCCTTGCGGCGAATGATGACGATGCGGCTTTGCGGAATTTCAGCTTCTTCCGGCGCAGGTGCGGCTTGCTGCAAGGCGGGCGGCTCAACAGCCAGCGGGGCAGGGGCGGGTTCAATGGCCGCTTGCGGGGCTGGCGCTTCTTCGGTGGCGATGGTTTCCATCAAGGTTGGGGCAGCGGCGGGCGCCTCCGCGGCAGCAGCCGGGGCCACGCGCTTGATCACCAGCTTGGCACCCCGCGTGCTGTTTTCGGCGGCGGGTTCGGGCTTGGGGGCCGGGCTTGGCGGCTTGACGGCCGGGGCCGGTTCAAACACCGCTTCGTCCTGCTTGAAGAATTCAGGCGCACTGGCAGGTGCCGGGGCGGCGGCGAAGGCCAGCGGGGCCGGGGCCGAAGCAGGGCCGGAGAATTCGCGGTCAAGATCGGCCACCAGCTTGAGGGCGGTTTCCACCCCGGCGCCAAGGCCTGCGTCCTTGCCGAAGGCATCCTTGGAAAGGCTGGCCAGCCTGGCGAACATCTGGCCTTCCACGGAGAGGCTTGCGGGCTTGTCGGGGATGGCGGCAATCGAGCGGCGGGCCGTGGCAATGGCCTCGCGGGCGCGCTTCACCAGCGCCGTGTCGGCATTGGTGGGGCCCAGGGATTGAATGTGATTTTCCAGCTTGGCGATGGATTCAAGGATCCTGCCGGTGTCTTTCTGGCGCAGGCGGGCCTCATAGCCCTCAAGGAACCAGCGGCCGCGCGGCGTTTCCTTCACGGCCTCGAGAATTTCATCCAGCGATTCCGGGAAAGGCTGTTCCAAGCGAACCATACGAGAACTCCACGCAACTGACATGCATCAGACACAGATGCCACTTGCGCCCTTTATCGTGGAAAGTGGTGAATCTTTCGTTTAGCTTGGCTGCACTGGCGCGAAGCAGCCCCTGATTTGCGCCATTTTTGCTGATTTTTGCCACCCTGCGCCCCGCCGCGGCATGCCATGCGGCGCTGGCGCCCTCCCTTTGAGACGATGACGGCCCGCGCCTTTGGTTTTAGATTTTCGTTGAGCTATGCCCTGCTGGTGATCGGCAGCGGCATCCAGCTGCCGTTCCTGCCATTGTGGCTGGGCGCGCGCGGCCTCAGCGTGCCGCAGATTTCCGCCGTGGTGGCCGCCCTCATGCTGGTGCGGGTGATTGGCGCGCCACTGTTTGCAACAATTGCCGACTATAGCGGCAACCGCACGCTGGTGGTGCGCGGCTGCGCCATTGGCGCGTTTGTGGCTTACGGTGCCCTGTCCCTGATGACGACCTATCCCTTGATCATGGGGGTTGGCATGGCGGCGGCACTGCTGTTTGCGCCGGTGTTTCCGCTGATTGAAGGCTTCAGCGTGGATAGCGCCAGCCGCCTGGGCCTTGATTATGGCCGGCTGAGGCTTTGGGCCTCGCTCAGCTTTCTGGCGGGCAGCGTGGTTTCAGGCGCAATGCTCACGCTGCTGCCGGCGGGGGCGACGATGTACCTGATCACCGCCGCGCAAGGCGTCACGGTTCTTGCCACCTATATCCTGCCGCCGGAGCCGCCGCACGCCCCCAACCCGCGCCACACTTCGGCACTGGATCTGGGCGACGCGCTGAAATTCCTGTTTGCCTCGCGCTTCACCGTGTTCCTGCTGGCGGCCAGCCTGGCCAATTGCAGCCATGGCGTGCTTTACAGCATCAGCGCACTGCATTGGACAACGCTGGGCTTCAACACCTTCGACATCGGCGTGCTGTGGGCGGCGGCGATCATTGGTGAAGTCACCCTTTTCTTCTTTTCCAACCGGGTGCTGAGAAGCGTCGGGGTGGAGCGCATGCTGTGCATCGGCCTGTTCGGTGCCACCATGCGTTGGGCGGGCATGAGTGTTGCCACCAATTTCTATGTGATCTTCGCACTGCAGCTTCTGCACGCCATCTCGTTTGCAACGGCGCATTTGTCGCTGATGCATTTCATCCGGCTGCATGTGCCGCCGAAGCTGCGCAACACGGCGCAAGGGCTTTACACCGCCATAGCGGGCGGGTTGATGCTGTCTTCGGTGAGCTATGTTTCAGGCCCGCTCTATGCGCGCTTCGGCGGCCTCACCTTCCTGTTCACGGCGGGGCTGGCCGCGCTTGGCCTGGGCGTTGCGCTCTACAATCTCGTGAAGCTCAGCCCCAGAGTGCGCTTCGCGGCGGCGACATGAGGCCGTTCTGATAGGCAATGGCGGGGCTGCGGTCCCTGGCCAGCAGCAGCGGGCCATCAAGGTCCACATAATCCGCCAGTTGCGCCACAAGGAAGGCCGGGGCCATGGCCAATGACGTGGCCAGCATGCAGCCCACCATGATCTTGAAGTGCTGTGCCCTGGCTTCGCGCGCCATGGCCAGCGCGCCGGTGAGGCCGCCGGTCTTGTCGAGCTTGATGTTCACGGCGTCATATTTGCCGCGCAAGGCGGCGAGGGATTGCGCGTCATGGGCGCTTTCATCAGCGCAGATCAGCACATCATGGCGGGTGTGGCGCAGCGCCTCATCGTCGCCGGCGGGCAAGGGCTGTTCCACCAGTTCAACGCCATGCAGGCGGCAGGCGGCCAGCATCACTTCCAGCACATTGTCGCGCCAGCCTTCATTGGCATCAACGATCAACCTTGAGCGCGGCACTGCGGCGCGAATGGCGGCGAGGCGCTGTTCATCACCCTCGCGGCCCAGCTTCAATTTCAGCAAGGGCATGTGGGCGGCCTTGGCGGCAGCGGCGGCCATGGCCTCAGGCGCATCAAGGCTGATGGTGTAGGCGGTGACCTGCGGCACCGGCGCGGCCAGGCCAGCAAGGGCCCAGGCGGGCTTGCCGCCTTGCTTGGCGCGCAAATCCCAGGCGGCGCAATCCAGCGCGTTCTGCGCCGCCTTGGGCAGGGCCAAGGCGCTGGCGTCCAACTGCCCGCGTTCGATCGCGGGCCGCGCGGCTTCCAGCGCGGCCAGGCATTGCGGCACGGTTTCATCATAGCGCGCATAGGGCACGGCCTCGCCCTTGCCCTTCAGCCCATCCTGCTCCAGCTCCACCAGAATGACATCCGCCGCGGTTTTCGATCCGCGCGAAATGGTGAAGGTGCCGGCAATGGGGAAAGACTGGGCGGAGATTGAAAGCTTGGGCATGGGGCTGCAGATAGCATTTATTTCAGCGCCATTCCAGCAAGGCTGCCTAGCATCGTCATTCCAAACCGCTGCGCAGCAACAGCGGAGCAGTGGATTTGGAACCCCGCTTCAGCTGCTTCCGAATGGGCGGCGCTCAATTGCGCCATGCAAGTCATGCCAATGCCAGTTGGATTTTTCGATCAATTCAATTTACCACTGACGCTTCCAAGCCTTGATTTGTGTTTCGCGCTTGATGGCCACGGCCATGGTCTCATGGTGTTCATACCAGACGAGGAGTTTGACATTGTATTTTGCCGTGAAGCCACCAAAGGCTTCAGCCTTGTGGTTGCTGACCCTCGTCCACAGGTCGCTGGTTACGCCGGTGTAAAGCGTGCCGCGGTAGCGGCTGGCCATGATATAAACTGCGGGCAGCTTTTCGTATTCCATCAGTCAAATCCAGCACGGTTTGAAGCGGGGTTCCAGCGCGCGGCTGCGCTGCGCTTCGCCTTGGCTGGAATGACGGCCCGCAAGGTTGCCCCGCCACAAAAAGGAAACGGCGGGAACTGGCCCGCCGCTTTGAAGTTGGTGCTGTCGCTTCTTGTCAATTCTGGCTGGGCAGGCGGCCGGCCACTTCGGCCAGCATCACATAGATGCGGCCCTGTTCGGAGGCGAGAACCTGCTCCATCACCTGCTCACTGCCGTCGGTCTCGGACACCGAGTCCAGCAGCTTTTCAAACAGGCGATTGTAGGCCTGAATGCGGCTGCGCAGCAGGCGCTCTTCGGCGTAGCGGCCTTCCAGCGCCTTGATCAGCTTGCGGCTGCGGCTTTCATAGAGGCGCTGGGTGTAGACCGACTTGTCGGAGGCCACATAGCGCTTCTCGAGATCGCGTGGCAGCTGGCCCTCAATGGCCTCCACCACATCGCGGGCCGAGGTGTTGAGCTTGGCGTTGTAGGTTTCCACTTCCTTGGCCAGGCTGGCGAGCTTGGCGCTGGAGGCTGGTGCCGGTTCGCGCGCCAGTGCCGGGGCGGCGGAAGGCGCGCGCACCGGGGCCGGGGCTTCATAGGCCGGCTCAAAGCGGGCGGCCGGCGCGGCGCGCGGCGGCTGCATGAAGCCGGGGCCCGAATAATCGAGCGAGCCCGTCTGCTTCCGCACCACTTCGGCCAGCGCGTTGAGGGCGCTGATCTGGTCAGCCACCACGCGGCGCATGTTGTCGGCATTGCTGCGGGTTTCCTCCGGCAGGTCAACGACGGCGCGCTTCAACTCGCCGCGCGCGGCGTCAATGTCCTTCACCACCTGCTGGGCGGTGATGCGCATGTCCTGCGCGGTCTGCTGGAAGTCGGACGCCGTGGAAGACAGCATCTCATTCATGTTGGCCAGCGCGCGCTCATGCTGCTCGCGCAGGGCGCGGGCGGCCTGGGCCACCTGGCCTGTCGAACTGGTTTCAAGCTTGCGCAGCTCTTCCTCGAGGCGGGCCAGCGCGGCGGAGCTTTGGTCCGAGACCAGGCGGCCGATGTGCTGGGCGCGGCTTTCGGCGGCACCAAGGCTTTCCTCGATCATGGCAATATAGGCGTTCATGGTCTTGTCCACCTCGCCGGCGCGGCGGTTGGCGTCGGCCACCAGGCTTTCCAGCGCATCACGCCGGCTTTGCAGCATGTGCTCCATTTCAAGGTTGAACTTGTCGATGGATTTGTCGACCAGCGCCGAGACATCATCCAGCCGCTCGGAAATGCGGCTGCCCGTCATCTCGAGCTTGCCGGTCAGCTGCATCGACACGCTTTCGAGGCGGGTGTCGATGTCGCCTGCGGCGGCGGCCAGCTGGTTGGTGAGATAGCTGTTGGTGTTGGCCACATGCTTGGCGAACTTGTCGGCGGCCTCGTCCAGCTTGCCGCTGGAGGAGGTGGCGGCGCTGTCGAACTCGGCCACGGCCTTGTCGATGCGGCCCACCAGCAGCCCGGTTTCCTGCTCGAAGCGGCCGGAAATCTGCAGCGTGGTTTCGCCCAGGCCTTCGGAGAAGGCATCGCGCGCCTTGCCAAGGTCGTTGAAGATCTGGCCCGAGGCCTGGTCGAGGATTTCGACAAAGCGCTTGCCCTGGCCATCAAGGCGCTTGGAGATTTCGGTGGTCACAAGCTCAAGGTGCTCGGTGGCCACGTCAAAGCGCTTGCCCAGTTCCTGTGTGGTGCCATGCAGGCGGCTGAACATGGCCTGGCTGGAGGTGTCGATCTTGCTGGTCACGTCGGCGCCAGCGGTGTCCAGCTTCTGGGCGGCGAGAACCGCGGTTTCCGCAAAGGAGGTGGTGACGGTGTTGGAGCTTTGCTCCAGCTGCTGCGTCAGCATGCGGGTGTTTTCATTGAACAGCGCTTCAAGCTCGGTCGAGGCCTGCTCAAGCTGGTTGCCGAGGCGGCGCTCGGTGGCGGCCAACAGGCTGCCCAGCTGTGTGGAGGAGGTGTCGAGCTTGGTGGTCAGGCCTTCGGTCACCGCGGCGATGCGGTCGGAGGAGTGGCCCACCGTGCCGTCAAGCTTCTCGATGATCTGGGCGTTGACGCTTTCAAGCTGTGCGGAAACATCATCCGCGGCGCGCTGCAGGCGGCTGTAAACGGTGGCCGATGTGTCTTGCAGCTTCGAGGTGAGATCACCCGAGGCGCCGAGGAACGAGGTCAGCAGGCCATCGCGCGTGGAGGCGAATTTCTGCATGAACTCGCCCGAGATGCTGATCAGGCGGTCGGTGACGTTGCCGCCGGAGCTTTCGATGTTCTGGGCCAGGGCAAGGCCCGAGTCCTGCATCTGGCGGCTGACGATTTCCGAGGTTTCCTTCAAATGCGCGGCAATGGTGCCGCTGGTGGCGACCAGCAGGTCATTCACATTGGCGCCGACATTCTCGAGATTCTGCGAGACCAGCGCCGAGGTGCGGCCCACCTGGGCATTGAGCTGCTCGGCGGTGCCGTGCAGCCGGTCGGCCTGCTCGGTCAGCGTGGCCTGCATGTTCTGCGCGAGATAGGCGGAAGACTGGGTCATCTTCGCGGCAAGCTCGTCGGCGGTGGAGGTCATGCGGCCAGCGGCCTCATGCAGCGCGCCCTGAATGCTCTGGGCATGCTCGGCCGAGGCCTGGTTGACAGCCTTGGCGGCTGCATCCGATGTGGCGCTGATATGGGCCGAATGCTCGGCCAGCGCCTCAATGACGGCCTTCGATGAATTGGCCGTGGTGCGGCTCAAGTTGGCGGCGGCAGTCTCGGCGGTTTCGTTGAGCAGGGCGGAGGCATCGGTCAGTGACGCGGCATAGCGCTCCGCCGAAGCCTGGATGCTGCCCATCAGGCCGGAGCCCGAGGCGCCAAGCTGGGCCACCAGGTTGTTGCTTGATTGATCGAGGCTGGAAACCAGCTGGTTGCCGGTTTGCAGGAAGCGGTCATTGAAGCGCATGGCCGAGGCTTCAAAGTCGGTCATCATCTTGCCGGTGGATTGGTCAACGTGGTTGGAAAGCTCGTTGCGGGCCTGGGTCAGGCGCTGCACGTAGTCGGTGGCGGCGTTCTGCAGGCCGTTTGAAACCAGCGCGTGGGCCTGTTCAATGCGGCTGGCGGTTTCAAGGCCGGTGCGTTCGATGAGGCCGGCGGTGTCAGACGAGGTTGTCTTCAACTGATAGGAGATGGTCTCGCCGATCTGGCCGAAGGTCTGCAGCAGTTCATTGGCGGTCTGCTTGGCGCTGTTGGTGGCGTGGCCGGTGACGCGTTCAACCGTCTGGGCCACTTCGGAATGGGCGCTGACCAGCTGGTCAGAGCTCTGGCGCAGCAGCTGCACCAGCGTTGTTTCCATGCCCTTCACTTCAGTGCCGAACTTGCGGGTTTCAGTGCCCAGCGTGTTGGCGGTGAAGTTCAGCGTCTGGATATGGTCCTGAAGCTGGGTGGAGAAGTTGCGGAAATCGCCCACCAGCATGGTGGACATGCGTTCGAACTGGGCCGAGTGGCCGCTGATTTCCTGGCCGGTTTCGGCGGCGCGCTGCGAGACTTCCTCGATGGTGCGGGCCAGTTCGCCGGTGGAATTCTTCAGGCCGTCCTCAAGTCGGCCAAAGGTGGAAAGCGCCATGTTGACCACCTGGCCTAGGTTCTGGGTGTTGGATTCAAGGCGCTGCAGCATCGGCTGCGCGTCGGCGCTGACCAGGCTGGAGGTTTGCTGCAGGGCGGCGCGCTGGGTTTCCAGCCCGTTCACCAGGCTGTGGATGCGGTCTTCGTTGCTGCCAAAGGCGCGCTCAACGGCGGCGATTTCCTTGTGCACGATTTCCTCAAGCGCGGTGGCGCGCTGGAAGGCGTGTTCAACGCCACCCACCAGCAAGTCCACTTCCTGGCGCACGGCCTGGGCGATGGAGGAAAGGCCATCGGTGGCGATGTCCTGCGGGCGGATCAGGCGCATGGCCTGATGCATCAGCACTTCCGACACCTGGCGCAGCTGTTGGGCGCGCCACTGGAAATAGGCGATCGACAGCATGCCGAGCACCGGCAGGAACAACAGGGCAAGCGCCTGCAGGAATTCCGCCGCCGTGGTGTTGGGCTGGTTGGCGAAGACATCCTTGTAAACCCAGAACCAGCCCGCGGCCCATATGCCGGACAGGATGGCCGAGGCCCAGATCACGTCATAGGAGGGCGGGCGGCGCAGGCGCGACAGCATCATGGCCGTGCCCGGATCATTCTCATTGGCGGGCTTGGAGCGCAGCTGCGGCTGCGGCGCTTCGGCGGCCGCTTCGGGCGCGGGGGCGTCCAAAGACGGAATCCTGCCGCGGCGGCGGTTGTCGGTTGGTTGTTTTGCCATGTTGCGCGCACCCTCTCAAATTCGCCCCTGCGGCGCCAAAGCTGGCCCCGCGCGGGTGTTTTCCGGGTTCAAACTTCCAGGCGCCTTGCGGTGAAAACTGCACCCCACAGGCCCGGAAGGGCCTCATGACCCCGGGAAAATCCTTCATTCATGTTAACCGATTTTGGCCCTGGCTTGAACCCGAAAGGCCGGTTCCGCTGCCGCTATTTGAAGATTTGGTTAAAATTGTGGAGCAAATTGAATCGATTCAGGAAATTGGTTTTTAGAGCGGCTGTGCCAAGGTGCCAGGCAGCGTTGCTGGGGTTGCTTCGCGCCGGAAAGGGCTGACTGGAATGAACAAACAACTGAAAGTTGCCGAGCTGCAGCTTTTGACCAAGACTGATCACATGGCGGTGTTTGACCGGCAGATCCTCGATCATCAAACCCTCAATGACGCGGCACTGGGCCAGGAAATCCTGCAGCTGTTCGCAGGCCAGCTTAGCCGGCTGGAAAAGGCGGATTGGACGAAGCTCGAACTTCCCTTTGAAATGCACACCTTGCGCGGCGCCGCCGCCGTGGTGGGCGCCCAGCAGATTGAAGCGCTGGCCCGCCAGTGGAAGCAGCTGGGCAGCGATCTTGAGCATGCGCTGCGCGGCGCCATCAAGAGCTTCCGGCGGGCCGCCAAGGCGGCCTGACTGGCCTGAAAGGGCGGCATGGCTGGCCCTTGGGCTGGCCAGTTGCGTTTGCGGTTGCGATCACCTAGAGCATTCCCCGCCGGGGCAGGGCCCCGGTTGCAGCGCCTGCTGCAAGCAGCATGAATGACCTCTCCAGGGACTTGAGCAATGGCCAAAATCACTTTCATCCAGCATGACGGCAGCGAGATTTCCGCCAATGGCGTGGCCGGCATGACGGTGATGGAAACCGCGGTGAAGAACCAGGTTCCGGGCATCGACGCCGATTGCGGCGGGGCCTGCGCCTGCGCCACCTGCCATGTTTATGTCGAGCCGGAATGGGTGGAAAAGGCGGGCGCGCGCAACCCCATGGAAGAAGACATGCTGGATTTCGCCTTTGATGTGCGTGAAAATTCCCGCCTGTCCTGCCAGATCAAGGTGACGGACGCGCTGGATGGCCTGCGCGTCAAGGTTCCCGAAAAGCAATTCTAAGCTCGAGGCTTCAACATGTCTGACGTGATTTCCACCGACGTTGTCATCATCGGCGCCGGCCCTTGCGGGCTGTTTGCGATCTTCGAACTGGGGCTTCTGGACCTCAAGTGCCATGTCATCGACATTCTGGACCGCCCGGGCGGCCAGTGCGCCGAGCTTTATCCCGAAAAGCCGATCTATGACATTCCGGCCCTGCCGCTGGTCACGGGCGCTGACCTCACGGCGCGGCTGATGGAGCAGGCCAAGCCGTTCAAGCCGCAGTTCCATTTCAACCAGATGGTCACCACGCTGGAAAAGCGCGGCGACAATGATTTCCTGCTAGCCACCGATGGCGGCCTGCAGTTTGCCGCCAAGGTGGTGGTGATCGCGGCGGGCGGCGGCTCGTTCCAGCCGAAGAAGCCGCCGATCCCCGGCATCGAGGCCTATGAGAATGGCTCGGTGCTGTATTCGGTGAAGAAGATGGAAGCGCTGCGCGGCAAGGACATCCTGATCGTCGGCGGCGGGGACTCGGCGCTGGATTGGACCAACAACCTGCAGCCCATCGCCAAGAGCATGACGCTGTTGCACCGGCGCGATGAATTCCGCGCGGCCCCCGACTCCGTCAACAAGATGCGCGAGCTGGTGGCGGCGGGCAAAATGCAGTTGAAGATCGGCCAGGTGACAGGCCTCAAGGGCGAGGGCGGCGTGCTCAGCGGCGCAACCATCAAGCTGGCGGATGGCACGGTGGAAGACGTGGCCTGCAACGCCATGCTGCCGTTCTTCGGCCTCACCATGAAGCTGGGCCCTGTGGCGGAATGGGGCCTCAACCTCACGGAAAACCTGATTGCCGTTGACACCGCCAAGTTCGAAACCTCGGTGCCGGGGATTTTTGCGGTGGGGGACATCAACACCTATCCCGGCAAGCTGAAGCTCATTCTCTCGGGCTTCCATGAGGCGGCGCTGATGGCGCAGCAGGCTTTCCGCTACGTCAACCCCGGTGAGCGGCTGATGTTCCAGTACACCACCTCAAGCACCAACCTGCAGCGCAAGCTGGGCGTGAACTAAAGCGGAATGGCTTTTCCAGGAAAAGTCATTCTCGCCCCAAGTCATGATCCAATGGTTATTGCCGCAGCAGCTTCTTGAGCACGCGCAGCACGCGCGGCGGCAGGCGCATGTAGATGCCGCGGGCCTGCGGGCGCAGCCAGCCGATCACCAGATTGCCATAGAGCGAGCCCTTGGCGGTGAGCGGCAGGTAATAGTCATTCACCGGCTCAAGGGCCGAGGACCATGATTCCTTGTAAGGATCATAAGGCACCATCAGGTCATAGGATTTCTGCCCCTGGGCCAGCCAGTGGCGCTGGGCGAGGTCGAAATGCACGCGGCCGGGCGAATAGTCTGTCAGGGCATTTTCATGCGCCGTCATGTAGCAATATTGCACGCCGTTATAGGCGAAGCAGAACTCCCATGAGATGGGCTTTTCGCCAAGGCTGATCTGGGTGAGGGTCAGGTGCAGGCCGCTTGCATCCAGCCGCGACAGCTTTTCGAGAAACAGCTGGTGGCCGGGGCAGGCAATGGTGGTGTTGAACTTGCCGCGTTCCTCCAGCCAGGCCAGCTTCTCGCGCGTGGCGGCGGCAATGGCGCTTTTGACAGCCGCCACATCGGTTACAGGGCCATAGGCGAAGGCGCCCATTTCCTCCAGCGCCTTGCGCGCCTTCTTGCGGTGCTTGCGCTGGCGCGAGTCATAGCGCGCGTCATAGTCCGCATCCGTTTTGAACTGCGAGAGGTCCATCGCCGCGGCGCGCTCGTTGAGCTGGCCATCGCGGAAATGCCTTTGTGCATATGGCGCGAAATTGCTGGTCTGGCGCACATGGCGCAAGTAGAGCAGGTCAACCTCCGCCTGCTGGCGCAGATAGGCAATGGACCAATTGATCCAGTCACTGGCGGTTTCCTCGCGGTGGCAAAGCAGGTCGCCATATTGGGCGATGGGTTCGGTCGCCCAGGTCAGAACCGTCAAGCCATGGCGGCGCTGCTTGATCAGCGGCCAGAGGAACACCAGTTCGTCATTGCGGTATCCCGCCAGAAGCTGCAATTCGCGGGCACTGTCCGGCTGGCCGTAAACCTCATGCCAGGCCTTCACCCATTCGAAGCTTTGGAATGCCGTGGGCGCAACAGCACTGCTGGCTTCCAGCTGCTTCCAGCCCTGTTCAAGGCGCAGCAGGGATTTCCCGGTGGAAAGCAGAACCAGGCGGCAGTCTTGCGCCGTGGCAGGCGCAGGCCGCGGCACCGGCGCAAATGCCGGCTGCGCTGCATTCAGTTCGGCCCCGTCCAGAACCTTGAGCAAACCCATCACCATAAGTTGGCAGCGCGGGCTTGCCGGCCCGGCGCTGGCGTTCTTGTGCGGGTTGTAGATTGAACTGGATGCGAGTTGGTGAATGCGCCGGCCGAAGTTCAGCAAATGGTTATCGCGGCATTAAGCTTTTTGCTCAACTTCCGGGGTTTCGGCTTCCGCGTCCTTGGCGAATGTGGCGATTTCCTTGGCCAGCGAGGCCAGGGTTTCGCGTTTTGAGCTTTCGCGGGCGATGGGGCGGCAGACATCGCTGGCCGCAAGGCCAATGCGCGCGGTGAGAATGCCGTTGATGGCGCCCTCGCCAAAGCGGGCGGAGAGGCGGCCCAGCAGACCCTTGCCGACAAAGAGATGCAGGAAATTGTCCGACAGCGCCAAGCCCGCCGCCACGGCGAGATGGGTGATCACCATGCGGGTGAGGCGCAGCGTGGCAATGAAGGAAGGGCGGCTGCCATAAAGCTCGGCCAGCTCGCGGATCATGAACAGGTTTTGCGCGCCCACCAGCAGCATGTCCAGCGCCGCCGTGGGGGTGACGGTGGTGAGCAAGGTCACGCGCCGGGCACGGCGGGCAATGATGCGGTGTGCGGCTTCATCCAGCGGCTCAAGCAGGATGCGCTCGGCCAAACGCATGGCGGCAGGCGGGTCGATGATGTCGCCCTCATGTTCGGCCCAGCTGCGCAAGGCCCAGGCCATGTCTGGCCGCCCGGTATAAAGCTGCTTCAGTTCACGCCTTGCCGCGGTGGCTGCGGCGGTGTCATTCTGGTTGATGGCGCGGGCGGAATCGACTTGCAGGTGTTCGATCTGGCGCAGGCGCCACAGGCTCCATATTTCGCGTGACACAATCACCAGCAGGGCGAGGCCCGCCAGTGCTGCCAGCGCCACCGAAATCCAGCCCAGGGTGAGCGACCAGGCGAAAAGATCGGCGATCATTTTGGCCAGCGTCATGCTGAACCAGAGGCCCAGCAGCGAGAGCAGGGAGACAAGCAGCAAATAGGCCCAAGGCGTGCGGCGGCGCGCGGCGTTGGCTTCAGCCATCGGCGCCTCAACCAGCGGGCTTGCTTCAGGTGCTGCGGCAAATTCAATGCGCGGCTGGCTGCGCCGGGGTGCGTGGGCCTGCTTGCGCTGCGGCTCATCGCCCTTGATGCGGAATGCCTGCGGGCTACGCGGCGGGTTGGGGTGGCTGGTCACGGGAAACAATCTCCCAACAGGAATTCGATGGCCCGGTCCAGCCGGATGTGCGGGAAGGTTTCGCCAGCCAAAAGTGGCGGGCGGAATTTCACGAATTGCAGCGTGCCTTGCGCAAGGCCCTGCAGGGCGGCCTCGGGGTAGAGCGGCAGGTCGCCGGGGAAAATGGCGGCCTCGGCCACACCATCGAACTGGTCGGCGCCAATCACTTCGCCGGCCTCAGGCACACCGGCGATGCAGGCGAATTCAGAGCCTTTCTGCTTTACCGTGGCCTCGCGCGTGGCGCGGATGGCTGAAAGGGCAAGGGCATCAATGGCCGCGCCCTGGAATTCAGCCTTGCGGGCACTTTCCTCCACCAGCAGGCGCAGGATGGCCTGAAGCCGGTCATGGCTCTGGTGATGCAGCAGGTCCGCCTTGGTGGCGGCGAACAGCACCTTGTCGATGCGCCGCCCAAACAGGGTGGAAGCGAAAGTGTTTGCGCCCAGGCGGAAGGAGCCCATCACATCCACCAATGCGGCGCGCAGGTCATTCACGGCGTGGACACCGGCATTGAGCGCGCTCATCACATCGACAAGAACGATCTGCCGGTTCAGCCGCGCGAAGTGGCCGAAGTAGAACGGCTTCACCACGCGTGACACATAGGAATTGTAGCGCCGCTCCATCAGCGCGCCGAGGCTGCCTGCGGCAAACTGCTGGTCCGGCGTCACATCCAGCGGTGCAAAGGAAAGCAGGGGTGAGCCTTCCAGATCCCCCGGCATCAGGAAGCGGCCGGGCGGCAGGCTGGAAAGGGCTGTCTGCCTGGCGCGGCCCGCCGCGAGATAGGCGGTGAACAGGCCAGCCGCCTTCAATGCCTCGCCCTCATCGGCAGGGGCGCTGGCAGCCATCGTGCCCAGCTGTGCGTGCCAGTTTGCCGCCAGTGCGGCGCGCGGCGCGGCGCGGCTGGCAGCCACCATGGCGTGCGACCATTGCTGATAGGTCTGGTGCATCAGGGGCAGGTCCAGCAGCCATTCGCCGGGATAGTCCACAATGTCGACATGCAGCTTGCCGCTACCGAAAGTGCGGGCAAAGAAGCTTTCCGGCGCATATTCAATGGTGAGGCGCAGCTGGCTGATTTGCCTGGTGCTTTGCGGCCAGGCGCGGGCCTCGCCCATCAGGCCCTGCAGATTCTGCTCATAGGCGAAGCGCGGCAGGTCATCATCAGGCTGGGGCTCTAGATAGGCGCGCAGGATGCGGCCCTCATTCTGCGCCTCAAACACCGGCAGCCGCGCCTGCTTCAAAAGCGCGTGCACCAGCGCGGTGATGAACACCGTCTTGCCGGAGCGCGAAAGGCCGGTGACGCCCAGGCGCAAGCTGGGCGCAGTGATGCCGCTGGCAAAATCCAAGAGCCCGCCCGCCGCAATGCGGCCTCCATCCACCAATCCGTTCCAGCTCACAGCGGCACCTTTCCTCGCCCATAGTTGGGGCGGAAAAGGCCGAAAAACAAGGGCTTCCGCTAATGCCGGCTATTGGCCGATCTTGGTCAGGTCAAACGGCGTGGTCTGATAGACGTCGTTGATCCAGTTGCCGAACAGCAAATGCGCATGGGCGCGCCAGCGGTTCAGCACCTTGGCCGAAGGCTCATCACCGGGGAAATAATGGGCCGGCTTGTTGATCGGCTTCTGGGCCGCCACATCGCGGCGGTATTCATCACCCAGGCTCTCGGTGTCATATTCAATGTGGTTGAACATCATGAGCTGGCGGTTCTTCGGGTCATTGATCAGGCACAGGCCCACGTCATCGGACTCGAGCAGGATCTCAAGGCCGGCCTTGGGCGGCAGTTCGGCCTTGCGCACTTCCGTCCAGCGCGAAACCGGCATGCAGAAATCATCCGAGAAGCCGCGGAGATAAACCGAAGACGGGCTGAGGATTTTGTGCTCGTAGATGCCGAAAGCCTTTTGCGGCAGGGCATGCTTGGGCACGCCGTGGAAATGATACAGTGCTGCCTGTGCCGCCCAGCAGATGTTGAAGGTGGAATGCACGTGGCTTTGCGTCCAGGCATAAAGCTCTGAAAGCTCCTGCCAATAATTCACACCCTCAAAAGGCAGCAGCTCCACCGGCGCGCCGGTGATGATCAGGCCGTCGAAATACTGGTCGCGGATGTCATGCCAGGCTTCATAGAAGGCCAGCATGTGCTCCTGCGAGGTGTTCTTGGGCGTGTGGCTGCCAGTCTTTATCAGGGTCAGCTCCACCTGCAGCGGCGTTGCGCCGATCAGCCGGGCGAATTGCGTCTCGGTCTTGATCTTGTTGGGCATGAGGTTGAGCAGGCCGATGCGCAAAGGCCGGATGTCCTGGCGGTTGGCGGTGGCCTCGGTCATCACCATCACGCCTTCCTTCTCAAGGATCTGGCGGGCGGGAAGATTGTTGGGGATGCGAATGGGCATTGATGTCAGGCTTTGTCGATGGTGGCGGCGATGAGGTCTGCGAAATCCGCTTCGGATTTGACGGCAGGCACCGCGCCCATGTGAATCTGGTAACCGAAATTCTGCGCGATCTTGCGGTAGAGCGGCATTCGGTGGTGCAGCAGCTGCTCAAAGCCCCACACGGCAAAGCCGTCGGGGTCCACATCGCTGTCATGCTTGATGGCGTTCAGCTGCTTGTATTCGGCCCATTTCGCCTCAAGGAAGGCGGGCTGGTAATACATCGGCTTGGGGTTCTTGCGGAAACGCTCCACCAGCATCTTGGTGTGTTCCGGCGTGCCTTCGATGTAGAGCAGCAGGGTGTTCTCGGAGAGGCATTTCAGAACCGGGTCATTGGCGTTGTCCGGGTCCACCACCTCGCAGAGCGAGCCGCCTGAATCGCAAATGAAGTTCTGGTAGCCATAGATGTCGCGTGCCCGCTCCATGAAGAAGGGCACGTCGAGCAGCGAGTGGATCTCGGCGTCGCGGTGCTGGTTCTGGCGCTTCTTGTATTCGGCAAAGGTGATGCCGCCCTTGCCCTCGCTGCCGGGCTTGCCGAGATAGGTGGAAAGGGGGGCAAGGTTGTCGAAAGTGATGTTGGAGCGGATGTAGATCGAATCCTTGCGCAACAGGTCACGCAGGAATGGCACCTTCATCGCCTCGCGCTTGAAGTTGTCGGAGATCGCCTCGTCCATGTATTTGGTGCCGATGCGGTAATCGACCGAATACTGGAACCAGCTTTCCTGCTGAAGCAGGGCCGCAAGCGTGGTCTTGCCCACGCCAGACATGCCCAGAACCGTCACCGATTTTGAGCCGAGATTCCTGAAGTCCTTGCCGGATTTGAAGCGCATGGGCAGGGGGTTTAGCCAGTTGGGCCGCGCGAGACAAGCAGGCGCGGCAAGGCCTCAGAATTCCTTGGTGAGGCGGAAATCCAGGCTGTGGCTGTCAAAGTCATAGAGCGCCATGTTCGAGACATTGCGGGTGTAGGTGTAGTTCAGCGAGGGCGCAAAGCCCACCCAGTTCCAGTCACGCTTGGTCAGGGTGATGGAGCCGGTGTAGTTCTGGTCCATGCGGGCATAGGCCTGGAAGGGGTTGATGTCCTTGAAGCCGGCGAAGCGCGCCGTGGCCTGGCCCTGAACGGTGAAGCCGTGGCTCAATTCCTTGTAGAAGCCGAAGCCGATGGTGGCGTCCTGGTAGGAGTTGAAGGAGAGCTGCTGGTTGACGTTTTCATAGCCGGTGATCAGCGCCACATTGGCGGTCTGGTCAATGGCGTGGGTGAGAACGGCGGTGATCTGCAGCGCCGTGCCTTCCGAGGTGGGGCTCTGCGGATAGTGGCGCCATTCATAGAGCGCGCTGCCGCTCAGCTGGTTCTGCGGAGAGATCAGCTTGGCGAAGGACACGCGCGGGCCATAGCTGTTGTAGGACATCGAGACCTGCACGGGGTCCATGGCCTGGGTGCCGACGCCGCCAAAGCCGACATAGCCATCCGGCAGGTCATAGCGCAGCTCGGCCGATTGGCTGAAGCCCAGGCTGGTGGCGTTGATGCTGGGATAGATGGCGCCGGTGGCGCCGCCGGCCAGCACCGCCTCGAAATGGTCGCCGATATGGCGGCGGTAACCGATATTGGCACCACCCATGATGCCGATGCCGCTGGTCTTCTGGCTGGAGGGGGCGATGTCGCCGGTGCAGCCCACGCCGAGCACACCCGCCACGCCGGGCGAACACATGGTGGAGTGTGAAGAGCCCTGGTTGATGTTGGTGCTGGGGGCGAGCGAGATGAAGCCTGAGAAAGTGAGCGGGTGGTGAGCATCCAGGCTGTCGATGAAGGAGCGAATGCCAGCCGCCTGCTGGGCGTCCTGCGCCTCGGCCTCAAGCAGGCGCAGGTGATGCTTGGCGGCATCGGTGTCATCGAGCCTTGCCAGAACCTGGGCCAGTTCGATGCGCACCAGCGTCAGGCGCGGGTCATTGCCCAAGGCGGTGCGGAATTTCGCGGCGGCATCGGAAAGGTGGCCGCGCTTTTCGAGAATCAGCCCTTCAATGAAAAGCGTGCGGTTGGCGGCATTGGGCCCCTGCAGGGGGAACTTGCGCAACAGCATTTCCGCGGTGTCGGCAAAACCGGCCTGCGCCAGCTTGATCAGGATGTGGACGCGCTGGTTTTCATCCGAAGCGGAGAACTTGTCATACTCCTGCTGGTTCATCGGCGGGTCGGCCAGTGCCGGGGCGGCGGCAAAAAGCCCCGTGGCCGCCACAAGCGCAAGAAGGGCGCAAGAGACGTTGCGCCCGAACTGCAGTTTGATGAACCCCGGTTTCAGCAAGCCAGGCCTCAGGGGGATGTGGCGTTGAAGATGCCGCTCATCTCGATATAGGCGCGGCGGTCATTGTTGATGGGGATCAGGCCGCCATTCGGCGCCGGGATGGTGGCGTCAAAGGCGAAGGCACCGGTCACTTCCTTGGCGGCCGGGCCGAAGAAGCCGGCGAACATCGGGTTGTTGGCCGAGGTGATCCAGCCAGCGGTCGGGTCCATCGAGGCGGTGCCCACTACTTGGTTGGGCTTGGTGGTGTTCTTGGCGTCGGTCTTGATGGAACCGGCGAGGATCACCGACACGTTCATGTAAGCGGCGTTGTAGTTGGCGAGGTTGTTATATTGCGCCATGTTGAAGGAGGGGCTGGCGGGGTTGCAGGCCGGGGCGCTCACGGCGCATTGCGCGGCGAAGGCCTGGGCGGCAGCCACGTCCACCTGGCTGAAGTTGCCGTCCTTGTTCACGCCTTCCCAGAGCCAGGGCGTGAGCGTGCCGGCAAACTGGCCGGTGCCGAAGTTGGCGGTCAGGGAAGACGTCCCGGAGACGCGCCAGTTGTTGTTGAAGGACATGGTCTGGCCCACCGTGCCGGTGGTCAGGTTATCATAGAAATTTGAGGTCTTGGCGGTGCCGCCCCATTGGCCGGTATAGTTCATGATGCCGGCGGTGGGCATGGAGGCCACGGGCGTGTAGTTGCCGCCGAAAGACCAGGCCTGGTGCTGCGGGTCGGTGCCGCTGGCCGTCACGTCACGATATTGGGTGGCGTAGGAGTTGCCCCAGGTCCAGACCTGTAGCTCCTCGTCAATCTTGGTGCCCTTGTCATAGTAGCGGTAGAGCTTGTAGTTGCCGCCCAGGCCATGGCCGCCGGTGCCATTTTTGCAAAGGCCGGGGTTGAGCGGGTCAGCCCCGCCATCATTGATGCAAGTGCCATAGTCGCTGTAGGACATCAGCTTTGAAACAGGCCACGCGCCGTTGCTGGCGGTCTTGGTGTCAAACCAGATTTGCTGGTTGGAAGTGCCCGGCGTGTTGGTTGGCGTGAAGCCCAGCTTGGAAAGTGCGGGATTGGTGTTGGTGGTGATGGCCGTGGAGCCTTCCAGCGCAATGGTGGTGTCACCCGTGCTGAGGCTGGTGGTGTTGCCGGTGTTCTGTGTGGGGGCCGTGGTGGTGGTGCCCGGGCCCGTGGTCGTGGTGGTGGTGGGCACTGTCGCGGGTTTGGGCGTTGGGCTGGTGCAGTTCACCGCTGTCACGCTCGTTGTGCAACTTGTGCTCAAACTCGACAGGCTGTCAAACGTGCTGCTGACACAGCCGGAAAGGGCGGTGCCTGTCACTACCATTGCCAAACCAAACAGAATACGCATTTCACACATCCACACACGTCGCGATCGTTTCAAAATGGCTGGATAATTCTAAGATTGCGTTAAGCCTGATGCGATTGTGCTGTGCCATTCCGGCACAACCGGCGGTTTTCTGCCGCGTGCGGCGGCTGGCCGGGGGCTTGCATGGGGCAGGGGGCCGGGCGGCCAGGCCCGGCTGGCGGGCAGCCCCGAATCGCCGCCGGCTAACCTTAAATCGTCATGTTTTGCAACTATTGCTGCCGCCGGGTTGCATGGCTATAAGCCGCCGCCAACTGGCGCCCTTGCCCGACGGATTGAGAGTGTTTCATGTCTGATGTTCTTGAACAAGACTATGTTCCTTCCGAGAAGGAACCCTTCATGAATGAAAAGCAGCTGGCCTATTTCCGCGCCAAGCTCCTGAACTGGAAGGACGACATCCTGCGCGAGAGCAAGGAAACGATCTCGCACCTTCAAGATGAAAACCACGTGCTGCCCGATGTGGCGGACCGTGCCTCCTCCGAGACCGACCGTTCGCTGGAACTGCGCACCCGGGACCGGCAGCGCAAGCTGATCTCCAAGATCGATGCCGCACTGAAGCGAATCGATGATGGCTCCTATGGCTATTGCGAGGAAACCGGCGACCCCATCAGCCTGCGCCGCCTCGACGCCAGGCCCATCGCCACCCTGTCCATCGAAGCCCAGGAACGCCACGAAAAGCGCGAGCGGGTGTACCGGGACGAGTAAATGCGGCGGTCCATCGCCGCGCCCTCCTGCTCCCCGGACGGGGAGCTGCCGGCGTAGCCGGCTGAGGGGCGATGGGTTCAGACATTCAACGCGCAAACCTAGACGTCCATCCCCACCCTTCTCCCAAGGGGAGAAGGGCATGGGTTTTGCTCCCGTCATTCCGTGCAAGCGCCGGGCGAAGCCCGCCCATCATGGCAAAGCAATTATGGGTCTGCGCGCGACACGGAACCCCGCTTGGCCACAGGCTCAGTCTCTTCCTCTCCATGGGCGGGCTTGAACCGCCCATCCAGCGGGAGCCAGACATTCAGGCTGGATCGGCGGGTCAAGCCCGCCGATGGAGAGAGATGGGGAATAGGGTGGGAGCAGATTTAACTTGCTTTTATTCCTAGGATGTGCTAGCTGCCTTCCGCTCCCTCGCACTGGGGTCCGGTTCATGACGGTGAACCCGGATGCAAGGGAGTGGCAGGCCTGCTGGAAGGTGTATCGTGCACCATCTCCACCGGGAGCCAGGTTGAACTTCCTCGGGCACTAAGACCCGGGCTGCTATGGCAAGGCCTCTGGTGTCCCCCATCAGGCTTCCCCCATGTGGGAAGTGAGATGGATCACCTCGGGTGG
>JAGWTZ010000077.1 GCA_028868695.1 Alphaproteobacteria bacterium | reverse complement strand
GCGCCGCCCTTCGCTTCCAGCGCGGTTCCTTCGGCTGTCACCTCCGCATTGTCGCCCATTTTCATCACGGTGATGGTGGCCACGTCTTCGCCACTGGCCATGAAGGTCATCACCACCATGTTGTCCTTGTTGATCACACCGGCCTGCTCCTCCCAGCCATGCTGCTTGGCATAGTCGCGGTACATGGCGGCGAGTTCCTTTATTGGCTTGGCGCTGGAAAATGTGAGCGAGCCACTTTCCCCATCATAAGTCATCCCGCTGGCATCATCCGGCAAAGGCAGCGGCGGCTTGGCGTCTTCGGCCAGGGACGGGCTGGCAAGACTGAAGAAAGATGCGAGAATGAAGGCGGCAAAAGGCGTGGAATGACTGGCCATGGCAGTTCTCCTGTGGATGCCCCGCGCCGCATGTTGTGTTCAGCGGCTTGCGCCTGTCAAGCCGGGCATGTTGCAGTTGCGCTGGCTGCCAAGCTCGTTCATCTTGGCGCGCGAAAGGAATCTCCCTCCATGTCCCACCCTGACGTTCCCGCTTCCGCCTCGCTTGCCGGCCGTGTCTGGCTGCCTGATGTGGGGCCCGCCGTGGTGCGCGTGGAAGGCGACAGCCTCACCGACATCACCGCGATCTTTCCAACAATGCGCGACCTTTGCGAAATGAAGAACCCAGCCGAGGCGCTGGCCGCGGCGGAAGGCAAAAGCGTGGGCAAGCTTGCCGATGTGCTGGCCAATGCCGATCCCGCCCGGCGCAATGCCGCAAAGCCTTGGGCGCTTTCGCCCATCGACCTGCAGGCCGTGAAGGCCGCCGGTGTCACCTTTGCCGTTTCCATGCTGGAACGCGTGATTGAAGAAAAGGCGCGCGGTGATGCCGCCGCCGCAGCGGGCATCCGCGAGAAGATCAATGAGCTGGTGGGTGGCGATTTACGGGCAATCAAGCCCGGCTCGCCGGCGGCGATGGAACTCAAGGCAGCACTGATCAAGGCTGGCGCGTGGAGCCAATATCTCGAAGTGGGCATTGGGCCTGATGCGGAAATCTTCACCAAGGCGCCGGTGCTGTCTTCTGTCGGGCCGAACATGGAAGTGGGCATCCATCCCAAGTCCTCGTGGAACAATCCTGAGCCGGAAGTGGTGATGGTGGTGGCTTCGACTGGCAAGATCGTGGGCGCAACGCTGGGCAATGACGTGAACCTGCGGGATTTCGAAGGCCGCTCGGCGCTGCTGCTCGGCAAGGCCAAGGACAATAACGCCAGCGCGGCGCTTGGGCCGTTCATCCGGTTTTTCGACGCAGGCTTCAGCCTTGATGACGTGCGGCAGTCCGAGCTTTCGATGAAAGTGACGGGCAAAGACGGCTTCGTGATGCAGGGCGTTTCGAACATGGCGCGCATCAGCCGAGACCCGACCGAGATCGTGGCCAACGCCATCAATGACAACCATGCCTATCCCGATGGCCTTGTGGTTTATCTCGGCACCATGTTCGCGCCGGTGGATGACCGCGGCGAAGAGGGCAAGGGCTTCACCCATCACGTGGGCGACATCGTCGAGATTGCCACGCCGCATCTGGGCACCTTGCGCAACCGCGTGGTGCTGTGCGGGCAGGCGCAGCGCTGGGATTTCGGCATCGCCGACCTGATGCGCAATCTCGCCCGCCGCGGCCTGCTGTGACAACAAGCCAGTTTCCAGCCCCCGTTCCGCCTTGCTACAACCTGCACAAGCATTGATGGGGTTTGCCATGAAGAGCACTTGGGCTGGACGGCTGTTGATGGCGGTGGCCTTGCTGCTTTGTGCAGCCGGGCTGGCGCAAGCGCAAACCGCCGACGCCACGGCGCCGGGCGCTGAACTGCGGGTGATCACCCGGGTGGTGGCGCCCTTCGTGCTCAAGGATGCTGAAGGCTACAAGGGTTTCTCGGTGGAGCTGTGGCAGGCCATTGCCAAGGAGCTGAACCGGCCTTTCCATTTTGTTGAGAAGGGCAACGTCAAGGAAATCATAGCTGGCGTGAAGGCGGGGGAGGGTGATGCCGCCATTGCCGCCATCTCGGTGACGGCGGAGCGCGAGCAACAGTTTGACTTCTCCCAGCCCATGTTTGAATCGGGCCTGCAGATCCTGGCGCGGGCCGACCAGACGGGTGCGGCCGGTGCGTGGAGCCAGATCCTGCCACTGCTGACCAGCACAAGCACGCTCACTGTGCTTGGCCTTTTGGCGGCGCTGATCATCGTTCCCGCCCATATCGGCTGGTGGGTGGAGCGCAGGAAGGAAAACCATCTGTTTCCGCCGCAATATTTCCCTGGCATCTTCCATGCCATGTATTGGGCCACGGGTGCGGCGGCGGGCCAGCAGCCAGACCCGCTCTATTCCGGCATTGGGCGGCTGCTCTCCACGCTGCTGATCCTCGGCAGCCTTTTCTTCACCAGCTATTTCACCGCCACCATCACCACCTCACTCACCGTGCAGCAATTGAAGAGCGACATCAACGGGCCGGAGGATCTGCCGGGCCGCAAGGTGGGCACCACGACGGGCAGCACGGCGGCGGCCTTCCTGCGCGGCATCAGCGTGGAGCCGGTTGAATTCAGCAAGATTGATGATGCCTTCTCGGCGCTCAATGCCAAGAATGTCGATGCCGTGGTGTTTGATGCGCCGGTGCTGCTCTACTATGCGGCCAACAAGGGGCAGGGCAAGGTGCGGCTGGTGGGGCCTATGCTGAAGAAAGAGAACTACGGCATCATGTTCCCGCAAGGCTCAGAGCTGCGCAAGCCGGTGAATGAGGCGCTGCTGAAGCTGCGCGAGAACGGCACCTATGACGCGATCTATGCCAAATGGTTTGGCGCCCAATAGGCGCACGGTTCAGCGGCGCTTGAAGTTGGGCTGATAGGTTCCGAACACACGGTCCCAGAACGCAGTGGTCACGCCGAAATTGGTGGCGGAATCGCCATGGTGGTGGATGGCGTGCAGCATCTTGAAATGGCGCAAAGCCGGCCCCTGGCCTGAGGCATGATGCACGGCATGGTGCACGGCGCCGAAAGCCACATAGCCTGCCAGGAAGCCTGCGAACCAGCCCAGCGCCGCGCCAGCACCCAGCAGCAGCCAGGCGGGCAGCAGTGCGGTTACAACGAAGAACGCGACTGAAAACAGCGTCGGCGCGGCGATCATGGCGCGCGGCTCATCATGATGGGCAAGGTGGAATTGCGCGAAATAGGGCCAGTGATGCAGGGCAAAACGGTGCAGCAAATATTCCGCCAGCGTCCATGCCGCAAGGCCGGCAAGAAACAGCAGCGGCAGGGCCACCCATGGCTCGCTGCGGGCAGAGGCAATCAGGCAGCCCAGGATGATCGGCGGAAAAACCACATAGTCAAGATGGAAGGCCACCGGCGACATGCGCACGCTGACAAGACCCAGCACAGCCTCCTTGGCCCAATGCGTGGATGTCGCGGATTTGCGGAATGCTGCAAAAGCCATGTTCATTTTTCTCCAACAGGTGGGAGTGACAACAAAAATGAAACAGCTGAATGACAGCACCGCCACAAACTCAAGTCAATGCGGCGGTGTTGGGTTGCGGCTTGTCAGCCGACGAAGGCGCGTTCGACGACGATGCTGCCCGGCTCAGAATTGGCGCCTTCGGAGAAGCCCTGTGGCTCCAGCAGTGCCTTCACATCCTTGATCATGGCCATGGAGCCGCACAGCATGATGCGGTCTTCCGCCGGGTTCAGCTGCGGCAGGCCAAGGCTGCGGCAGAATTCACCGCTCTCGATCAGCTTGGTGATGCGGCCCTGATGGGTGCTTTCCTCGCGAGTGGTGGAAGCAAAATGCAGAAGGCGCTTCTGGGCCTCTTCGCCCACCAGTGGGTCATCCTTGGTGGCGGCGACGGAATCAAAGCCATATTGCAGCTCGGCGCGGGTGCGGCAGGTGTGGCTGACGACAACGGTTTCGAAGCGTTCATAGGTTTCAGGGTCGCGCATGATCGACACGAAGGGGGCGATGCCCGTGCCGGTTGAAATCATGAACAGGCGCTTCCCTGGCAGCAGGGCATCATGCACCAGCGTGCCAGTGGTCTTGGGGCGCAACAGGATTTCATCGCCCGGCTTGATGTTTTGCAGCTTTTCAGTGAGCGGGCCGCCCGGCACCTTGATTGAAAAGAACTCCAGCCCCTCATCCCAGCTTGGGCTGGCAATGGAATAGGCGCGCAGCAAGGGCTTGCCTTCACTGGGCAGGCCGAGCATGACAAATTCGCCCGAGCGGAAACGCAGCGATTGTGGGCGCGTGACACGGAACCGGAACAGACGGTCAGTATAATGCTGCACGTCAGTCACACGTTCTGCAAAAAAGCCGTTTGAATTCAATGTCATAAAAATCTCGTTCGTTTTATAGAACAGGAATTACACAATTCCGAACCCGAAGACAAGAGGCGATTAGAATGGCTTGCAGGGCGTTGTCGTTGACCTTGATCAAGAAGCGGGGCAGTTATGGGCTCAACTCTGATTTGCATGAAGGGGAATGCGATGCGGAATTTCGGCGTGGTGGTGGCGGCTTTGGTGTGGCTGGCGGGGGCAGGCCTGGCGCAGGCGGCGCAATGCGGCAGCGACGCAGGTGGCTTTGAAGCCTGGAAATCCGCCTTCGCGCCCGAGGCGAAGGCCGCGGGCATCGGCCCGCGCGGGCTTTCGGCACTGGCCGGCACGCATTATGCCACCAAGACCATCTGGGCAGACCGGCACCAGAAGGCTTTCCACCTCTCGCTTGATGCCTTCATGCGCCAGCGCGGGGCAGCAGCGATCATTTCGCGCGGCCGCGCGCTGAAGGCGCAGAACGCCGCGCTGTTCTCGTCCATTGAAGCGCGCTTTGGCGTTCCCGCCGGCCCGGTGATCGCCATCTGGGGCATGGAGACGGGCTTTGGCGCGGTGACTGGCAACCAGAACACCATCTCCGCGGTGGCCTCGCTGGCCTATGATTGCCGCCGCCATGACTATTTCACCGAACAGCTGGTGGCCGCGCTGAAGCTGGTGGACAAGGGCGTGCTTTCGGCCTCCTCGATCGGTGCGATGCATGGTGAAGTGGGGCAGACGCAATTCATGCCCAAGAACATTTTTGCCTATGGCGTTGGCGGCTCGCTCACCGTGAAGGAAAATGCGCTGGCCTCCACCGCCAATTTCCTCAAGGGCCATGGCTGGAAGCGCGGGGCAGGCTATCAGCCGGGGCAGCCCAACTATGCGGCCATCCAGGCGTGGAACGCGGCTGCCGTCTATGAGCAGGCGCTGGCGATCATTGGCCAGAAGATTGACCAGTAAGCGCAGGTGATACCCTTCTCCCAGCGGGGGAAGGGTGATTTGCACTAAGCCTTCACCTTTTCATTCGATGGGTCATACAGCGCGCCAAGATGCAATGAAGCTTTCACGCGCTCTTGCGCCACGACCAGCTCATAGGAACCGGCGCGGGCCCATTCTTCAGTGACGCCCTCTGCGTTGCGCAGGTAGCCATAGCCGATCGGCTTTGCGACCGTGTAGCCATAGCCGCCGCTGGTCAGATAGCCCGCGAATTTGCCGTCACGCAAAATGGTTTCACGGCCCACCAGCACGATATCTTCGCGCTCAGTGGTAAAGCCCACCATCATCTTCTTGAGCGGTGCCGCGCGCTGTGCTTCCAGCGCCTTGCGGCCGATGAAGTCTTCATTGCTCTTGAGTTTCACCGCCCAACCCAGCCCTGCTTCCAGCGGCGAGTCATTGGCGGTGATGTCGGAACTCCAGGCGCGGTAGCCCTTTTCAAGGCGCAAGCTTTCGATGGCGCGGTAGCCGCAGTTCACCGCTCCTTGCGCGATGAGAGCATCATAGACCGCGGGCAGGGCAGCGATGGGGCCGTGCAGTTCAAAACCCAACTCGCCCACATAAGTGACGCGCAGGCAAAGGATGCGGTGGCCGGCGAGCGTGACATAACGGGCATCGCCGAATTTGAAGGCGGAAACATCATCGGCACTCACCGCCTGCAGCATGGCGCGGGATTGTGGCCCCATCAGCGAAAGGGTGCCCCAGGCTTCGGTGATGTCTGAAAGCTTGGCGTCCATGCCTGCCGGAATGTGGTCTTCAATCCAGTGATAGTCATGGGTGCGGAAGCCAGTGCCGGTGACGATGTAGAAATGATCCGCCGCCAGCCGCGCGATGGTGAGATCACATTCAATGCCGCCGCGGGTGTTGAGCAGCTGGGTGTAAACGAGACGGCCGTCAGCCTTCGGCATCTGGTTGGCGCAGATATATTGCAGCGCTGCATAGGCATCGGCCCCGCGCAGTTCAAACTTGGCGAAGGAAGACTGGTCAAACAGCCCCGCCTTTTCGCGCGTGGCCCTGTGCTCGGCGCCCACGGTGGCAAACCAGTTCTGCCTGCCCATGGAATAGATATCCTTGGCTTCGGTGCCCGCGGGTGCAAACCAGTTGGGCCGCTCCCAGCCCAGCTTGGAGCCGAAACAGGCGCCAGCCGCCTTCAGCCTGTCATAGAGTGGTGACACAAGCTTGGGCCGCCCGCTCTGATATTCCTCATGCGGGAAGCCGATGGTGTAATGCTTTCCGTAGGCTTCAAGCGTGCGGTCCCTCGTGAATTGCCTGTCACGGTGCAGGCCGGAGAAGCGGCGGATGTCCACGCTCCACAGGTCAGTGGGCGCCTCGCCCTTCATCACCCAATCGGCCAGCACCCAGCCAGCACCACCGCCCGAGGCGATGCCAAAGGCGTTGAAGCCGCAGCCCATGTAGAAATTCTTCAGTTCCGGCGCGCGGCCCAGAATGAAATTGCCATCGGGCGTGAAGCTTTCCGGGCCGTTGATCATCTTCTTGATGCCGGTTGTGCCCAGTGCTGGAATGCGCTCCAGCGCTTCGGCCATGTGCTGTTCGAAGTGATCGAAGTCGTCATCGAAGAGCTGGAATTCGAAGTTGGAGGGCACTTCAGCCACATCCCATGAGATCGGATTGGGCTCATAGCCGCCGAACACCAGCCCGCCCACTTCTTCCTTGAAATAGGTGCGGCGGTCCGGGTCGCGGATGGTGGGTGCGTCCTTGGCGAGGCCTTCGAGTTTCTCGGTGATGACATATTGATGCTTCACCGGCTGCAACGGCACGGACACGCCGGCCTTGGCACCAATTTGCTTGGCCCATTGGCCACCGCAATTGACCACGCGTTCGCACTTCACCGTGCCCGACGTGGTGTGAACCGCCGTCACCCGGCCATCCTTAATCTCAAAGCCGGTGACGCCAACACCTTCGAAGATTTTCGCGCCATGCATGCGAGCACCCTTGGCCAGCGCCTGGGTGATGTCGGAGGGCGAGGCCTGGCCATCGGTGGGCAGGAAGGTGGAGCCCACCAGATCGCTCACCTCCAGCAGTGGCCAGAGTTTCCTGGTCTCGGCGGGAGAGAGCAATTGCATGTCCATGCCGAAGCTTTGCGCCGTGGTGGCCAGGCGCTTGAATTCAATCCAGCGGTCTTGATTGGTGGCAAGGCGCAGGCAGCCTGTCATCTTCCAGCCGGTTTGCAGGCCAGTCTCGGCTTCCAGCTTCTTGTAAAGATCGACGGAGTATTTCAGCACTTGGGTGATCGACGCCGAGGAACGCAGCTGCCCCACAAGACCTGCCGCATGCCAGGTGCTGCCGGAGGTGATCTTGTTCTGCTCGAGCAGGATCACATTGGCCTTGTGATCCCGCGCCAGATGATAGGCCGTGGAACAGCCAATGATGCCGCCGCCGATCACAATCACTTCGGCGTTCTGGGGCAATTGAACAGTCATTTTCCAAACCTTTTTTGATGGGAGAGTAGAATCGCCTCGAAGCGGCCGAGATATTCGGCGGCATAGGCCACATAGTCGGCGCCGGGGGCGTTCAAATAGATTTCAGAGATCATGCCCCAGGTGGCCTCGCGCAAGGCGGCGCCCACCTTCATCGCCGAGAAGGCGCGGGCGAGGGCTTCATCGGCTTTACGCTCAAAATAGTGCTCCAGCATCCGGGCCTCGAGGGCATCATCAAAGGAATTGGCAGCAGCGAGATTGGCAAGGTCGAACATCGCCGTGCCGAAGGCGCCATATTCCCAGTCGATCAGCCACAGGCGCTGGCCATCGTCGAGGAAGTTGGTGGGCAGCAGGTCATGGTGGCCGAAGATGACGGGCAGCGGCACTTGCTGGGCTTCAAGCTGGTCCACAATGCCAAGCCAGCGCGGCACTTCATGGGCGCGGGCGTGGCCCTTGGCCTGCAAGGTTGCGCCATAGTCGCGGATGATCTGGAACACCCAGAAGATGGCGCCTTGGCCCAAAATGCGCTTGCCCATGTCGCGGTGGCAACTTTTCACGATGTCGACACAGGCCTGCCAGTTGGCACGCACGTCCGCTTCGGCATAGGTTTTGGCACCGAGGAAGCGCAACACCATCACGCCATCCTTGGCATAGAGCAGTTTGGGCGAAAGGCCGGCTTCAAATGCGGCACGGGCTGCAATGGCTTCGCGTGTGCGGGAGACCTGATGAAACGGATAGTCATGGCCGACGCGGGCGACATAGTTCCCGGTGGCGTCTGTCACCTTGAAGCCGGCGTTGGAAACGCCGCCCTTCAGCAGTTCAATGGTGACCGGCCCCTCCCAAATGTTGAGGCTGCGCACTTTTTGCTCGGCGGTGTCCATGTGATGCCCCCAATCGCGGCAAGGTGCCGTGAGGCTGGATCAATGCCCAGGATTCCGCAAGAAAAATGTGGGTTTGTGTGGAAAATCCGGGAAAATGTGGCTTAATGTGTGGGTTTCTGTCTGAAACACGCTGCTGAAGGATTGTTTCCACATGGCCTCCCCCAAAATCTCCCAGCGCTTTGCCGCCATCAAGGATGTGGTGGCGGAACGTGGCTTGGCCAGCGTGGCGGAATTGGCGGCGCAGTTGGGCGTTTCGGATGAAACGATCCGCCGCGATGCACTGCGGCTGGAGCAGCGCGGCGAGATCCTGAAGCTGCATGGCGCGCTCACCCTGCCGGCGCGCATTGGCGAGGCGCCGTTTGAAAAGCGCATGAGAGACAACGCCCAGGGCAAGCGCGCCCTGGCGCGGGCCGCGGCAGCCCATGTCAAGGATGGCGACAGCCTGATGATCGACACCGGGGCCACCACCAGCATCTTCGCGCAGGAGCTGCGCGCCAAGCGGGCGCTGACCATCGTCACCAATTCGTCGGACATTGCGCGCATGCTGGCCATGGTGAACGGCAACACCGTCTACATGGCGGGCGGGGCCCTGAAGGGCGACAATGGCGCCGCACTTGGCGCATCGGCGGTGGAGTTCTTTGCGCGCTTCCGCGTGCGCCATGCCTTCATCTCGATCACCGGGCTTTCTGCGGAAGATGGCCCGATGGATGCCGATCTGGCCGAGGCCGAGATTGCCCGCGTTGCCTTGTCGCGCGCCGAGCACAAGGTGATTCTGGCGGATTCCTCCAAATTCGGGCGTTCGGCGCTGGTGCGCGTGTGCCCCTATGGTGAGGTTGACAGGCTGATCAGCGATGCCATCCCGCAAGGGGCGCTGCGCCATGCGCTGGAAGCGGCGGGCACACTCATTGAAGCAGCGCAGATGCAGCCCTGACAATCCTGAATGGCTGCATGCCACCCGCTTTGTGTTGACCGCTAAAAGCCGCCCGCCTAATCTGCCGCGAGCGATCAAAAAAGGCGGAAAAATGCGCTATATTCAAGCAGACACAGCGAAAGCTGCGGCCACGCTGTTGGCCAAGGAAAAAGGCAAGGCTTTCGTGCTTGCCGGAGGAACGGACCTTCTGGTGAAAATGAAGGCCGGCGTTGTTGAGCCAGACCTCGTGGTGGATATCAAGGCCATCAAGGGCATCAAGGACATCAAGAAAACCGCATCCGGCTTCAGCATCGGCGCCGCCGTGCCGTGTTCCGCGCTTTCCGAGAACAAGGAATTGCTCAAGGCCTGGCCC
>JAGWTZ010000076.1 GCA_028868695.1 Alphaproteobacteria bacterium | reverse complement strand
GCCGACGAAACGCTTTCGCGTTTCGCTTTGCCGACGAAACGCTTTCGCGTTTCGCTTTGCCGACGAAACGCTTTCGCGTTTCGCGGCTAGATCATCGCCATGCCGCCGTTGACGTGCAGGGTCTGGCCCGTCACATAGCCAGCCTCTTCCGAGGCGAGATAGGCGCAGGCGGCGGCAATGTCGGCGGGGCCGCCCATGCGGCCGGCGGGGATGCGGCCGAGAATGGCTTCCTTCTGCTTGTCGTTCAGCGCATCGGTCATGGGTGTGGCGATGAAGCCGGGGGCCACGCAGTTGACGGTGACATTGCGCGAGGCGAGTTCCTGCGCGAGTGACTTGGTGAGGCCGATGAGGCCTGCCTTGGAGGCCACATAGTTGGCCTGGCCGGGGTTGCCCGTCACGCCCACCACCGAGGTGATGTTGACGATGCGGCCCCAGCGTTTCTTCATCATCAGCTTCATGGCCGCGCGGCTGAGGCGGAAATTGGCGGTGAGGTTCACGTCAATCACCGCCTGCCAATCCTCATCCTTCATGCGCATGGCAAGGCCGTCCTTGGTGATGCCGGCATTGTTGACCAGGATGTCGAGGCCGCCCAGCGCCGCCTCGGCGGCGGGCACCAGCTTCTCCACGTCCTCGGCCGAAGACAGGTTGCAGGGCAGCACGACGACGTCGGCGCCAATTTGCGCCTTCAATTCCTCCAGCGCCTGAACGCGGGTGCCAGAGATGGCGATTCTGGCGCCGGCCGCATGCAGGGCCTTGGCCACGGCGGCACCAATGCCGCCCGAGGCGCCAGTGATCAATGCGGTTTTTCCGGTGAGTGAGAACATGGGGGTCAAGCCTTCAGTTGGGCCGCCGCGGCGGCAATTTCATCAGGGGTGCCGGCGGCAATGGCCACGGCTTCAGGCGCGTTCTTTTTTGCGAGTCCGGTCAATACCTTGCCTGCCCCGGCTTCAACAAACACTTTAACACCCTGCCCGGCCATATAGGCCACGCATTCGCGCCAGCGCACAGTGCCTGTCACCTGTTCCACCAGCTTGGCGCGGATGGCGGCAGGGTCAGTCAACGGGCCGGCCACCACATTGGCGATCACCGGAACCACAGGGGCTTTCATCTCCACCTTGCCAAGGGCTTCGGCCATGGCGTCGGCGGCGGGCTTCATCAGCGCGCAATGGAAGGGGGCAGAGACGGGCAGCAGGATGGCGCGCTTGGCACCCTTGGCCTTGGCGATTTCGCAGGCGCGGTCCACCGCTGGCTTGGCGCCCGAGATCACCACCTGGCCATCGGAATTGTCGTTGGCGGCCTGGCAGACATCGCCCTGCGCGGCCTCGGCGGCCACGGCGGCGGCGGTGGCAAAATCCAGCCCCAGCAAGGCCGCCATAGCGCCCTGCCCAACCGGCACGGCGGCCTGCATGGCCTTGCCACGGATCTTGAGCAGCCGCGCGGCATCCGCCAGCGAAAAGGTGCCCGCGGCGGCCAGCGCCGAATATTCGCCAAGGGAATGCCCAGCCACGAATTTTGCATGTTCTTTCAATGTGATGCCGTGTTCTGCGGCAAGCACACGGACCACGGCCATGGACACCGCCATCAGGGCCGGCTGGGCGTTTTCGGTCAGCGTCAGCTCCGCCTCCGGCCCGTCCCACATCAGGGCGGTGAGCTTTTGCGACAAGGCGGCATCCACCTCATCGAACACGGCGCGGGCCGCGGCGAACTGGTCTGCCAGCAGCTTGCCCATGCCCAAGGCCTGGCTGCCCTGGCCCGGAAAGACGAATGCGTTCGCCATCAGATTCCCCTTCAATTTTCGCCCAAGCACCATGTTTGGCTGCCCTGAGTCAAGGGCCGCCAGCCCAGGCCCAAATTAAGCGGCTTTTAAGGCCCGCCAGCCTAGCTTCCCGCCACCGGGGGATAATGCATGTCGTCGAGATTCCGTTTTGTTTGGGCCGCTTTGGGGGTGATCCTCTTCGGCATGGCCAGCCTTATCCAGGCGCGCCACAACAAGGACATCGAGGTTGCGCGCGCCCATTTCACCAAGGAACACCATGACCAGGCGGCGCAGGACACGGCACGTGTGGATTCCGCGTTGCATGCCATCCGCGAAAACCTGCGCCTGCTGGCCGCCCTGCCCGCGGTGCGCGGCATTGACCGCCACGGCGAGAACCTCTCGCCTGAGGGCCGCATCATCCTGCAGCAGATCTACGACAATCTTGCCAATGATGTGGACGTGTCGGAAATCTATCTGCTGCCCATCGGCTTTGAACCCAACCGCATCGACCCCATCACCCTGAAAAAGGAAGCGCCGATCATAGCTCTTGACCAGTTGATCGTTGGCGGCGGCAAGCAGTTGAGCCAGCAAGGCATGAAGGGTGCGACCTTCGGCAACTTCCCCTCACATGCAGCCTTGCCGCCCGAAATCGAAGACTATGAATATGCCCAGATGGTGGAACAGGCGAGCTGGTTCAGCAAATACTACCCGAGCGAAGACCGCATCACCGGCAAAGACCTGCCGATGATCAGCGGGCCTGAAATCATCACCTGCGACAACACCCAATTTATCCTGAGCGGCAAGGAGGCGGACCGTTCCGGCCTGGTGTTCTCTGTTCCGTTCTTTGATGGGGATGGCAAGGTCAAGGGCATGGTTTCGGCGATCATCCTGACCAATGCGCTGAAGGCGCTTTTGCCCGCGCATCATCTGGCGCTGGTCAACCCCACCTATGGCTATGCCGCCGCCGGGCGTGAAATGGGAGAACTCACATCCTCCGCCGCGCTCATGGGCCAGGCCCAGCCGGACCCCAGCATGGTCTATTCCGAGGTGTTCCCGCTTGCCCAGGCTGACCAGCGCAGCACCTGGTCGATCTGGACGGGCGCGCCCGAATCCGAATTCAACGCCAGCCGCGATGTTGAAGAGGCTGGCCAGAAGCGCTTCAACTCGCTGCTCCTGCTTGGGCTGTTCGCGCTGCTGGCCACCGGCTTTCTCGTGCTGGTGCGGCGCAGCCTGATGAGCGCGCGCGCCCTGGCCCGCAGCCACATGCGCGCCAAGAACATTGCCCACAAGCAGGAAGCCGAGGCCAAGGCCGCCGCCGACCAGTTCAAGAAACTGAATGACGACATTTCGCAGCTGAACACCGAATTGAATGACAGGCTGCACCAGCTTTCCGAGGCGCAGGACCAGATCATCGCCTCCGGCAAGATGGCGCAGCTGGGCCAGCTTGTGGCCACCGTGGCGCATGAAATCCGCAACCCGCTGGGCGGGGTGCGCACCACGCTGTTCACCCTGCGGCGCAAATGCGAGGCGGCGGGCGTGGATGCCGGCTTGCAAATCAAGCGCATCGAAACCGGCGTGAACCGCTGCGATGCCATCATCACCCAGCTTCTTGATTTCTCACGCTCGCAAGCCATCCAGGCCGAAACGCAGGACATCGTGGCCTGGCTGCGCGGGCTGGTCGAGGATTTCGGCGAGGACGCGCCAGCGCCCCTGTCAATCAACCTGTTCCTCGGCGAAGACCAGCGTGACGCCGCCTATGACGCCGAGCGCCTGCGCCGCGCCGTGGTCAACCTCATGTCCAATGCCCGCGAGGCAGTGCTGTCCAAGCACATGGTGAACTCGCGCGCGCCAGTGATCGAAGTTGAGCTGCGCAACAGCGCGCGCGGCATCGAGATTGAGGTGCGCGACAACGGGCCGGGCATTCCACGAGACATCATGGACAAGATCGGCGAGCCGTTCTTCACCTCGAAAAGCTTTGGCAGCGGCCTTGGCGTGGCGGCGGCCAAGCAAGTGGCCAAGCTGCATGGCGGCGGGCTGGAATTCTCGTCCGAGGCCGGCCAGGGCGCCACCTTCACCCTCTGGCTGCCGCTCTTGCCTGTGCAGGCCGCTAGCGCCGCGTGAACAGGCCCACGCATTCCACATGCGCGGAATATTTGAACTGGTCCACCGGCGTCACCTCACCCAGCACATAGCCCGCGGCAGTGAGAATGGCGGCATCGCGCGCAAAGCTCTGCACATCGCAAGAGACACTCACCACACGCCTTACTTTTGATTTGGCCAGCGCATGGCATTGCGCCTCGGCGCCGGCGCGCGGCGGGTCGAGCACTACGGCGTCGAACTCATTCAGCTCCATGGGCGTGAGCGGGCTGCGGAACAGGTCACGCACCTCCGCCTTCAGTGGGCGCAGGCCCTGAACATGGCGCAACGCCTGTTGAAGGGCGGCAATGGCGGGCTTGTCGGAATCAAAGGCCGTCACCGCGCGGCTCTGGGCGATGCGCAAGGCAAAGGGGCCAAGGCCGGCAAACAGGTCGGCCACCTGCCTGGCCTTGCCCAAATGTCCCAGCACCAGCCCGGCCAGGGTTTCTTCGCCCGCCGCCGTGGCCTGCAGGAAGGCCCCCACCGGCAGGGCCACATTGGCGGGCCCCAGCGTGATCATGGGCGGCATGCGTTGCATCAGCGTTTCGCCATTGACGGCGATGCGCGTGATGGCATGTTCCTGCATCAGCGGCTCCACGCCGGCCAGCGCCTTGTCGGCCAGCTTGCGCGCGGCCTTGATGGCGAAATCGAGGCCATTGTCCGCTGCGGTCACAGCCACGTCGCACGGGCCGAACAGCGCACCAAAGCGCGCCGCAAGCAGCGGGGCTTCGCGCAGCCGCGGCACAAGAATGGGGCAGGCCTGCAGCGGCACCAGCGCGTGGCTGCCTGCCGCCATGTAACCCGCCTGCCAAGCCCCATTGATCTGGCGCACATGAAGGCTGGCACGGCGGCGGCCGGCGCCATGGGCATCGAGCAGCGGGGCGACCGCAGGCTCCAACCCCCTGGCTTTGAGCGCCTGCACCAGCAGGCCGCGCTTCCATGCGGCATAGGGTTCAAGTCGCCAATGCTGCAGCTTGCAGCCGCCACAGCTTTCAAAGGCCGGGCAGAAGGCTTCAACGCGCTCCGGCGAAGGCTGAAGAATGGTGATGGCGCCGCCCTGCTCCAGCCGCACATGTTCGCCCGGCAGGCTGCGGGGAATGGCGCGGCCCTGCGCCAGCCCGTCGCCCTTTTCGCCGATGCGTTCGATCACCAGCTCAGTCATGCGGCAACGGGATGATAGGTGAGAACGATGGCATGGCCGCCATCCACGGCAATCTCCACCGGGCCCGTGGCGATGTTGGCCAGCGTCATGGCTGTGCCGAGGGGAACCCGCGCCTTGGCCAGCGGCCATTTCACGCCCGAAATGGTCAGGCCCTGCAGGTCCGTCAGTGGCATGATTGACAGGCGCGTGCCCGGCGGCAGGCTGGGCAGCGCCACAGTATCCACCAGCGCCCGCGCCTCCTCCACGCCGGAGGTCATGAACACATCAATGCCGCGCCGCGCCAGCGCCACAAGAAACCCGGCATGGGCCAGCACATGATCAAGCTGCCCGCCCAGCCCGCCCACCAGGATGAGCGCGTCGGCCCCCCGGCGCAGCGCCTCGGAGATGGCCAGTTCACCATCGCTGGCGGCCTTTTCCACAGGATGCGTCTGGCGGGGCACGCCGTGCCACTGGCCGGCCAGTGCACCGGAGGTGGAATCAAAATCCCCCACCCACAGTTCCGGCGCAAGGCGCAGCAGTGCGGCATGGGCCATGCCGCCATCGGCCGCGATGGCGCGGGCCGATTGCAGCTGCTGCTTGAGGCGCGGCGTGGGCGTGACATCGCCGCCCATCAGAATTGCAAATTTCGACATGGGCGGGTGATAGCAGATCACCCTTGCCAATCCAAACCCGCAGGCCTAATTTTGAACCTGCTCTCAACGGGGTGCGCGTTTCTTGCGCCTGCAACACGAAAAGGCCTCTGCCTTTTCAACTTCGCAGGCGGCGCGCTGAGAGGCGAAAGCCAACCCGCTGAACCTGATCTGGCTTGAACCAGCGGAGGGATTGCGGGCGGATTTCCAAATCCAGCTTCAGTCTTGCGCCGGTCTTTCAAAACGTTTGGAGAACCGATGAAAAAACTGTTCCTCACCCTGATCGCCGCCACGGCGCTGGCGCTGCCCGCCGCCGCCAAGGACGCGCTGACGGTTTACACCTACAACAGCTTCGTGGCCGATTGGGGCCCGGGCGCCAAGATCAAGGCCACGTTTGAAAAAACCTGTGACTGTGATCTCACATTCGTTGCGCTGGGCGATGGCGTGGCCATGCTCAACCGCCTGAAGCTGGAGGGCAAGGGCACCAAGGCCGATGTTGTGCTGGGGCTGGACACCAACCTCACCGCCGAGGCCAAGGCCACCGGCCTGTTCGCCAAGCATGGCGTGGATGTGAAGCGCGCCCAGGTTCCGGGCGGGTGGAGTGACGACACCTTCCTGCCATACGACTATGGCCACTTCGCCGTGGTCTACAACACCGAGATGATGAAGGACCCGCCCAAGAGCCTAGATGAGCTGGTGAATGGCGACGCCAAAGAGAAGATCATCCTGGAAGACCCGCGCGCCTCAACGCCGGGGCTGGGTTTCCTGTTGTGGATGAAGCAGGTTTACGGCGACAAGTCCGCCGAGGCCTGGAAGAAGCTGAAGCCGCGCATCCTCACCACATCGGCCAGCTGGGATGATGCCTATGCGCTGTTCACCAAGGGTGAGGCACCCATGGTGTTCTCCTATGTCACCTCGCCCGCCTATCACATGATCGAGGAGAAGACCGACAAATACCAGGCCGCCAATTTCGCCGAAGGGCATTATCTGCAGGTTGAGGTGGCAGGCATTGTGGAAGGCTCGGCGCACAAGGCACTGGCGCAGAAGTTCATGCATTTCATGCTGACGCCGGGCTTCCAGGACGAGATCCCCACCGCCAACTGGATGCTGCCTGCGGCCCCCACCTCCGCGCCGCTGCCGGACGCTTTCAACAAGCTGGTGAAGCCGGCCAAGACACTGCTCTATTCGCCCGAAGAGGTGGCTGCCCACCGGCGCGACTGGATCAATGAGTGGTTCATGGCGGTGAATGGCTGAGCGTTTTCAGCCCGGCAGACGCATGGTGCAGGGGCTGGTTCTCTGCGCCCTTTTGCTTGGCCTCTTGCCGCTGTTTGAGTTCCTCGCCACGCAGGGGGATTGGAACTTCGCCGCCCATGGCGTTTGGCCCGTGGTGGTGTTCACGCTGAAACAGGCGCTGATTTCCACGCTGATCTCGGTGGTGGCTGGCATTGCCGTGGCCCATGCGCTGCTGCGCCAGAATTTTCCGGGCCGCGCATTGTTCTTGAAACTGCTGGCGCTGCCCATGGCCATGCCGGCCATTGTGGCCGTGCTGGGGCTTGTCAGCCTGTTTGGCAATTCCGGCCTGCTGCCGGGCGTGGTGCCGCTCTATGGTTTTACAGGCATCGTGCTGGCGCATGTGTTCTTCAACCTGCCCATGTGCGCGCGGCTGTTCTTCCAGGCACTGCAGGCAGCACCGGAGGAAGGCTTCAAGCTGGCCGCGCAGCTCAACATGGGCGAGGCGGCAACATTCCGCCATGTGGAATGGCCGCAGCTGCAGCCCGCCATTGCGCGGGTGGCCTCGCTGGTGTTCCTGCTGTGCGCGGCGAGCTTTGTCATTGCCCTCAATTTCGGCGGCGCCTCCGCCACCACGCTGGAAGTGGCGATCTATCAATCGCTGCGGCTGGATTTTGACGTGCCGCGCGCCTTGCAATTGTCGCTGGTGCAAGTGGCGCTTTCCGGCACGCTGATCTGGCTGGTGGCCAAGGCCTTTGAGAGCGACGCCTTCGCCGTGTCGCTGAAGCCTTGGCAAGGTTTCCGGCCGCGGCCCAGCCTTGCCACGCGCGCGCTCAACATCGCGCTGGTGTGTGCGGCAGCGCTGCTGGTGCTGCCGGTGCTGCTTGCCGTTCTGGCCTCCGGGCTGCAGGGCCTGCATTTCACGGCGCCCACATGGCAGGCGCTGGGCACAAGCCTGGCGCTGGGCCTTGCATCGGCGGTGATTGCGTTGCTGCTGGCCTGGCCCTTGGCGCGGGCCGATGATGCCGCCTCGCACCTCATTTCGCTGGCGGCGATGATCCTGCCGCCGGCGGTGATGGCCACGGGCTGGTTCATCCTGCTGCGCGGGTTGCCGGATTCATGGGCGCTGTCTTTCGCGCTCATCGTGGCGCTGAACAGCCTGATGGCCCTGCCCTTTGCGGCCGCGACCCTCACCGCAGGCTTCCGCAAGATCACGCCGGTGCATGAACGGCTGGCCAGCCAGCTTGGCCTTCAAGGGCTGGCGCGGCTGCGCATCGTGGAGCTTCCAGTTCTGCGCCCGCATCTGGCGCAGGCCTTGCTGATGGCGATGGTGAACAGCCTGGGAGACCTCACCGCCATCACCCTGTTCGGCAGCCACGGCATCCTCACCCTGCCCAGCCTGCAACAGGCGGAAATGGGCCATTACCGCGGGGCCGAAGCGGCGGGCACGGCGGCGTTGCTGCTGCTGGTGTGTGGCGCGCTCACCTTCCTGGCCCATCACCTGGCGGAGCAGCATGATCACGCTTGAAAACACAGTCTCGAAGCGTGGCGGCTTCACCCTGAAGGCCAATTTCGCGCTGGGCGAAGGGCGGCTTTGCGCCGTGCTGGGGCCAAGTGGCGCCGGCAAATCCAGCCTGCTCAATGTCATCGCAGGGTTTGATGATCTGGTCTCCGGGCGGGTGCTGATTGATGGCGAGGATGTCTCACGCGCCAGCCCGGCGCGGCGGCCGATCAGCATGGTGTTTCAGGATCACAACCTGTTTCCCCACCTTTCAGTGTGGGACAATGTGGCCCTGGGTGCCGCGGCCAGCTTGCGCCTGACGGAAGAAGACAAGTCGCGCGTCGATGAAGCGCTGGCGCGGGTTGGCCTTGCGTCTCTCACGGCACGCAAGCCCTTCCGGCTTTCAGGCGGCGAGCGGCAGCGCGTGGCGCTGGCGCGGGTGCTGGTGCGGCGCTCCAAGGTGCTGTTGCTGGATGAGCCCTTCGCGGCGCTGGACCCCGGGCTTCGCGCCGAAATGCTGCAAGAAGTGGTGGACCTGACGCGTGAACAGAAACTGACGACGCTGCTCGTCACCCACCAGCCGGAGGAGATCCGCGCCGCGGTTGATGACATGCTGTTCGTGGCGGCAGGCCAGGTTTCCGGCCCGATGGCGCCCGCCGCATTCTTCGCCAACGGCTCACCGGCGATTGCCGCCTATCTCGGCCTCACGGCACGAGGCTGATCAGCGCCTGCATCAGCCGCAGGTTTTCGCGCGCCTTCAGATAAACCAGCCATTCCTTCATTTCCGCCGCACTGCCGGAAATGCGCAGGGCCTTGATGCGCCGGTCATGCGGCAGCTCGCCGGCCGAGACCACCGCAAGGCCCAGGCCCTGGGCCACCGCCTCGAAGCAGGCTTCACGCCCTTCCACTTCCAGCGCCACCTTGGGCGGCTCGGCCAATTTGTGAAAGGCCTGCAGCAGCAATTCGCGGGTGTGGGAGCCTGCCTCGCGCATCACCAGTGGTTGGGCCGCCAATTCGCGCCAGCTGATGCTGGCCTTGGTGGCGGGGGCTGAACCTGCCGCCGCAACCGCCACCAGCCTGTCGCTGCTGATGGCGCGGGCTTCAAGGCTGGCATCCTCCACGGGCTTGCCGATCACCGCGAAATCAATCTCAAAGACCTGCAGCCTGGCCACCAGATCGGTGGAGTTGCCGCCAACGATCCGCAAGGTGACCGAGGGGTAGCGCGCATGGAACTTCTTAATCAGCGGCATCACATGGGCGGCGGCATCGGCCCCGATCGTCAAATGCCCCACCTCCAGCGCCTTGGCCTGGGACAGCAGTGCCGCCACGGCTTGCTCGGTCTCGGCGTTCTTCTCGGCCAGCGCGAAAAGCTTCTTGCCCAGTTCCGTCAATGAAACGCCACGCGGCTGGCGTATGAACAGTGCGGCACCCGTGGCCTGCTCCAGCTTGCGCACATGGTCCGACACCGCGGGCTGGGTGACGTTCAAAAGCTCCGCCGCGCGGGTGAAGCTTCCGGTGGCGGCCACGGCGTGAAAGGCTTTGAGCTGGCTTGAGATCATATAAGTTCAACTTATGAAA
>JAGWTZ010000001.1 GCA_028868695.1 Alphaproteobacteria bacterium | reverse complement strand
TCCACATCCGTTGCCGCGCCAATGGCCTGGGCGCGGGCGGCGCGGCGGGCGCGGTCGAGATAGAGGTTCACCTGGTCGCGCATCACATCGAGTTGCTCGATCACCTTGCTGGCCAGCGGGCCCTTGGAATCACGTGCCTCGTTGGAAAGCACGCTGATCGGCGTTTTCAGCGCATGGGCCAGGTTGCCCACCTGCATGCGCGCGCGGTCAACGATCTCGAAATTGGATTGGATCACCTGGTTCAGCTCATCGGCCACCGGCTGCAGCTCGCGCGGAAAATTCTCGGCCAGCAATTCTGCCTTGCCGCTGCGGATGTCATTGAGCTGGTGCTGCATCTCGGCCAGCGGCCGCATGGAAAAGCGCACCTGCACGAACAGTGCCGCCAGAAGCGCCAGGCCCAATGCGCCCAGCACGGCCATCAGGATGCGCTGGAATGAGGTGATCTCATCCTTCAGTTCATCGAAGTTACCCGCCACCAGAAACTCAAAGCTCTTGCCGCTGTCGGCCAGCTTCACGGTCTGGTCAATCACGCGCAGGTTGGTGCCTTGCTTGTCGCGCAGCGAGAAGGCCGAGATGCCGTCCTTGTCCGGTGTTGCCAGTGCGCCGGCGGGCGGCGTCAGTTCCTGCTCCAGCAGGGATGGTGATGAGGTGGTCTTGCCCGCTTCGCCCGGCGTGTTGATCTGCCAATACCAGCCGGAGAGCGGAAGGGAGAAACGCGTGTCAGCCAATTGCGTTTGCATTTGCGGCTTGCCGTCGGGGCCGATTTCCACGCCCGCCAAGATGCCATCCAGCGTGGCGCGCAGGCGCTGGTCAAAATTGTGTTCGAGGGCCTGCACGAACAGTGCGTTCAAAACCACGGCCGCGCTCACCAGCAGAACCGCCGCAATCACCACCGATGAGGCAACCAGGCGGAACCAGAGCGAGTTAGCCCGCATGCCCGCTTTCGCTCATGCTATAGCCCATGCCGCGCACGGTTTGCAGCACATCCACGCCCAGCTTCTTGCGCAGGCGGCCCACGAACACTTCAATGGTGTTGGAGTCGCGGTCGAAATCCTGGTCATAGAGATGCTCAACCAGTTCGGTGCGCGAGACAACCTTGCCGGCATGGTGCATGAGATAGGCCAGCAGGCGGAATTCCAGCGAGGTGAGCTTGATGGCCATGCCATTCACCGTCACCTTGGTGTTGGCAGTGTCGAGCGCCACCGGGCCGCACACCAGTTCGGATGAGGCATGCCCCGCCGCACGGCGCACCAGGGCGCGCAGGCGGGCGAGGATCTCTTCCATGTGGAAGGGCTTGGTCACATAGTCGTCGGCGCCAGCGTCAAAGCCCGAGACCTTGTCGCTCCAGCGGTCACGCGCGGTGAGAATGAGAACCGGGGTTTTCTTGCCGGCGCGCCGCCATTTGGAAAGCACGCTCACACCGTCCATCACCGGCAGGCCGAGATCGAGGACAATGGCGTCATAAGGTTCGGTGTCACCAAGGAAGTGGCCTTCCTCGCCATCAAAGGCCTTGTCGACGACATAGCCCGCCTGATGCAAGGCCTCGGCCAGCTGCCGGTTCAAATCCTTGTCATCTTCCACCACAAGAATGCGCATCGATCCCTCACGCCGCTATCAAACCGCGCATGGGAATCAGCCCGTCGCGCCACTTGTGGCGTTGACCATCACCCGCTGCACGCTGCCCCCGACTTTCAAGGTTACAGCATATTCCCCGGAGGGCAAGAGCTTGACGCCCAACACCTTGGAGCCGGGATAGGCCTGCTGGGCAATCATCGCGGCCTGCGAAGGGGCAATGGGATAGTTGCCAGCGCCATCGGTCATTTGCGTGGCAGCGGGCACGGCAGCAATGGGGGCCGCCTGGCAATCAGCCAGCGGCGCGCTCATCAACATCAATGCAACAATCAGATACTTCACGGCAAAACCCCCGAATATGAAACCGTCTCTATCAGGGTGAAGCTGAACGCCACATGAATGGGAAAGGCCATGGCAAATGCAACGTTAATGGGCCTGGCAATAGGCCAGGCGGCGGGCGTTGGCGCGCCGCACATTGGCGATGGTTTCCGGCGTGTCGTGCCTGCCGGCATAGGATATGGGAAGCCATTGGCTGCAAACCAAGGGCTCAGGTTGCGGCGTCACGGTCAAGGGGGTCGGCCGGGCCACGCAGCCCGCCAGCATCAAGGCCAGCGCGGGCGGCAGCAGATATGCGCCGTTCTTCATCTTGCATGTCCTTCTCGCGTTGCAGGGCGGCCCCCAGCTGGCGCTCGCGCTCCGAGGCCTGCGCGGCACTGCGCAAACTGAAAAGCCTGCCCAGCGCCGCGAGGATTTCGAGGATGAGCGCGGCGAGGCTCACGCAATCGTCTTTCCGGTTTGGTTGGTGCGGATGGACCAGAGCGCCGTGGCCAGCGCCACAAGTGCCGTCACCACGCCGCCATAGTCACCCGAGGGCAGCGTGCCGCGGCCCACCAGAAAGGCCAGCACGGGCGGAAGGATGGCGCGGATCACGCCGCCAATCATGTCATTGTTCATAATCACCTCTTGTCATTGGGGCCGGAAGCCGTCCGGCGCGGAAAGGGGCAAGGCCGGCGCTCAAAGGCGCGCGGCCTGAAAGTGCATCCGGTCATGCTCCAGGTTCACCCAGCCTTCATCGGCAAAGGCCTTGAGCACGGGCGCACAGAAAGTGGGCTTGCTGCGGCCCATGGGGAAGCGCTCCGGCGCCAGGTCAAGCGCGCAGCCATAGGCATGCATTGAAAGGGTGTTGGAGTTGCGCTTCAGGCGGAAGTTATAGCTGCCGCCAAAGGTGGAAACGCCCCAGGCATCGAGCGTGGCCTGGTCCCTGCCCGCCGCATCGTGAATGGCGGCCAGCACGCGGCCCAGGCTTGCGGCGCAGGCGCGGTGAATGCGGAAACTTGAAACCGGCTGCCCGCCATAATGCATGGCAAAGGGCGGGGTGAGGTGGACGAGGCTCTTCACCTCCCACAGCCAGGAAGGTCCGCCATTGCGGCCACGGGGGTTGCCATAGAAGCCATCGGCTCCGGCTTGGGTTGGCCAAATTGTCATGAAGTCTCCTAGCCTTTGAAGCCTGCCAGCAGCGGCAGGTAGTGATCGAGAACAGCGCCGAAGGATGTGGCGAGGCTCATGGCCAACACGAGAAGGCGCCAGCCGCTGCGCGCCGCCAGCAGCGCATCACGCAGTTCGCGCACATCATCACGCATGGCATGCAGCGCGCCCTCGACGGTTTCCATGCGGGCCTGCAAATTGCCGAGCTCGCGTTCAATGGATGTCATGGCATCACCAGCACATCACAACGGCAAGGCCATCACCGCCGCGCCCGCCTGCGCCACCGGTCACGCCGGCACCACCGCCGCCACCGCCGCAGCCCAGCGCGCCATTGCCGCCTGCCCCGCCAATGCCGGCATTGTTGGAACCGCCGCCCGTGCCGGGCAGGCCGAGCGGCAGCCACAGGCCAGCGGCTGAAAGTTCAAAGCCATCCGCGCCGCGCCCGCCTGCCGCGGCCCCACCCGCGAGATTGGGCACCAGCAGGCCATCGCCGGTGTAGGCGCCGCCGGCAAAATCCGTTGTGGTGGCGCCGCCGCCGCCCGTGCCGCCCGCAGTCCACTGCGAGACAGTGATGCCGGTGCCAGCAGCGCCGGTTTGGGCACCCCCAGCCACGCCACCGCCGCCGGCATTGGCCATGAAAGAGAGGCAGGGCCCGGAATAGAGATAGCGCGTTGATGCCGTGCCGCCCGCCACGCCTGTCCCGCCCGCCGTGCCGCTGCCGGGGTTGCCCGGCGTGGGGTTCGAGGCATGGGAAGTGAGAAGCGTGCTGGTGGAAGCGCCCAAGGCCGCGCGGCCAATGATGGTTTGCAGACCAACGCTTCCGGCTGCACCTGCGACCCCGCCTGCGCCGCCAGCGCCAATCGAGAGATAAACCGTGTCCGGCACGGCCCAGGCCGGAAGGGAGAGTGCGGCAAAGCCGCCGCCCCCGCCGCCACTTCCGCCGCCACCGGCAGCTCCCGCAGCGCGGCTGAAGCCGCCGCCTCCGCCTGCGCCGCCGCCGATCACGAAGAAGGCCACGAAGCACTTGCCGCGCGGCTTGGCCCAGGTCTGGAAATCGCCCTGCTGGCCGGTGGCGCGGAAGATTTGCACATCCGCCCCGTTCATGGCGCTGGGAAAGTGGGAAAGGTCCAGCATCAGTATTGCCCGCCCACAGCTGTCAGCATCCAGCCCGCCGCAACAGTGGTGCCGATTGCCGCGTTGATCTTGTAGCCCGGCGGCAGGGCGAGATTCAGCGGCACCTCAATGCCAGTCATGGCCGCGGCCTGTGACAGCGTGGTGGCCGGGAGGGAGACCTCAGCCAGCAAGGCATTGTTGGCGGCGGTGGCATTGGTGCTGCCATTGTTCAGGAAGAGGCGCAGGACCGAAGCCGCATTGGTGCCCAGCGGACGGGCAATGACCTTCTGGATGAAATTGCCGGCGGCATTGCCTGCCGCGTTGCCGGTTGCAACTGCCGTAACAGTTCCGGTGCCGTCCATCGCCGTGTTGGCGGCGGTGAGGCCGGGTGCTGTCCATTGCAATGAGCCTTGGGCGGAAAAGATGGGGGCTGTGTTGGCTGCCATGGGAAGGGTCCTTTCAATTCATGATCAGGTGGCGCGCGGCCGTGAGGCCCGCGAGATTGAGGGCGGCCTGCATTTGCTGCAGGCCCAGGTCTTGCGGGCTGGCGGCGCTTGCCGTCGCGTTGGCCTTGAAGCTCATGGCCGGCATGGGCGCCGCCTTTGCATTGGTGATGGCATTGGCGGCAATGGTGACGGCAAAGCCGGTGTTCACCACGTCGCCGCTCAGTGTTCCGAATTGCGCAGCCTGCAACGTGCCTGTTGTTTGCGTGGCAAGGTTCACGGCCGACGCTGATGCCAGCGCGCCGAGGCCGCTCACGTCGGCTGTGGAAAGCGCCAACAACGCCTTCACCTGCGCCACGGTGAGGTCGGCGGGTGTGGCGGAGGTGCCGGTGCTGTTGCCCTTCAGCGTGGCGGCGGGCATGGGGGCCAGCCTTGCATTGGCAATGCCATTGGTGCCGGCATCGACATATTGCTTGGTGGCAAGGCCCAGGGCCGTTGCCGGGTCGGCATAGGCCTTGGCGAGACCGGTGGCGGCATCCACCACCAGGGCCTCTTTCCAGGCCGCGCCATCGGCGCTGACCTTGAGGTGGAAGCCATCGTCACCCGCCGTGCCCAGTTCGGCGCGGCCGGAGAATCCGGTTTGATAGAGCAGGCTCGCGGTATCACCCGCCGCGTTCTTGTTGAGCTTCACCTGCACGCCATTGCCCACATGGCTGAACAGGGCTGCCGCGGAACTCACGGCCAGCTTGTTGGTGGCATCAGCCGTGGCGTTGACGCCAAGCAGCGTGAGGTTCTGCAAGGCCTGAGGTGGTGGCGGCGGCGCCCAATTCACGCCGTCGAAAACCAGCAGCAGGCTTTCGGCCTCCACCCACAGCACAAAGCCCTTGCGCGGGGTGAGGAACTGCCACTGCCCGGCATTGCGCAGGGCGATCATGCCTGCCTGCCCGACCCAATCGCCGCTGGGGCTGGCGGCCACAAGGAAGCGGTTGCCATCGGCAAAGCTGGCGGGTGGCGTGGCAAGGCTGCGCGAGATCACCGAAAGCTGCAGCAGGCCATCCAGCAACGCCACCGCGTCATTGTGGGTCACGTGCTTTTGCGCCTGGCTGGCGGCAATGTAAGGCAGCGCGAGATTGGGGGAGCTAGACATTCACTGTCCTTTCAAGAATGGCGCCCGCGCCATAGGCAGCACTCACCTGCGCCACGCGCAGCGTGAGGCTTGCGGGCATTGCGCCGAAGTCGGCTGCGATATCGGCGCTGGCATAGAGATAGACAGGTTGCGAAGTGGCGAGGCTGCGCTTCACCACGCCGCCCGCCAGAATGGTGAGCTGATAGCTCTCCACATCCTCGCCCAACGGCACTTCGGCCAGTTCCCAGCTATCGCCATTGATGCGGGTGCGGCGGATCCAACTGATCAGCAAACCGGCCGGGTCCCGCGCCAGCTTGATCTGGGCCGGTGCCAGCGGGCGCAGCGCCTTCAGCGTTGCCGGGGATTGCAGGGCAAGATAGGCCGCACTGCCATAATCCAATTGCGGTGGGCCCAGCCGCCAGCTTGCGCCCTGCCCGGCTTCGGCAGTGGTCATCACCGCCTGCCTGACTGCGGCGTTGAGCTGAACAAAATCCTGCCCCGCCGCACGCGCGGCCAGCATCTCGGGGCCTGAGCCCGCCTGCGCCCGCAGCAGCCCTGACAAGCGATACACATTGGCGCCCACAAGAATGGCGTTCTGGAATTGCAGCAGCTCAAAGCCCGTGTCTGCATTGCCAAGGGCAGCGAGGTTTGCGCCGTTCAGCAGTTGCTCGGTGCTCACGGAACTCAACGCGCCGCTGCGCATCTGCACATCCAGCGTTTGGGTGTAGTCAATGCGGTCAGTCAGGCCAGCGGCCAGCGCCGTCAGGCTTCGGGCCAGCGTGGCTTGCTGCGGCAGCAAGGTGTTCAGCGTGAAGCTTGCGTTTCCAGTCTGCCTGAACAGCGCCAGGTTGCCCGGCCAGGGGCTGGCTTGCGCGGCGATCCAGGGCGCTGCCTGGCCGGTGATGGCAGTGGCCAAATCCATGATCACCGCGTCGGCTGGGCCGAACACCGCTGGCGCCGCGCTGGATACACCGCGCAACGGGGCGGGTGGCGGGTCATAGCAGGCCGGGTCATGGGCCAGCGCCTCCACCTTGCGGGCGGTTCCGGCGGTGAGAGTCTTCACGCGCCACAGCGCGCCATCGGCACTCAGCACATCGCCCGGCTCCACAGCGGCAAGATGCGGCGGCAGGGTGAAGCTTGCGGTTTCGCGCGCTGCCCAGCTTTCCGCCAGCAGCACATCGGCGCGCTGCTGAGCGGCGGGCTGGGCCAGTGCCGCGGCCAGCGCCAGCGAGATTTCCTTTTTGCCCGATGTGCCGCCCCGCTGCTGCGCCACGGCCGCCTGCCGGTAATCCAGGCCGCTTTTAAGATAGCCCACATGCAAGGCCACGGGCAGGTCCGTCTCCTGGGCGCGCTGGCGCGAAATGATGGCCGCGCCCTTCTCATCTTCCACCAGATCGGACGGAGCGAGCAACAGCGGCCTTGCCCGGCGGCGGCTGGTGAATTTCAACAGGCCGGAGGATTCGACTGCATCAGTGGCGAAGGCTTGCAGCAGAGTCTCGAGCGCATCACGCGCCGACATTGGCCTGTCCAGCACGAAGCCATCCACCTGCCCTTCAACCGCGCCCACATCCACCGCGGTGAAGCCAAAGCGTGCGGCAAGCGCTGCAATCAGGTGGCCGAGGTCCACACCACCGATGCGGCCATTGAGCCAGTGGCCGCGGGCATAGTTGGCGGCATCGCCCCACACATCAGTGCGGCCGGGAAAAGCGGGATAGGGCCTGGCATCCCAACACCAATGGAACAGGCGCGAGGTATCCAGCATCGGCGCGCCATAAACAGCCGAGACAGGATTTTGAGTGCCAGACCAGAAGCCCGCCACCGCGTTGATGTAGGCCTGCTGGATCTGGTCATCCTGCTGGCCGCCAGAAAAATATGGCCAGCCGCTCTCGGAAGACTTGGCGTCGAAAAACTGGTTGGGCTGGTTGGTGCCCTTGTCAATCGCCGGGCAGCCCAGCTCGGTGAACCAGATGGGTTTTGATTGCGGCACCCAGCCTGTGGCGGCAGCGGCCTCCACGCCGCCGGGGCGGTTCACATGCGCATTGGCCCACCAGCCTTTCACATCCTTGGGTCGGAATACCCAAGGCTTGCCGTAAGCACCATCGGCGATGGGCGTGCGGATTTGCGCGGTGCGGTCTGCCGCCGAGGCGTAGAACCAGTCATAGCCCTCCCCGCCCAGCACGCGCGATTGCAGATAGGCCTGGTCATAAATGCTGGCAGCGCCCGCCTGAACGTCGAGATGCGCCGTGCCATCGCGCCAATCGCTCAGCGGCGCATAGTTGTCGATGCCGATGAAGTCGATCGCTGGCGAGGCCCAGAGCGGGTCAAGATGGAAATAGATATCATGCGAGCCATCCTGAGGCTGGTGGCCGAAATACTCGCTCCAATCGGCGGCATAGGAAACCTTGGCGCCCGGCAGGATGGCCTTCACATCGGCGGCCAGCGCCTGCAAGGCCGCCACGAAGGGATAGGTGCCGGCGGCGGAGCGCAAGGTGGTCAGCCCGCGCAATTCGCTGCCGATCAGAAAGGCGTCCACTCCGCCTGCCAGCGCGCAGAGCTTGGCATGATGCAGGATCATGCGGCGATAGCTCCACTCGGCAGGGCCGGAATAGAGCACGGTGTCAGCCCCTGCCGTGAAATGGCTGGGCAGCGCGGTGCCGATGAAGCTGGCAAGTTCTGCTGCGGCGGCTGCCGTCTTGTCGGGGGAGCCTGCCACGCCCGGCGCCTTGCTGGCGGTGATGCGCCCGCGCCAGGGAAAACCCGCTTGTGCCGCGCCGCCATAGGGGTCCGGCAGTGCATTGCCGGCGGGAATGTCCATCAGGATGAAGGGATTGACCATCACCTTCAGGCCGCGGGCCTTGAGGTCGGCGATCGCATGCAGCACCGAGGCATCCGACGGTGTTCCGCCATAGGCCGCCTGGCCATTGACCTGGCTCACCACATGGGCGCCGCTGCGCGAAAGGCCGCCCACCTGCCAGGCAGCACCCGTTGTCACCTTGCTGGCGCTTTCAACGCCGGGCAGAAGCTGGCACTGGCCGCAGCGCAAATCCGTTCCGAACCAGGCCACCACCAGCGAGGCCATGGCCACATTGCTGCAGGAGGCCTGCAACTGGTCCATGGACACAGACCAATCGCTGCGGCTGGCCGAGGCATGGGTGTTTTCGCTTTGCGTCACCCCCGGCCCGGCGTTGCGCGTGATGAGCGTGGTGTCATAGCCAAACTCGGTGGCGCCGGGGATCACATTCACCGCCTGCACCAGATCGGCCACGTCATTGCCCTTGGCGAAGACTTCGAAGGAAAGCTGCGGCAAGCGGTTGCCGAAATTGGCGAGAGGCAGGCGCTCAAACACCACATAGGCAAGGCCGCGGTAGGCGGGGGCGTTGGCGCTGCCCTGGGTGGCGGAGATCAGGCTGTCGGGTGTCTGGGTTTCGCTGCCCAGATAGATGCGCGGCGAAAGGGTTTCAAGGTCAATCTCCTTGCCATCGGCCCAGGCACGGCCAAGCCCGGTGATCGGCCCTTCGCAAAGGCCCACGGCGAAGTTGGCGAAATAGGAATAGCTTGTGGTGGTGGGGCCCGCGGGCAGGCCCTTGCCGCCCGCCGCAGAGGTGCTGGCCACTTCCAGCAGGTTGGTGGCCCAGATCACCTGCCCGGCAATGCGCATGCGGCCATAGGTGACGGGGATGGGTGCGCCTTCCTCAGAGGCCATCACCTGCAGGCTCGAAAGGCGCGGGCCTTCGCGGTTCTGGCCGCCGCCGAACAGCGCCTGGTCAAGCTCGGCGCCGGCAAGGCCGCCCAGGGCGCGGCCGATCACCCCGCCCAAGGGGCCGCCGAGCAGCGTGCCCAAGGCTGCGCCGGCATATTGGAGAACGACTGTGGCCATCAGGCGATGCTTTCAGGAAAACGGAAGGCAAAGGCCAGCCGCGCCAGCCACCACTTGTTCAGCGGCACCTCGCAAACGGCAGCACTTTCCTGGGCGTGGATCATGCTGGTGCGGCTGGTGGCCAGGCCCGCATGCTTGGCGGGCAGATGCGGCTTCCAGCGGAACAGCAGCACATCGCCTTCTTCAAACACGAGACTGGGAATTTCGATGAGATGGCGGCGGCCGGCATGGGCAAGCGTTTCCTCCAGCCCAGCCTCGGCCCAATCGGGCGAATAGGCGGGCACGGCTTCCGGCTCTGCGCCAAAGCGCTCGCGCCACACGCCGCGGATGAGGCCCAGGCAATCGCAGCCCAGGCCTTTCAGGCTGGCCTGATGCTGATAGGGCGTGCCCAGCCATTGCCGGGCAATGAGGGTGTTGGGATGGGGCATTGCGGTTTTGCGCTCTAACGCTTCAAGCCATTGTTGTTGGGGTCGCTTTGCGATGCCACGGCCATCACGAAATCATTGCCGGGCATGTGCGGAAAGCCGCGGAAGTTGACAGCATTGCCGAACCTGTCGCGGCAGGTGGAAAGCTGCTTGTCACAGCCGGCAATGACGTTCAGGCTTTCGCCCGGCGTGATGGTGAATTTGGGCGCCGCCCACAAATCAAACCGCGCGGAGGAGATGCCGCTGCGGTGGCGCTTCACCGCCAGCGTGCGGCCGATATTGGCCACGCTTTGGAAGATCACCTGCCCGCGGGTGAACCAGTCATCGGCAAATCCCGCAAGGCCGCTGACACTCAGGCTCGCTTCTGCCACGGCTGTCACTGTGGCGGGCACGGTGAAAGACGCCGCCGCCACGCCGCAGCGCGCATCGGCAAAGCCGGCATCGCAGCCATAGTGATAGAGCCGCCCCTTCACCTGGTTGAGAAGATGGGCGAGGCCGCGCACCTCGGCCTTGAAGGCGCCTTGCCCGTAAGTCACCTCGCCAAGATGGCCCTTGCGCTCAAGAACACGCTGGCTCACATCCTGCCAGTTCACGCTCCAGATTTCGATCTGTGCATTATCGAAATCCCCGGCCTTCAGGCGGGTGTCCGAAAGCTGCGTTGAGGACAGCGCGCCCGTGGCTTCAAGGTTGTCCACGCTGAGGCCCAGCGCGCTTTCAATCTCGCTGGCGGTGAAGCCCGCCTGGGCCTCAAAGCTGGTGCCATCGAATTGCAGCGCGCGGTCGTGGTCGGTGAAGCCCAGCTTCTCGCCCGAAGCCAGGGTCAAACGCCAGCAATAGCACAGCGTGGTGAGGCCGGATTGAAGATGGGCGCTAAGGCCCGGAGGAAGGGTTTTCATGGCCGCACCTCGATCAGGGGAATGTCGGGAATGTCGCCGCCGGCAAAATGCGCAAGGTTGATCCTGATCTGGTCAGTGTCAAAGCGCACCGGCACATCGAACTCGAAGCCCGCGGCAATCACCGCGCCAGCGGCTGGCGGTGTTGCGAAGGTGATGAGGCCCGTGGTGGCATCAACACTGAAGGCCGCAGTGGCCACGCCATTCACGCTGGCCAGCACGGTGCCTGCCACCGGGGCAGTGATCACCCGCACATAGCTGCGCGTACTGCCATAGGCCTTCACCAACTGGAAGGCCGTCGTCACGCCATCGCCCGTGCCGATCACCTGGTCAGTGGCGCCCACGGCTTGCGAGGGCTTGCAGGATTTGAAATCGGCATGATCCTTGAAGCGGAAGGCATAAAGCCGCCCGCGCCGCTCCTCGAAGAAGCTGATCACGGCGTGAATGTCATCCAGCGATTTCACGCCATAGCCGGCATTGTACCTGCGGCGCGAATTGGCCCAGCGGGCGTTGCGCTCTTCCTGGCCGGAGGCTGTCATCACCACGTCAGTGCGGCGTTCAGGCCCGCCGGTCAGGCCGCGCGAGATGGAAACGGGAAAACGCACATTGTCAAAAGCCATGGCGCCGCCTCACATGTTGCGCCGGGCGCGTGCAAGGGCCCGGGCCATCTGCGCGGCGATCTGGCCTTGCGAAGCGGCGAAGCCCTGCACATCCGGCGTTGCGATGTTGATGGTGACATTCATCGCGCCGCCGCCACGCACGCCCAGCGCGCCATCCGGCCCGCGGGCCAGCGGCATGATCGCCTCGGGCCCTGCCTCGCCCATCAGGCCAAGGCCGCCCTTCATGCCGAACAGCATGGGTGAATTGACAACGCCGCCATCGGCAAAGGGCATAACGCTGCCGCCCGCAAACACATTGCCCCTGGCATTGGCAAAGAGCGAGCCGATGAGGCTGCCCAAAGGCTTGAGTGCGGCGGAAAGCGCCATCTGGCTCAGGCTCAACACCATCGAGCGCAGCGTGTCGGAAAGGCTCTTGCCATGCAGCACGGCGCTGGCGAAGCTGTTCACCAGCTTGTTGCCGAAGGCGTCGGCAAGGCCGTTCAGCTCTTCCATCTGGCTGCGCAGTTCAGCAGCACTTTGCGCCAATTGATCAGTCTGGCTGGGGTTCATCGGGAAACAGCTCCATCAGGGAAACAAGGTTCTGGCGCAGCAGGGGCTGGGGAGGGGCAGGCCCGGTTGCCGCGGCGATTTCGCGCGGCGTGCTGCGCCAGAATTCGGATGGCGAGAGGCCAAGCTCTCCCATGCCTGCGCGCATGAAACGCGCCCAGGGAAATGCAGTTGCAGCAGCGCTCATGGCGAGAAGGTGGCCTTCAACAGCTCGGCCACGATGCGCAGATAACCCGCCGCACCGCCGGGCACGGAAAGCCGCGCCACCTCTTCATTGCTGATGGCCTCGCCCGCGCCGCGCAGGCCCGCGCCAATCACCTTGATGGCGTCTGACGCCTTGATGCGGCCGCCCTCGAAGCGCTCGGCGATGGCGATCATGTCTTCGCCGCCATAGGCGTCCTCAATCTCGGCCAGCGCGCCCAGGGTGAGCACCAGCGTATAGGTCTTGCCGCCCAGCTCGGCAGCGATTTCACCACGGTGACGGTTCGGCATTGGTTTTCTCCTTGAAGTTCCCCTCCCCACAAGGGGGAGGGAGAAACTTACGCAAAGCTCAGCTGCCCGGCGCTCACCAGGCTCAGGTCAAAGGTCACTTCACCATCATGCCGCCCGCTGAAATCCAGCGCGGTGATCTGGAACAGCCCGGTCAACGTGCCGAAGGCGGGGATGACGATCTGCCAGTTCACGATGGTGCCGTTGAAGAAATACTGGCGGATGGTGGCGTCAGAGGCGGCATTCTTGAAAATGCCCTGCCCCTTGATCTGCGCGGACTTGAGGCCCGCCCCGGCCAGCAGTTCTTTCCATGCGCCGGCCGAGTCCTGGGCCGAGGCATCCACCGCCTCGGCGTTGAAGCTCAGCGTGTTGGCGCGAAGGCCGGCCACGGTGATGTAGGCGCCGTTGCCGGTGGAATCGATCTTGAGCAGCAGGTCGCGCCCGCGTTGTGCAGTCATGGGTGATCTCCGTTACAGAGGTTCAGTGGCGGCGCGGAAGCGCATCTGCGCCGAAAAGGTGTCGGCGCTCTTTTGGCGCGCGGCGGAAATGAAAACACAGCGCAGGTTGGTGAGAGCATGGCCAGAAAGCGCAGGTGCCGCGCCATCCAGCGCCGTTTCAATCGCCTGGATGATGGCTTGAACCTGCGCCCGGCTCCGGCTTTTCGAGGCCACTTCCAGCGTCACGAAACTCTCATGCGCCTTCTGGTCGGCAACGCTCCAGTCGCGCGTCTCGATGGCGGTGAACAGCACATGCGGGGCGGTGGCGCCGCGTGGCACCTCGTCATAGACATGCGCGCCCCCCAGCAGGCTGGTGAGTGCGGGCGAGGCAGCAAGGGCCGCCTTCATCGCCTGTTGCACGGCAAGGCCTGGCTGGATCATGCAAGCCTCGCATTGCGGTAGGCCGCCATGGCTTCCAGCGCCACGGGCGGCAGGTTGCCGCCGCCGGCATCGCCGCGGTTCTGGTACCAATCGGCAATGGTGGCCAGCAGGGCCTGCCTGATTTCGCCCGGCACGGCGCTGGCATCCGCGCCGAAGCCCGCGGTGAAGGCCAGCTTCAGGCCGTTGATCCTGCGGCCCGGCGGGGCGAACACGCGGCCCTGGCGCAGCGCCAAACGCGCGGGCCGCGATGCGGCATCGAGCACATAATGCGCCGGGTCGATGGTGGCCGGCGTGTCATCATCGCCAAAGCTGGTCAGGCCATCCACTGAAAGCACAGGCCACAGCGGCAGCGCAAACACGCCGTCCCCCGGCCAGCCATCGGCAAACAGCGCCCAAGCCTGGCGCATCAGGCACAGGCCATAGCGGCTTTCAAGCGCGCGCCGCGCGGCAGTGATGAGCGCGGTGAGATAGGCATCATCATCGCTGATGGTGAGGCGCAAGTGTGCCTTCACGTCAGGCAGGGTGACGGGCTCCGCCGTGGGCGGGGAAGTGAGAAGAAGGGGCATGAAGGCTCCAAAGGGGCGAATGGCGAATAGTGAATGGCGAATGGAAGCGGCCCATTCGCCACTTACCATTCGCCATTCGCCTTGCTGCTACGACACGTCGAACTTCAGCAGCTTGATGGCGTCGAAATCCTGCATGCCGCCGCCCACGCGCTTGGTCACATAGAACAGCACGTAAGGCTTGGCGGTGTAGGGATCGCGCAGCACGCGCACGCCAATGCGGTCGACAATCAGGTAGCCGCGGTGGAAGTTGCCGAAGGCCACGCCAAAGATGCCTGTGGCAATGTCGGGCATGTATTCATTCTCGGTCACCGGGAAGCCCATCAGCGTGGGCGCCTGGTCGGCGGCCTGGGCCGGCTGCCAGAGATACTGGTTCTGGTTGTCCTTGAACTTGCGGATCTGGCTTTGCGTGTTGCGGCTCATCATGAAGCGGCCGCCGGTGCGGTAGCCGGCCTTCACCGAATAGACGAGGTCCAAGAGCTTGTCGGATGGCGCGGTGGCCGCCCAGCCTCCGGCCACGCCCGTGGCGATGTAGCCGGTGTTGCCCCAGGTCCAGGAGCCTTGCGCCACCTTGGGGTAGGTCAGCAGCCCCTTGGGCGCGGTGATGCCGTCGCCATTGGTGAAGGCGCTGGTTTCCTGCTCGCCGACCACGGTCTGCACTTCGCGGGCCATCCAGTCGTCAATGTTGACGACCGAGTCATCCAGCAGCGCCTGGGTGGCGGCGGGCATCGCATAGAGTTCCATGGTCTGGTAGGAAAGCTGCGCCAGCGTGGCCGAGGTGGTCTGCGGGCGGGCGGTGGCTTCGCCGATCCAGCCGGCCTGGTGGCCATTGGTGTTGAAGGGCTTGTTGTGCACCATGGCCGAAATCTGGCGTACATCGCAAATATCGCGGAACGGCGAAGCCTTGGAGATCAGGCGGCCGATTTCGGCCTCTGTTTCCGGCGGCACGAGATAGCCGCCATCCTGGCCGGAGCCCACGCTCATCGCCTTGGCTTCCATGGCGTTGAGAGCGAAGGCGTCGCCCTTGCGCACATAGGTTTCGAAAGCCTTCTTGTGCTCGCTCGGCTCACCGGCCGGAGAGGCGGCCAGCTGCGGGCGGCGGGATTTGAGGATCATCTCATCCAGCGCCTTGTTGATGCGGTCCACCTTCTCGGTGGTGACCGTGTCAGCGCTCTGGCGCTTTTCAATCTGCGCCAGGCGCTCGTCATTGGCCTCCTTGAAGGCCTCGAAGGCGGTGAGCACATCGCCGTAATCAGCAGCGGCCGAAGCCGCCACCTTGGTTTCAAGCGTATCCATGTTGAAAGTACTCCGTTTCAGTTTAGGGGTGGGGGTTGCTCCGAACAGTCCAACGTGCTCCGCAGAGCGAGGGTTGAAGGTTCAGAGCGACCCCCAGCCCGGCCCTCCCCGCAAGGGGGAGGGAGAATTCAGGTTGCGGCCTTGAATGCCGCCGCGGCCATTTGCTTCACCGCGCCAACCCGCGCGCCGTCCAGCATGGGGAAGGTGACGAGCGAGATCTCCCACAGGTCGATGCGGGCCAGCAGGCGGGCACCGCTGGCTTTGTCCTTGCGGGCGGCCACCGTCTTGAAGCCAATCGAGAGCCCGTCAATGCCGCCGCATTCCAGCAGCGAGAGAAGTTCCCGGCCGCGCTGCACATTCTTGTCGAGGCGGCCCAGCACATAGAGGCCCTTGTCCGTTTCGCGCACTTCCACCCAGGTGCCCACCGGCTCGGCTGGGTCATGCTGGAACAGCATGCGTATGTCCTCGGCCGGCCGGCGGATGAGCGAAGTGTGGAAAGCGCCGGGCAACACAATGTCGCCAGAGGCATCTGGCACATTGAACAGCGAGGCATAGCCCGCGAACACGCCGGTGCCAGGCCCTGCCGACAATGGCAGTTCCAGCCCGCGCCGCTTGAGACGAAGGGTCATGTTTGTTCCATTTTCTGAATTGGATATTCCGTCATCCTCGCGAAGGCGGGGATTCCGCTTAAACTCGCCCGCTCCAGAGCCAGCCAAAGCTGGGCCCCTGCCTTCGCAGGGGTGACGGGGTCAGGTTGGCAGGGGCTACATCACCGGTACCCCACCGCCTGCCGCTTCTCGGCATCGGTGAGGAAGCTGGCGTTGTTGACGCGCGTCCACAGCGCGTCCCGGTCGTGGCTCAGGGCCTCCACCTGGTCGAGGTCCGGCTCCAGCCGCAGGCCGTCTTCAAACTGCGCACCCACGTTCTGGGCTAGGGCATCAGTCACGCGCCGCAGGATCGGGATCACGCTCTGCCGCCAGAACACGCGGTTGGCCTCGGCATAGTTCGCATAGGTGTTGTCGCCGGGAATGCCCAGCAGCATGGGCGGCACGCCAAAGGCCAAGGCAATCTCGCGCGCCGCATTGTTCTTGGAGTTGATGAAGTCCATGTCCTTCGGAGAGAAGCCCATCTCCTTCCAATCCAGCCCGCCCTCCAGCACCATGGGGCGGCCGGCGTTGGCGGCGCTCTGGAAATTTTCCTCCAGCTCTTTTTTCAGGCGATCGAATTGATCGGCGGTCAGCTGGCCATCGCCGCCGGAGAACACCAGCGCGCCCGATGGCCTTGCGGCGTTGTCGAGCATCGCCTTGTTCCAAGCGGAAGCGGCGTTGTGCGTGTCCAGGCTGCGGGCGGCGGCGTCCAGCGGCGAAAGGCCATAGTAATCATCCAGCGGGTTGAAAAGCTTGAGGTGCAGCACGCTGGCGGCGTGCAGGTTCACAAATGATCCGTTCACGGAATATCTGTAGCCTTCCACCCAGCCCTTCGCGCCGGGCACCACTTGCACGCGGTCGGGCCGCAGCGGCACAAGCTCGCGCGGGGTTCCTTCCAGGCTTGAGACTTCAATATAGGAATTGCCCGCAACCAGCAGGAAAGACACGATATTTTCGATGAGTTCCTGGCGCCCCTGGGCCGGGTTGGGCTGGCGCAGCAGGTCAAGGAACGGGTGGGCCGCAAGCTCGGCCGGCCCCTTGTAGAGCAGCAACGGCACGGAAGCCGCCGCCTCGGCAATCATGCGCACGCAGCGATAAGCCACGGCATTGCCGGAAAATCCGGCGCGGGCAAAATGCTGGTAATTGCGCGGCGCCCAATAGGGCTGGCCGATGTTGTAGAGGCTGACGAGCGGAATATTCGGCAGCTCCTTGCGCTCCGGCACAAAGAGGGATTTGAGTTTGTCGAACATGGTTTCTCCAATTTGGGCCGCAGCCCCTCACCCGCACGCGATCGCGAGCACCCTCTCCCCTGAAGGGGCGAGGGGCAAAAATTCTTGTCCGCCACTACACCCTTCTCCCCTTCAGGCGAGAAGGTGGCGCGACGCGCCGGATGAGGGGCCGCTTCAGACCACCCGCACCCGCGGGCCATGGGCGTTGCGCGAAAGCATCAGGTCCGTCAGCGCCCAGACCAGCGCGTCCAGCCGGTCGGGGCTTTTGGCGTCTTCAATCACCGCGCACATCTCATCCTCCAGCGCCGGGAAGCTTCCGGCATGGTGCACCAGGCCGCGCTCATAAAGTGCGGCCACTGGCTCGGCCCGGGCGCGCTTGGCCAGCCTTGCATGCACGGCGCGGAATGGCAGGTTCGGCTCGGCCTGGCGCAGCACAGCCTCCACCATCGCGCCGCCCTGGTTCACCTCGGCCACCACGCGGGAGGCCTTGTTGGCGCGCCACAGGGCCACAACCTTGTCGGCCCAGGCCCTGGGGCGGGCGCGCTCCAGCGAGGCATCGGCCAGAACGAAACAGTGGCCCTGCCTGTCCACGCCCGCCATAACAATGCCGCAGGCATTGCTCTTGGCATGGTGGCTGGCCGGCGGGTCCACCGCCACAACGATGCGCAGCAGTTCCGGCACCAAAGCCACGCGCAGGCGCTCAATATCGGCACGCTTGAACAGCGCGTCCGGATCATCCTCGATCAGCTCGCCCAGCAATTCCTGCCGCCCCAGCCTTGTGCCGCCATAACGGGCCTCAACATCTTTGATGAAGGCTGGCGCCAGGTTGGCGGCATTGGCAAAGGTGGTGGCTCTGCTGGTGACGGTTGCAGGGTCGGCCAACAGTTGCTTGAGCAGTGCCGTTGGCCGGGGCGTGGTGGTGATCACGGCGCGCGGGTTCTCACCCAGGCGCAGGGCGAATTGCAGCTGCGCCCAAAGCTCGGCGGCGCGGCTCCATTTCGCCAGCTCGTCACACCAGGCCAGTTCAAACTGCGGGCCGCGCAGGCTTTCCGGCTCATCGGCGGAAAACACTTGCGCCACCGCGCCGTTGGGCCAGGTGATCAGGCGCTTCGATGGCTCATGGTCCGGCCGCTCTTCCTCGGCGTGGATGGCCAGCAGGCCAGAAGGGCCTTCCACCATCACGGCGCGCGCCTCGCCCAGAGAAGGGCCGATGAGCGCCAGCTGCCTCACAGGCGGGCCCCACAGGCCCAGCGCCTTGGCGCGCAGGAATTCAGCACCGGCGCGCGTCTTGCCTGCGCCGCGCCCGCCAAGGATCAGCCAGTTGCGCCAGGCCTCAGGCTGGGGCGGCAGCTGATCCGGCCGCGCCCACAGGCGCCACTCGTTCAGCAAGGTTTGGATCTGCTGCGGGCTGAGGGCCTGGCTCACCGCCCTGCCCTTCGCCCTCGCTTGCGAGAGCCGCAATGCGGCGCGCAAGCTCTTCACGCCCGGCGTCATCAGCAGCGGCGCGGGACTTGAGCTTGCGCTGTTTGCGGTCTCTGTGTTCAAGGTCCAAAACCTTTTCCAGCGTGCGGGCCAAAGTGTTGGTGGCGCGGATGCCGCGCTCGGCGTCAAGGGCGCCGCCCTCGCGGCCCTGCGGTTTCATTTCTTCCTCCAGCCGGCTGATGCGCGCCTGCACCAGCGCCTTCAGGCGGCGTATAACCACTTGGGTGGAAGGGGCCGGCTGGCGCCTGGGCGCCCCGGCTGCCGCTTCCGGCACCGGGGCCTTGGCGGCGGCGCGGCGCGCCTTGGCCGAGCGCATGCGCCAGCCCCTGGCCTTGGCCTGGCTGGAAAGTTCCATCACCCCCAGCCCGAAGGCGGCGGCAATGTCAGCCACCGCCTCGCCGCGCCCTTCATAGCGGGCGCGGATGGCAGGCCAATCCGGCGCGGGGGGCGCCTTGCGTTTCACTGGCTTTTTCATGGGGTTGTGGAGGTTTCCGGCGGGCCATTCCGTTTGACCCATGTGTGGAGTGTGACGAGGTATAGCTGAAGCACCGTACGCCGTCAAGGATTATTTTCCGGTTGTGGGTATTTATTTTTTGCGCGGGCTTCGCAGCCGCTTCCAAGCTATTGTTCCCAAATGGACATCCGTCAATTGCAATATCTCGCCGCCCTGGCCCGCGAAAAGCATTTCACCCGTGCGGCGGCGGCCTGCAATGTGACACAGCCCACGCTTTCGGGGCGGATTCGCCAGCTGGAGCAAGAGCTTGGCGTGCCAATCGTGGAGCGCGGCCAGCGTTACATCGGCCTGACGCCGGAGGGCGAGCGGGTTTTGAAATGGGCGCAAGCCATTCTGGACAACTGGAATTCCCTGCAGGGTGAGCTGGCCTCGATCAAGGGCAAGAAGGGCGAGCTCGTCGGCCGCATGGTGCTGGGCGTCATTCCCTCGGCACTGCCCATGGCCAGCTTCCTTACCAAGGCGATGAACGCCAGGCACCCATCGGTGGATTTCACCATCCTCTCGCATTCGTCGGAGGAAATCATCCGCGCGCTCAATGATTTCTCCATTGAGGCCGGCATCACTTACTTGGACAATGAGCCGGTGGAAGGCCTGATGCGCCAGGAACTTTACCGGGAGAACTATTGCCTCTTCGTCTCCACCGAGCATGAGCTGGCGAAGCGTGAGAGCGTCACCTGGTTCGAGGCGGCGCAGCAGAAGCTCTGCCTCCTCACCCCCAACATGCAGAACCGGCGGATCATCGACCGCGCCTTCGCCGCCGCCAAGGCCCAGCCCTCCCCACGGCTGGAGACGAATTCGATTCTCAACCTCATGTCCTCGGTGCGCTCGATGGGCCTGTGCTCGATCATGCCGGATTACTTCAAGCATGCGGTGGGCGCGCTGGAGGGTGTCACGGCGGTTCCGCTGGTGGAGCCGAAGGTGTCCCACGCCGTTGGCCTGGTTGCGGTGGACCGCGAGCCGCTTTCCCCCGCCATCGCCGCGCTTTTTGCAGCTGCGAAGACTTTCAAGCCTCATTGATATCAGCTATCATCCCATTGGCGCAGCCAATTGGCCATCGCCTGGCCCTGCCCCTATGAGGTCGCATGCCAAAGATATCCTTCGCCGAATTTGATTCAGCCCACGCCGCGCCAGTCGCCGAAATTTGCCTTGCCCATGGCAACAAGCCGGACCACTTGCTGGAAATCCTGCATGACGTGCAGGGCAAGCTTGGCCATGTGCCGCAAGAGGTTTTGCCCATCATCGCCAAGGCGCTGAACCTGTCGCGCGCCGAGGTTCATGGCGTGGTGACCTTCTACCACGACTATCACCAGCACCCCACGGGCAAGCATGTGATCAAGATCTGCCGCGCAGAAGCCTGCCAGAGCGCTGGCGGCTTCGCGGTGATCGCGGCGCTGGAAAAGGCCACGGGCACCAAGCTGGGCGAGACCAGCGCCGATGGCCGCTTCACCCTGGAAGCCGTCTATTGCCTCGGCCTCTGCCCGATGGGCCCCGCCGCGCTGATTGACGGCAAGCCGGTCGCCGCCATCAAGCCCAAGAAAGTTGATGCCCTTGTGAAGGAACTCGCGTGATGCAGAAAGTCCATATCCCGCGCGACATGCTGGCCAAGGCGCTTGGCGCCGATGACGTGGCGGCGGCGATTGCCGATGAAGCCAAGGCGCGCAAGATCAACATCCAGATCATCCGCAACTCCTCGCGCGGCCTCGCCTGGCTGGAGCCTTTCGTGGAAGTGGAAAGCCCCAAGGGCCGCCTGGGCTATGGCGGCGTGAAGGTTGCCGATGTGAAGGCGTTGTTTGATGCGAACTTCCTTTCCGGCGGCGAACACAAGCTGGCCACCGGCCTTGTTGAAGACATCCCCTTCCTGAAAAAGCAAGAGCGCCTCACCTTCGCACGCGCGGGCATCACTGATCCGGTTTCGCTCGCGGACTATCTGGCCCATGGCGGATTCGCCGGCTTGAAGAAGGCGCTGGCCATGAGCGGCGCGGAGATTGTCAAGGAAGTGACTGAGTCCGGCCTGCGCGGCCGCGGCGGCGCGGGCTTCCCCACCGGCATCAAGTGGAAAACCGTTCACGATGCCAAGGCGGCGCAGAAATATGTCTGCTGCAACGCCGACGAAGGCGATAGCGGCACCTTTGCCGACCGCATGGTGATGGAGGGCGATCCCTTCATGCTCATCGAGGGCATGACGATTGCCGGCCTCGCTGCTGGCGCCACCAAGGGCTACATCTATTGCCGCTCGGAATATCCCTTCGCCATCGACACGCTGAATGAGGCAATTGCCATTGCCACCGCCGCGGGCTGGCTTGGCGAAAACATTCAGCACACGGACAAATCCTTCAGCCTCGAAGTGCGTCGCGGTGCTGGCGCCTATATCTGCGGCGAAGAAACCGCGATGCTGGAATCCATCGAAGGCAAGCGCGGCATGGTGCGCGCCAAGCCGCCCATTCCCGCACTCGAAGGCCTGTTCGGCCAGCCCACCATCATCAACAACGTGCTCTCTTTCTGCGCCGTTCCGTTCATCCTCGCCAAGGGGGCCAAGGCCTATGCGGATTATGGCATGGGCCGTTCACGCGGCACCATGCCGTTCCAGCTGGGCGGCAATCTCAACCAGGGCGGCATTGTCGAGAAAGCCTTCGGCATCACGCTGCGTGAACTGGTGGAGGATTTCGGCGGCGGGCCCTATATGGGCAAGCCGCTGCGCGCCGTGCAGGTGGGCGGGCCATTGGGTGCCTATCTCTCAGCCGATGAGCTGGACATCAAGATGGATTACGAAACCCTGGCCGCGGCCGGCGCCATGCTGGGCCATGGCGGCATCGTGGTGTTTGATGCCTCGGTGGACATGTCGGCCCAGGCGCGTTTTGCCATGGAGTTCTGCGCGGTTGAGTCTTGCGGCAAGTGCACGCCCTGCCGCATTGGCTCGACGCGCGGCGTTGAAGTGATCGACAAGATCGTGAAGGGCGAGAACCGCGAGGCCAACGCCATACTTTTGGAAGATTTGTGTGTGACGATGACTGATGGCTCCCTCTGCGCCATGGGCGGCTTGACGCCCATGCCGGTGATGAGCGCCTTCAGGAAATTCCCTGAAGATTTTGGTCTTCCGAAGCAGAAGAAATTGGCGGCGGAATGAAAGTCATTCTTCCATCGCCCTTCCCCCTGCGGGGGAAGGTGCCCGAAGGGCGGATGAGGGCCGGTGCGAAGCATCGGTCTTTGCCGCCACTTGTGCTGAAACATAGCCCGCAGGCCTTGCCTGCGGCCCTCATCCGCCCCTGCGGGGCACCTTCTCCCAGAGGGAGAAGGGTGAACGGAACGGAGAGCCTCCCATGCTGATCAAGGAAACAGATTTCGGCACGCCAAAGTCCGAGGCCACCAGGATGGTGACATTGGAGATTGACGGCCATGAGGTGACGGTGCCTGAGGGCACATCCATCATGCGCGCGGCGATGGAGCTTGGCACCAAGATCCCCAAGCTGTGCGCCACCGACTCGCTGAAGAGCTTTGGCTCCTGCCGCTTGTGCCTTGTGGAAATCGAAGGCCGCAAGGGAACGCCCGCCTCCTGCACAACGCCTGTTGCCCCCGGCATCAAGGTGAAGACGCAAAGTGACCGCCTCGCCGGCCTGCGCAAGGGCGTGATGGAGCTTTACATCTCCGACCATCCGCTCGACTGCCTCACCTGTGCCGCCAATGGCGACTGCGAATTGCAGGACATGGCGGGTGCTGTGGGCCTGCGCGATGTGCGCTATGGCTATGAGGGCGAGAACCACGTTTTCAAATCCCGCGCCGATGGCTGCGAGAATTACCGCTACAAGGCCAAGGACGAGTCCAACCCCTATTTCACCTTCGACCCGGCCAAGTGCATCGTGTGCAACCGCTGCGTTCGCGCCTGCGAGGAAGTGCAAGGCACTTTCGCGCTGACCATCGATGGCCGCGGCTTTGCCTCGCATGTTTCGCCCGGCATGGACGAAGGCTTCATGGATTCGGAATGCGTGTCCTGCGGCGCCTGCGTGCAGGCCTGCCCCACGGCGACACTCACCGAGAAAACCGTGATCGCCAAGGGCCAGCCGGAACATTCGGTCATCACCACCTGCGCCTATTGCGGCGTGGGCTGCTCGTTCAAGGCCGAGATGAAGGGCGATGAAGTTGTCCGTATGGTGCCTTACAAGAACGGCGGTGCCAATGAGGGCCACTCCTGCGTCAAGGGCCGCTTCGCCTGGGGCTATGCCACGCACAAGGACCGCAAGCTGAAGCCGATGATCCGGCAGAAGATCACCGACCCATGGAAGGAAGTGTCCTGGGAAGAAGCGATCGCGCATGCTGCCAATGGGTTCCTGGCCATCCAGGCGAAATATGGCGTGCAGTCGATCGGCGGCATCACCTCTTCGCGCTGCACGAATGAAGAAGTCTATGTGGTGCAGAAGATGATCCGCGCCGCATTCAAGAACAACAACACCGACACCTGCGCCCGCGTGTGCCACTCGCCCACCGGCTATGGCCTTTCGAAAACCTTCGGCACCTCGGCCGGCACGCAGGATTTCAAGTCCGTGGCCAAGGCTGATGTGGTGATGGTGATCGGCGCCAACCCGGTTTCGGCACATCCAGTTTTCGCCTCGCGCCTGCTGCGCCGCATCCGCGCCGGCGCCAAGCTGATCGTGGTTGACCCGCGCGCCTCCGACATGACGGACATGCCACATGCCAAGGCCTCGCATCACCTGCAGCTGCGCCCCGGCACCAATGTGGCGGTGATCAACGCCATCGCCCATGTGATCATCACCGAAGGCTTGCAGAACCAGAAGTTCATCGACGAGCGCTGCGACCTGACCGAGTTCAGCCGCTGGCTGGATTTCATCCGCGACCCGAAGCATTCGCCGGAAGTCCTGGAAGCGGTGACCACGGTTCCCGCCGCTGAGCTGCGCAATGCCGCGCGGGCCTTTGCCAAGGGCGGCAATGGCGCGATCTATTATGGCCTCGGCGTCACCGAGCACAGCCAGGGCTCCACCATGGTGATGGGCATGGCCAACCTCGCCATGCTGACCGGCAACATCGGCCGCGATGGCGTGGGCGTGAACCCGCTGCGCGGCCAGAACAATGTGCAGGGCTCCTGCGACATGGGCTCGTTCCCGCATGAGCTGCCGGGCTATCGCCACATCAGCGACAACACGGTGCGCCAGCAGTTTGAGGAAGTGTGGCACACGGCCATCGACAATGAGCCGGGCCTGCGCATTCCCAACATGTTCAACGCCGCGGTGGAAGGCTCCTTCAAAGGCCTGTTCGTGCAGGGCGAGGACATCGCGCAGAGCGACCCCAACACCAAGCATGTGAACGCGGCGCTGGCCAACATGGAAATGGTGGTGGTGCAGGACCTGTTCCTGAACGAAACCGCCGCCTTCGCCCATGTGTTCCTGCCGGGCACCTCGTTCCTTGAGAAGGACGGCACCTTCACCAATGCCGAACGCCGCATCAACCGCGTGCGCCCGGTGAAGGCGCCGCTGCAGGGCAAGCAGGAATGGCAGGTGGTGTGCGACATCGCCAAGGCCATGGGCTATGAGATGCATTACGACAACGCATCGCAGATCATGGATGAGATCGCGCGCCTCACGCCCACATTCGCCGGCGTCTCCTTCGACAAGATCGAGAAGATGGGCTCGGTGCAATGGCCATGCAACGCCAATGCCCCGGATGGCACGCCGATCATGCATGTGAACAAGTTCGTGCGCGGCGCGGGCCGCTTCATGCTGACCGAATATGTGCCAACCACCGAGCGCAGCAACCGCGACTTCCCGCTGCTGCTCACCACCGGGCGCATTCTTTCGCAATATAATGTGGGCGCGCAGACGCGGCGCACCGAGAACTCGCAGTGGCACCCTGAAGACGTGCTGGAAATCCACCCGAGTGATGCCGAAGTGCGCGGCATCAAGGATGGCGCGATGGTCTCACTGACCAGCCGCATTGGCGGAACGGCCTTGCGCGCCGAGGTGACCGAGCGTGTGCCGCCCGGCGTGGTCTACACCACCTTCCACCACCCGGTGACGGGCGCCAACGTGATCACCACCGACAACTCCGACTGGGCCACCAATTGCCCTGAATACAAGGTGACGGCCGTGCAGGTGACGCCCTCCAACCATCCTTCCGCCTGGCAGAAGGAGTGGGAGGACCGCGAGGAAAACAACAAGCGCGTGGCGGCGGAGTGAAATTGAGCCGCGGCCCCTCATCCGCCCTTCGGGCACCTTCTCCCCAAAAGGGAGAAGGGCAGAGTGGGAAGCCTTCGCCCCTCGCCCCGCTTGCGGGGAGAGGGTGGCGCGAAGCGCCGGGTGAGGGGGCCTGCTCGGTTCCGGCCCACGGCTCCCTCAATGGCGCCCCCATCACATGGGCCCTGCCGGAGGAAGTGCCGGTGGCCATCCTGCTCAACTCCATCTCCTACGCGGTGATGATGGCCACGCCCGCTGACCTTGAAGACTTCGGCCTGGGCTTTGTGCTGTCTGAGGGTTTGGTGGCGCATCACAGCCATGTGCGCAATGTGATCGTGCTGAAGCAGGAGCAAGGCTTCAGCGTGGATATTGCCATCGCGGAAGACAAATTGCTCCGTGAACGGATGGTTTCGCGCAGCCTTGAGGGCCGCGTGGGCTGCGGCCTGTGCGGCATTGCCGAGATTGAAGATGCGGTGCGCATGCCTGCCGCGAAGGTGAGGCCGGTGCGCTTTGAGACAACAGCCATCGCCCGCGCCTTTGCCGCCCTGCCCCTGCACCAGCCGATGAATGCGGTGAACCGCACGGTGCATGCGGCGGCCTTTTGCTCCGTGGACGGAGAAATCCTGCTGGCGCGCGAAGACGTGGGCCGCCACAATGCGCTGGACAAGCTGATCGGCGCGATGGCGCGGGCGGGCCTGACGCCGGACCGGGGCTTCGTGCTGATGTCCTCGCGCTGCTCGTTTGAACTGGTGCAGAAATGCGCCCATGTGGGGCTTTCAGCGCTGGCCACCATTTCGGCGCCCACCGCGCTGGCGCTGAAGCTGGCGCGAGGTGCCGGCCTGCAGCTTGCGGCGCTGGCCCATGACGGCGTGATGATTTTTGACGGAGATGAAAGTGGAAGAGTCTGACACCATCCGCATGGCAAACCAGATCGCGGATTTCTTCAAATCCTACGGCCCGGAAGAGGGCAAGAAGGAGCTGGCTGCCCACATCAACAGCTTCTGGGAGCCGCGCATGCGCGCCAAGTTCTTTGAATATGTCGACGCTGGCGGCAAGGAGCTTGCGCCCCTGGTGATGGATGCCGTGAAACTGATCCGCCGGCCGGAGAACCACAAGGTGGTGCAGAGCCGGCTGCCGAAGCATGGCTCTTCCGGCGGCTGAGCAAGGCAGCCTGACAAACACGAGTTGGTGCAGATCCCCTTGCCGAGGCACGGCGTAGTAAGTTGATTTCATGCCACACCTCAAAGGCCGTCATTCCCGCGAAAGCGGGAATCTGCGTTTAAGCCGCAGGGCATCGCACGGCTGGAGAAACAGGGATTCCCGCTTTCGCGGGAATGACGGTGGGTCAAGGAAGCGATTTCACTTCGCTTTCCTTTTGGCCTTGGGCAATTTCCACAAATGGTCCACCAGCTCATTCACGCTGATGCCCTTTTCCGAATAGGCCTCATCATGAACCGAGATGCCCGCCTCGCGCACGGTTTCCGGCGTGCCTGAGACGAGCGGGTGCCACCAGGCGAGGCCGCGGCCCTCGTTCAGGCGGCGGTAGGCGCAGGATTCTGGCAGCCAGCCCAGTTCCGGCACGTTCTGCGGCGTGAGGGCCACGCAATCATGCACGCGCTTGTGGCGGTTCTTGTAATCGGAGCACTGGCAGGTTTCGAGGTTGAGCAGCTTGCAGGCGGCGCGGGTGTAGAGATAACGGCCGGTGTCTTCATCTTCGAGCTTGTTCAGGCAACAGCGGCCGCAGCCATCGCAGAGGCTTTCCCATTCCTCGCGGGACATTTCAGACAGGGTTTTGGTTTTCCAGAAGGGCGCAGCCATGCCGCCTTATGGCACAACCTCGCCATGGAGCGAATAGTCCAGGCCCTCGATTTCCTGCTCGCGCGTGACGCGCAGGCCCATGGCCTTGTTGATCACAAAAAGCATGGCCCAGCTGGCAAGGCCGCACCAGGCGGCCACGGCCAGAACGCCGCACAGCTGGATGAGCAGCTGGCCGGGGTTGCCATCCAGCGCGCCCGCAGTTCCGCCCCAGGCCTTCACGGCGAGAAGGCCATTGGCCAGCACGCCGACGATGCCGCCAATGCCATGCACGCCGAAAACATCGAGCGAGTCATCATAGCCGAAATAGCGCTTCATCGAGGTGGCGGCATAGAAGCAGGCCACGGCAGCCAGCACGCCAACGATCAGCGCGCCCATGGGCGAGACATAGCCGCAGGCCGGAGTGATGGCGACAAGGCCTGCCACCGCGCCCGAGATGATGCCCAGCACCGAGGGCTTGCCGTGTTTGGCCCATTCAATGCCCATCCACACCAGCGCCGCGGCGGCGCCAGCAAGCTGGGTGTTGACCAGCGCGAAAGCGGCGGTTGCATTGGCGCCAAGGGCCGAGCCGCCATTGAAACCCAGCCAGCCCACCCACAGCAGCGAGGCGCCGGTGAGCGACAGGATGAGGTTGTGGGGAATCATCGGCTCATGCGGGAAGCCGCGGCGCTTGCCCGTCATCAGCGCTGCCACAAGGCCCGCAACGCCGGAATTGATTTCAACCACCGTGCCGCCGGCAAAATCAATGAAGCCATGCTGGGCAAGGAAGCCGCCGCCCCACACCCAATGCGCCACCGGCACATAGACCAGCAGCAGCCATGCGCCCATGAACCACAGCAGGGCCGAGAATTTCATGCGGTCTGCGAAGGCGCCGCAAATCACCGCCGGGGTGATGATGGCGAAGCTCATCTGGAACACCATGTAGAGCGTTTCGGGAATGGTGCCGGTGAGGCCATCCTTGGTGAGGCCTGCCAGGAACAGCTGGCGGGCATCGCCCAGCAGCGCGCCTGTGCCGGAGAAGGCAAAGCTGTAGCCCGCCACAAACCACAGCACGGTGACGAGGCAGCAGGCGGCGAAGCTTTGCGCCAGCGTGGCCAGCACGTTCTTCTTGCGCACCAGGCCGCCATAGAAAAGCGCGAGGCCCGGCACCGTCATCATGATCACCAGGCAGGTGGCGGCGAGAACCCAGGCGGTGTCGCCGGCATTCAACGTGCCTGCCTCGGCGCGGGCCGAGCTGGCCGTGACCAAAAATGCAGCGAAAAGCGATGTCCACCGGAACTTGCGCATGTTCTCTCCCAGACTCGTGCGGAATTTTGCCGCTTATGGCGCGAGACCGGGCAGGTGAAAAGGTCGACCTGCATGTTTTTTCACCATCCAGCGAAAATGCGCCAAAAATTCCCCTCACTGCATATTTATTAGGCAGCACCTGCCTCAAATCCACCCTTTTTGCGCTAGATTGAAGGGGCATCATGCCTTTGCGTTTCTTCCGCCTGCCCCATTTGGCCGCGCTGGCCCTTCTGTATCCATGGCTTGTCCCTGCCCCGGCTCTGGCCAGCGGCGGGGTTTCTTGCAACGGCAAAAGCGTTGCGGCGGAAATCACCGCCTCGGCAGGCGTGGAGCATGGCTGGGGTGCGGCGGTCAGCGATCCGGCGGCGCAAATCACGCTGAATGACAAAGAGGTGCCGGAGGATTTGCGCGCCACGCCGCTTGCCCTGACACTGGTTCATCACTGGATTTTCGGCGATGACGTGAAGCTGCATTTCATCCGCGAAGGCCTGCAGGGCAAGGCGGTGCGCGTGGTGGAAGCGGTGATCGAAACCCGCAACGTGCCTGATGCGGCCGAGCTGCGCGGCACATTCACCATCCATGTTTTTGACATGGACCCGCCGCATGATGCCGAAGGCGGGCGGGTTCTGGAATTCAAGGGAGAGGCCAGTTGCCTGATGGAATAGGCCATGCCTGCAGCAGCGCGGCGAGCTTCGGGGCCGCGCCTTGCTTCCTTTGCCTGTTGCGTCTAATCGCTTGCCAAACGGAACGCCCTCTTTGAGCAATCTTCCCACCCGCAACCGCTTATACCGCTGGCTTTGGACTGGTGATGCCATCATCAGCAGCAGCGTATTTGACGTTTGGATGCGGCTGCGGGATTGGGGCTCGGCCTATTCCTCATGGCTGTACCGGTGGTTTGCCTTCCGCGGGCCGCGGCGCTGGCTGGTGCACATGCTGGCCTTCTCGCTCAACGTGGCAATTGTGATTGGCGTGGCGCTGATGGCCAAGGCGCTGCCGGCCGAGGATTTGAGCGGCGACATCTGGAACCGCAACCGGCCCTATGCCATCACCTTCACCGACCAGGACGGCAAGCTGATCGGCCGGCGCGGCATCAGCCAGAACGACTCGATTCCGCTCAGCGAGTTTCCGCCGGTGCTGATCAAGGCGGTGCTGGCCACCGAGGATGCGCGCTTCTATGACCACTTCGGCGTGGACCTGATCGGCACGCTGCGCGCGCTGGTGCACAACACGCGCGGCGGCTCCAAGCAGGGCGGCTCTTCGATCACCCAGCAGGTGGTGAAGAACCTGCTGCTGACGCCGGAGCGCACTTTTACACGCAAGGTGCATGAAGCCTTCCTTTCGCTGTGGGTGGAAGAGCGGCTGAGCAAGGATGAGATCCTGAAGCTTTACCTCGACCGCTCCTATCTCGGCGGCGGCAACACCGGGGTGGAAGCGGCCTCGCAATTCTATTTCGGCAAATCGGTGCGCGACATCAACCTGCCGGAGGCGGCCGTGCTGGCGGGCCTGTTCAAGGCGCCCACGCAATATGCGCCGCATGCCAACCCGGAAGCCTCGCGGCTGCGCACCAACACGGTGCTTTACCGCATGCTCAACGCCGGTTTCATCAGCCAGGGCGAGCTGCTCGAAGCCAAGCGCAGCCCGGCGCAGATCGTCCAGCAGAACGCGCTGGCCAGCCCCAACTGGTTCCTCGACTGGGCCTATCAGGACACGCTGGCGGTTCTCGACCGGCAGGGCCTGAAGAATGACTATGTGCTGGAGGTGAAGACCACCATCAACAGCCGCCTGCAGGACGCAAGCCAGGCCATTCTCAATGACGTGGTGGACAACCAGGGCCCGCCGGAACTTTTCACGCAGGCCGCCTCCATCACCATGTCTCCCGATGGCGCGGTGCGCGCCATTGTGGGCGGGCGCGACTATGGCGACAGCCAGTTCAACCGCGCCGTGGTGGCAAGGCGGCAGGTGGGCTCGTCGTTCAAGCCATTTGTGTATCTCACGGCGCTCGAGCATGGCTATACGCGCAAGACGGTGATTGAAGACGGGCCGGTGTGCGTGGGCGATTGGTGCGTGCACAATTTCGAGCCCGGATACCGCGGCAATGTGCAGCTTTGGGAAGCGCTGACCCATTCGATCAACACCGTGGCGGTGAAGCTGATGGTGGAGTTTGGCCGCAAGACGGTTGAGGCCACCGCCCACCGGCTGGGCCTTACCGGGCAGATCGACCAATATCCCACCATGGCGATTGGCACGAGCGCGCTGACACTGATTGACATGGCCACCGGCTATTCGACGATCGCGGCGGGCGGCAAGCTGGCCAAGCCCTATGCAGTGCTGGAGATCCGCAAGCCGACGGGCGAGCTTCTCTACAGCCATGCCGCCAATGAAAAGGATGCCCCGCAAGTGGCGGCCTATGACAAGGTTTCGGAACTGGTCAGCATGATGCATGACGTGGTGATGCAAGGCACGGCCACGCGCGCCCAGCTGGGCTATGCCCCGGTGGCGGGCAAGACCGGCACCAACGCCAATTTCCGCGACGCATGGTTCTTCGGTTTCACCGCGCATCATGTGACTGGCGTGTGGGTGGGCAATGATGACAACAGCTCCATGGCTTCGGGCAAGGAAAATGCCGTGACGGGCGGCCATGTTCCGGCCCCGGCATGGAAGCGCATCATGGATGTGGCGGAATTCGGCCTGAAGCCCGAGGCCTTGCCCGGCGTGCCGATGGATGCCACCTACACCCCGCCGCTCACCGCGCTGGCAGACCCCGCCCTGCCCGCCTCGGTGGCCACCTCACCCGCAGCGGCGGCGGCCGCCGCTGCCGCCCCCGCCGCACCGGCAGCGCCGACGGTTGACGAAGAAGCCGCCGCCATGGCCAATGCCGGAAGCCCCGACCAGAATGACGCCGAGGCGCAATCCCTTCTCAACAGCATGGCCGACCTGTTCCAGACCAGCGCCACGCCCAGCATGCAGCCGCAACACGCCAGCGCGGCACATCCGGCCAAGAAGCGCGTGCCTTTGCCGCATGCCCCGGCCAAGCCGCGCAGCCTGCTTGACCTTCTCTTCGGCATCCATTGAGGCAGGCGCGATGCGGCAGCACACGGCTTCACATCACGGCAGGCCGCGCTTGACAGCGCCAAGCCCGCGCGTGAAAGCTGCGCCCCAGGACGGGGCAGGCTTGACAGCATGAAAATCTCTTTGGGCTCGGCGTTTCTCTTGGGCGGCGCGGTGGTGGGCTATCTCACCGGCGTGAATGCCTTGAGCCGCTCCGGGCAAGTTGCCGCCGACGGCAAATGGATGCAGGGCCGCGTGGACCCCAAGAACCCCAACGCGCTTTATGCGCTGGGCCACTTCCGGCAAGACGGGCTGCTGCCGCCGGCCAATGGCGCGCTGTTCTATACGCGGCTGGTGGACGATGACGGCAACAGCTTGCGCAGCTCTTGCAGCTATCAGCTTTCCGGGCCGCAGCCAGCGGCGCGCTGGTGGTCAGTCTCGGCGGGTGATGTTGCGGGCGGCAAGGCGGCCAGCTTCTCGGCGCGCGATGCGGTGCTGACCAGCGATGACCAATTGAACCTGGCGCTCACGCGCCGCGCGGCACCCGGCAATTGGCTGGCGCTGCCGGATGTGGGCACGCTGCGCGTGGCGCTGGTGATCGATGAGCCCTACCCCACGCCGAAGGGCGGCGCCGTGCCGCTGCCTTCAATCAAGAAGCTGGGGTGCGAATGATGGGGCGGCTGTTCTGGCCATTGACGGCGGCCTTCTTCGGCCTGGCGGTGCATCTTGTCACGGTGCTCTACATGCCGGGGCTGATGTTCCAGCGCTCGCTCTCGCGGCTGACCGAGGGGGCCAAGCCCAACAGCTTCTTTGTGATGAAGCCGGAGAACCAATCATCACTGGTGCCCACCGCCACGGCGCAGGACATCGTGGGCCTGTGCCTTCTCGATTTCGCCAAGGGCACAGTGGTGATTTCGGCGCATGTGCCGCAAACACTGTGGCGGCTGGCGATCTACAGCCAATCGGGCCAGCAGGTTTACGGCATCAATGACGTGCAGGCGGGCAGCGGCGGCTTCAGCGTGGAAGTGGCGCGGGCCAAGAGCCTGCTGCAGCAGATCACTGGCAAGCCGGACGCGGAAGACGCGGCGCAAATTGAAAATGTGGGCTGGCATGCGGAAGTGCCGGAAGCCAAGGGCATTGCGGTTTTGTGGGTGCCGGTGCCTGATGCCTTGCAACGCAACGCGCTGGAAAGCGCACTGAAAGACATCAGCTGCAAGGTGAAGTGAGGCTGGTTATTCCAGCTCTTCCGCCGTGGCGTGATTTTGCAGGGCGGGAAGGCGGCGGCGCGGCGGCGCGGCTTGGGGCAACTCATCAGTGACACGCTCAATACGCACGCCGGGGAAGATCACGATCTCAGCCCGGCCAATGGCAGGGCCGGATTTCGCCGGATGGCCCGCGCGCCGTTCTTGCAAGAGAATCACATTGTCCATGACTGACTGATCCCGAGTTCTGCAGCCAGCTAAAAAGGATTTGGTTAACAATCGGCTAACGCGTTGTGCCTTTAGTGCCGCGCGAGCAGCAAACCGGCGAGGCCAGTGCGGTCTTCCACTTCAACGACCCAGAAATCGGCATCGAACTTCTTCTGGCGGGCCAGCCATTCCTGCACCTGCGGCCATGGCGCGGGGCTGGCGAATTGCTTGATGAACCAGCGCTCACCCTCTTCATTCAGCGCGGGGCCGGGCGGCGGGCACAGAACATCATGGCCGCCATCGAGATGATTGACCACCACGAACACGGCGCCCGCTTCTTCGGCACCCTTCTGCAGCACCGCGCCAAACTTGCCTTCAATCTGGCAGCGGCGCAGCAGCGCTTCCACCCAGAGGCGGGATTTGAGGCGCGGCGTCATGCGTCGATGCGCTTGCCGAAGCTGATCACGGCATTCGGCGCATAGCCCAGGCCCTCATAGAAGCCGCGCACCTTTTCATTTTCACTGCGCACCATGAGATTGATTTTCCAGACACCACGGGCGCGCAGCCATTGCACCGCGGCTTCATGCATGGCGCGGCCTAGGCCTTGGCCCTGATGCGCGGGCTTCACCGCAAGATAGTAGAGCACGCCACGATGGCCATCATGGCCGGCCATCACTGATGCGATGATGCTGCCTTGCCCCTCGCCGACGAGAATGGTGGAGGCGGGGCCTTGCAGGGCGAAGGCCATGTCTTGCAGCGGATCATTCCAGGCGCGGGTGAGGCCGCATTCGGCCCAGAGTTCCGCCAGCGCTGCAAAATCAGCCTCCGCCGCGGTGCGGATGATCACTTGGCGGCACCCGCTTCCGCCACCGCGATTGCCGAAATGTTCATCACACCGCGTGAGGTAACCGAGCCTGTGAGAATATGCGCGGGCTTGGCCGTGCCCAGCAGGATGGGGCCGACGGAGAGGGAATCGCCAAACACCTTCACCGCCTGATAGGCGACGTTGGCGGAAGCGAGATCCGGCATCACCAGCAGATTGGCCTCGCCCTTCAGGGCGGAGTTCTGCAGCTTCTTCACGCGCACCTCTTCGATGAGCGCGGTGTTGAAGCGCATCTCGCCATCAATCTCCAGCCCCGGCTGGCGGGTGCGGATGATGTGCAGGGCGCTGCGCATCTTTTCTGAAAGCGGCGTGTCAAAATCGCCGAAGTCGGAATGCGAGACCAGCGCCACCTTGGCGGTGAGGCCGAAGCGCTGCAGATGGTCAACGCAAAGGCCAACCGTGTCGGCGATCTCCTCGGCATTGGGGTTGGCCTGCACATGCGTGTCGGCCAGGAACACGATGCCGCGCGAAGTGATCATCAGGCTCATGGCGGCCAGCTGCTTGACACCCGGCGCCAGGCCGATGATGTCGGTAATGGCGCGCAGCTTGGAGCGGTAGCGGCCTTCGAGGCCGCAGATCATGGCCTCGGCCTCGCCGCGGTGCACGGCGAGTGCGGCAATGATGGTGTTGTTGGTGCGCACCAAAGCGCGGGCGCCATCCAGCGTCACGCCCTTGCGGCCTGCGACATCGACATAGCTTTGCACATAGTCGCGGTAGCGCGGGTCATCTTCCGGATTGGTGATATGGAAATCAATGCCGGGGCGGATGGAAAGGCCATAGCGCTTGAGGCGGGTTTCAATCACCGCCGGGCGGCCCACGAGGATGGGCTGGGCCATCTTCTCCTCGATCAGCACCTGGGCGGCGCGCAGCACGCGCTCATCCTCACCATCGGCATAGATCACGCGGCCAGCGGCCTTGCGCGCCTGCTGGTAGATGCGGCGCATGATGAAGCCGGAGCGGAAGACAAAGCGCTGCAGCTTGTCTTCATAGGCATCCATGTCGGCAATCGGCCTTGTGGCCACGCCGCTTTCCATCGCGGCGCGGGCCACCGCAGGGGCGATGCGCAAGATGAGGCGCGGATCAAAAGGCGAAGGGATCAGCTGGTCCTTGCCGAAGAGGCGCGCCTCGCCGCCATAGGCGCGGGCGGCAACGTCCGATGGCGCTTCGCGGGCAAGGCCGGCGATGGCTTCCACCGCCGCGCGCTTCATTTCCTCATTGATGGTGGTGGCGCCCACATCGAGCGCACCGCGGAAAATGTAAGGGAAGCAGAGAACGTTGTTCACCTGGTTGGGGTAATCCGAGCGGCCAGTGCAGATATAGGCATCGGGGCGCACTTCGGCGGCCAGCTCCGGCATGATTTCCGGCGTGGGGTTGGCCAGCGCCAGGATGAGCGGATGGGGCGCCAGCATCTTGGCCAGTTCCGGCTTCAGCACGCCGCCGGCGGAGACGCCCAAAAACACATCGGCGCCCGCAATCACATCGGCCAGCACCCGGCCCTCGGTTTCCTGGGCGAAGGCTTCCTTCCAGGGGTCCATCAGCTTGTTGCGGCCCTTGTAGACAACGCCTTCAAGATCAGAGACCCAGATGTTCTCGCGCTTGGCGCCGATCGAGATCAACTGGTTCAGGCAGGCAAGTGCCGCAGCGCCAGCCCCCGAGGCCACGATCTTGATGTCACCGATCTTCTTGTTGGCCAGGGTGAGGGCATTGGTGACGGCGGCGGCCACGATCACCGCCGTGCCGTGCTGGTCATCATGAAAGACGGGGATCTTCATGCGCTCGCGCAGGCGGGCTTCCACCTCGAAGCATTCGGGGGCCTTGATGTCCTCCAGGTTGATGCCGCCGAAGGTGGGCTCAAGCGCGGCGATGGCGTTGACCAGCTCATCAATGTTGGTGGGCGACATTTCAATGTCGAAGACGTCAATGTCGGCGAATTTCTTGAACAGAACCGCCTTGCCTTCCATCACCGGCTTGGCGGCATAGGGGCCAATGTTGCCGAGGCCCAGCACTGCCGTGCCGTTGGAGACGACGCCCACCAAGTTGGCGCGGGCGGTGTATTTGGCCGTCAGGGCGGCATCCTTGGCGATGGCCTCGGAGACGGCGGCAACGCCGGGCGAATAAGCCAGCGCCAGATCGCGCTGGTTGGCGAGCGGCTTTGTGGGGCGGATCTCCAGTTTCCCGGGGCGGCCCATCTCATGATAAACAAGCGAACCGGAGCGGACATCATTGGAAGCAGACGACATCAATTTCCCCACGTGATTTGCAACGGCCCGACACTAGCGCAGGCTTGGCACAGGTGACATGGAAACTTGTGCTGCGATGCAACAGCCTTAGAGACCTTGCGCGGCATCCACCAGCCAGCCCCAGACCGAATGGGCGAAGGAGCGCATGGCATAGATGTGGAAGGTGTCCTCGCCCGTGCAGTGAATGAGCACCGGGGTGTGGTGAAAACCGGTCATGGCCACCTGGCCGGGGGCGAAGCTTTCGAGGGCGAAATCCACCGCCGCGCAGGCGGCGAGCAGCGCGCGGGCGCGGGCCCCTTCCAGGGCAATGCGGGTGCGGCCGGAAGAAAGAGGCGTCACATGAAGACCGGCCAGTTTCCCGGGCGCGGCACCCACCACCCAGACTTGTGACGGCGCAATGCGGAAGCTGGTTGCCGCCTCCTGCACATCGGCCTTGCCGAAGGCGGGCAGCTTGCCACAGGCCTTCTTCAGCGCCTTTTCCTCGCCTGCCAATTGGGTGAGGGTGAAGCCTGCGGCTTCACGCAGGGTGATGCCCGGCAGGTCAAAATGGGCGGCGGTGCCCAGCGGGGAACGGGCTTCAAGCATGGAGACGGGTTCCCTTGCTGTCGATGAACATGGGCGAGACGATGCGGGCTTTCACCTGCTCGTTCTTGAGGGGGAAGGCGCAGATGATCTCCTCTCCCTCATGCTTCAAGCCGCCCTGATATAGGCCCAGCGCAATGAAGCGCTGCAGTTCCACACTCCACGTCACCGAGGTGATGTAGCCGCGGCCATGGCCCTTGATCTCGTCATTGGCGGCAAACAGGATGGAGCCGCCGCGCAGTGTCTTGCCTGCCTCCAGCAGTTCAAGGCCCACGAGGCTCCAGCGTTCGGGCGCCATCATGTCCTCGCGCTGGCGCAGCACATCGCCGACAAAGGGCTTGGTGGCGGAAGCCATCTTGCCCAAGCCCAGATCATCCAGTGAGTTGCGGTGATCCAATTCAAGCCCGGCCACATGGCCCTTTTCAATGCGCAGGGACGCCAGCGACTCAAGGCCATAGGGCTTGATGCCCAGGGGGGCGGCAGCTTTCAGCAAATGCTCCCACAGCGCTTCGGTGTAGTTCGCCGGGCAATGGATTTCATAGCCCAGCTCACCCGAGAAGGAGAGGCGCAGCAGGCGCACGGGCACGCCTTCGAAGGTGATGTCCTTCACACCCATGTAAGGCAGGCCTTCATTGCTGAGGTCCACGCCCGGCAGCGCAAGGGCAAGGGCCTCGCGCGCCTTGGGGCCGGCCAGCGACATGCCGCCCCACTCATCAGTGAGGGAGGCCAGATGCACATCCAACTCCGGCCAATGGCATTGGGCGAGGAATTCCAGCCAACTCATCACCTCGCCCGCTTGGGCCGTGGTGGTGGTGAGGTAATACTGCGTCTCGGAGATGCGGCTGGTGGTGCCGTCATCCAGCACCAGGCCGTCGTCATTCAGCATGACGCCATAACGCGCCTTGCCGACGGGAAGCTTGGCAAAGCCGTTGACGTAAACCCGGTTGAGGAATTCGCCGGCATCCCTGCCCTGCACGTCAATCTTGCCCAGGGTTGAAACATCGCTGAGGCCGACATTGTGGCGCACCAGCTCCATCTCCTTCACATAGGCTTCCTGAGGCGTCTTGCCCGCCCAGTCATAATACCAGGCGCGCTTCCACAAGCCGGCCTCGATGAAGGTGGCCCCGTTCTTCTGGTGCCAGTCATGCAGCGGCGAACGGCGCGTGGGGCGGAAATGATGGCCCACGCTGCGCCCGGCAATGGCGCCCACGGTGAGCGGCGTGAAAGGCGGGCGGAAGGTGGTGGTGCCAACATCGCCAATGCCCACACCGCGCAGCCCCGCCATGATGGCCAGCGCGTTGATGTTGGAGGTCTTGCCCTGATCGGTGCCCATGCCCAGCGTGGTGTAACGCTTCAGGTGCTCGATGTTGGAGTAACCCTCGTCATGCGCCTGGGCGACATCCTTGGCGGTGACGTCATTCTGGAAATCGACAAAGGCCTTGCCCTTGCTGCCTTGCGTGGCGTTCCACACCGGGGTGATGGCATAGGCCAAATCCTCGCCTTCCGGCAGGGTGGCAGCCGCCGGCAACTTGGCGCGGCCGAGATGGCCGAGGGCGGCGCGGGCGGCCGCGTCACCGGACGCGATGGCCGCACGGCTGCCGAACACACCGTTGCAGGCGCCGGCGGCGAAATGGCCGGACGCAAAGGCACCTGGCACAAAGGCCGCAATGGCTTCATCATAGCGCGGCTTGATGCCGCCATGGGCGGTGAGGTGGACGAGCGGGCTCCAGCCGCCGCTCATGCCCAGCACGTCGCACTCAATGGTGACGGCATGGCGGCCCGACAGCTTGACGGCGCGCACATCCGGCTTGGCGATCACCTCGGCAATGCCGCTTTCGGGGAACACCACAATGCCCTGCCCCGCGGCGCGGGACATGAGCGCGCCGGAGATTTCGCGGCGCAGATCGGCCACCGTGACGGCAACGCCATGGGCGGCGAGATCGAAGGCAGCCTCATAGGCGCTGTCATTGTTGGTGAGCAGAACAGCACGCTGGCTTGGAACCAGGGCGAAACGGTTGGCAAGGCTGCGCAAGGCGGAGGCGAGCATGACGCCGGGGCGGTCGTTGTTTTCAAACACCAGCGGACGCTCCACCGCGCCGGCGGCATAAATGATGCTCCGTGCACGGAGCGATTCCAGCGCCGTGCCGCCAACCGAGATGATGGCGTGGTTGCCATCATAGATGCCTTGCACCACGGCGCGGGGCAGCAGGCGCACATTCTCCGCGGCCTGCAACGCGGCCACGGTTTCGGCCCGCCAGGCTTCAAGGGCTGCATCAGCACCGGAGAGAAGCTGGCCGCCCAGTTCAAAATCCTGCTCGGCCAAAACCACGCTCACGCCGGACCTGGCGGCGGCAAGTGCTGCGGCAAGGCCAGCGGGGCCAGCGCCCACCACCAGCACATCGCAGAAGGCGTTGCGGGTTTCGTGGCGCACATCATCGGCGGCGTAAGAGGTTTTGCCCAGGCCCGCGGCGCGGCGGATGAAGGGCTCATAGAACATCCAGCTTTTCTGGAAGGGGCCGATGAAGGTCTTGTAGTAGAAGCCTGAGGCGAAAAGTGGTGAGGCCAGGCTGTTCACGGCCATCAGGTCAAAGCGCGGGCTGGGCCAGGCGTTCTGGCTCCTGGCGGCAAGACCGTCGCGCAGTTCGAGAGCTGGGCCAATGGCGTTGGGCTCTTCCGTGCCGCCCTTGCCGGTGGTGAACAGGGCGTTGGGCTCTTCCAGCCCCGCGCCCATGACGCCGCGCGGCCGGTGATACTTGAAGCTGCGGCCCACCACGATGTCATTGGCAGCCAGCAAGGCCGAGGCCAAGGTGTCGCCGGCAAAACCCTGGCGCTTGCCGCCGTTGAAGGTGAAGTTGAGCGGACGGCCACGGTCGATGCGCCCACCCTGGCTGAGCCTGCGGAAAGAGGTCATTGGCCGCCCCCCAGGATCTGATTGGTGGCGGTGTTGCGCTTCAGCCGGAACCACTGGCGGCAGCCCAGCGTGTGCTGCCAGAATTCCTCATGCGGGCCCTTGGGGTTGTCAAACTCGAAGACATAGGCGTTCCACGTCTGGAAATCCTTGTCGCCATGGGCCGGGCGCTGCTTGGTGGCATCGCCGCCATAGCGGAATTCGTTGACATCACGCTCGCCACAGTGGGGGCAGGGAATTCTCATTGCTTGTACGTCCAGTTGCCAATGCCGTGTTCATCAAGCTCGCGGCCTTTCATCAGGCGGTCGAGCGCGAAAGCGGCGTTGAGGTCATGCGGGGCATCGTTGGCGATGGTGTGGGCGAAGGTGAGGCCCGAGGCCGGGGTGGCCTTGAAGCCCTGATAGCACCAGCCGCCGTTGAGATAGAGGCCATCCACCGGCGTCTTGCAGATGAAGGGCGAGCCATCGGGCGTCATGTCCATGATGCCGCCCCAATGCCGCAAGAGGCGCAGGCGCGACATGAAGGGCATGAGCGAGACGGCGCATTCCATCACATCCCTGATCTTGAAGAACTGGCCGCGCTGCGTGTAGGTGTTGAAGCCGTCGATATGGCCGCCGAAAACCATGCCGCCCTTGTCGGACTGCGAGAGATAGAACAGCTCGGCCCCCCAGCTCACCACATGATGCACCATGGGCTTCACCGGCTCTGTGACAAAGGCCTGCAGGATGTGGCTTTCAACCGGCAGGCGAAGGCCCGCCATGCGCGCCACATGCGAGGAATGGCCCGCAACGGCGATGCCCACCTTGCCCGCAAGAATGCGGCCACGATTGGTTTCAACGCCTGTCACCTTGTTGCCATCCATCACCATGCCGGTGACTTCGCAATCCTCGATGATGTGCACGCCGAGCGCCGAGGCCGCCCGCGCATAGCCCCAGGCCACGGCATCATGGCGCACGGTGCCGGCGCGGCGCTGGTGGATGCCGCCCCAGATGGGGAAGCGGGCGTGCTTGGAATAATCGAGATAGGGCAGCTCTTTCTCAAGTTCCTTGCGGTCGAGCAGCTCGGCGTCAATGCCGTTGAGTCGCATGAGGTTGCCGCGCCTGGCGAATGAATCCATCTGGCCGGGGCTGACCGCCACCACGATTTGCCCGCGGTGGGAAACCATGCAGTTGAAATCGAGATCGTGGCTCAGCCCTTCCCAGAGCTGCAGCGATTTTTCGAAAAAGGCGGTGTTGGCGCCCAGCATGTAGTTGGAGCGGATGATGGTGGTGTTGCGGCCGACATTGCCGGAGCCGATATAGGATTTTTCCAGCACGGCGACATTGGTGATGCCATGGTTCTTGGCAAGATAATAGGCCGTGGCCAAGCCGTGGCCGCCACCGCCAATGATGATCACATCATAGTTGGATTTCGGCGCGGGCTTGGCCCAGGCCTCGGGCCAGGGTTCGGAGGGGCGCAGCGCATGGCGGAGGATCGAGAAAATCGAATAGGATTTCGGCATGGCAGGGTTTTAGCCAAAGCGCGCGCACATGCAAGGTGAGGATATTTCAACCACCGCGCCGTTCAGCCGCGGGCGGGCTTGCGGTGGCGCTCGGCCCATTCGGTGACGAGGAAGGCCGCCACCGCAAAGGCCACGAAGAACCAGGCCATCGGGGTGATGGTGCCATCATAGAAACGCCCCGCAAAGCCGCCCAGCACGATGCCCATGGCCTGCGAGATTGTTCCCGAAACGGCGGCTGCCATGCCGGCGATGTGGCCCATGGGCTCCATCGACATGGCGTTGAAGTTGCCGAAGGTGAAGCCTGCGCTGAAGAACCACAGGGCAAGGAAGGGCGCCAGCAGCCAGAGCGGCGGGTTGCCCGCCGAGGCAAGGCACATCAGCAGAATGACCAGCCAGATCGCCATGTAGCCCAGCATGGCGCGGCGCGAGAGCTTGCGCATGCCCAGGCGCATGACGAGGCGGCCGTTGAGCAGCATGGCGATGGCCAGCGTGGTGGCCAGCGCGCCGAACCACAGGGCGAACTTGTCACCCTGCTTGTATTGCTCGGCAAAGATTTGCTGGCAGGTGCCCAGCCAGGCGGTGAACACGCCAAAGACAAAGCCCGAGGCCAGCGTATAGCCCAGCGCCACGGGGTGACTGAGCACTTCCCTGGCGCTGGCCCAAAGCTTGCCAAGCTGGAAGGGCAAGCGGTTCCTGGGGGCCAGCGTTTCTTCCTGCCGCAACGCCAGCCACGTGGCCATGACGAGGGCCGCCACGATGAAGCCCGCAAACAGCACGCGCCAGCTGGCAACATAAAGCACCAGCTGGCCGATCGACGGCGCGAAGATCGGCACCAGCATGAAGACCGACATCACAAAGCTCATGATGCGGGCCATGGCCGGGCCCTTGAAGCCATCGCGCACCATGGCCAGCGTGACGATGCGGGCAGCACCCGCGCCAAAGCCCTGGATGACGCGGCCGACGATCAGCGCGGTGAAACCGGGGGCAAACAGGCAGATAAGCGCGCCCACGCAGTAAACGGCAATGCCGCCATAGATGGAAAGCTTGCGGCCAATGGAATCCGACAGCGGGCCGAACACCGGGGTGCCCAGCATGATGCCGGTGAAGAAGCCCAGCACGATCAACTGCCGGTCATTCTCATGGGCGGCGCCAAGCTCATGCGCCATGATGCCGACGGCGGGCAGCATGGTGTCGATCGACATCGCCACGAGCGCCGAGATCAAGGCGACAAGCGCGATGAATTCAAATTCTGGCGTATGGTGTTCAGACATGCTGGGATGGTGCTTTCAGGCGAAAAAGCGGTTTAATAGCCATCATGAAGATCGATTCCAACACTTGTTCTGTCGACCTCGACCCGCGTGACGCGCAGTTCTACCAGAACCCCTACCCCATCTACCGCCGCCTGCACCGCGAATGCCCGGTGTTCAAATGGGAGCAATATGGCCACTGGTGTTTCTCGCGCTTCGAGGATGTGAATGCCGCGCTGCGCGACCGGCGCTTCGGCCGGCAGATCCTGCACATTGCCAGCCGCGAGGAGCTGGGCTGGCCTGAGCCGGCGGAGCATCTGCAGGTGTTCACCGAACATGAGAAACATTCGTTGCTGGAGCTTGAGCCGCCGGTGCACACGCGGCTGCGCGGCCTGATCAGCCGGGCCTTCCTGTCGCGCCAGATTGAACGGCTGAGGCCGATGATCGCCAATCTTTCCAATGACTTGATTGACGGATTTGAAGCGAAGGATGAGGTTGACCTGCTGGAGGCCTTTGCAACACCCGTGCCCGTGGCGGTGATCTGCGAACTGCTGGGCGCACCGGTTGAAATGTCCAGCCAGTTCCTGGCCTGGAGCCATGACCATGTGGCGATGTACATGGCCAAGCGGGACCGGGCGGTGGAAGACGCGGCGGTGAAAGCCGTCACCGCCTTCTCCTCCTACATGCGCGGCCTGATCGCCGAACGGCGCAAGGCGCTGGGCAATGACCTGCTTTCAGAACTGCTGCGCGCCGAGAGCGAAGGCCAGAAGCTGACGGAAGATGAACTGATCACCACCGCGATACTAGTGCTCAATGCCGGGCATGAGGCCACGGTGCATTCGATGGGCAATGGCCTCAAGACGCTGCTGGAGCATGGCATCACCGGGCCGGTGACGCCCGCGCTGATCGATGAGGTGATGCGCTTTGATGCGCCGCTGCACATGTTCACCCGCTACGCGCTGCAGGACATGGAATTCGCCGGGCTGAAGCTGAAAAAGGGCGAGACGGTGGGGCTGATGCTGGGCGCGGCCAACCATGACGAAGCCAAGTTTGAGCTGCCAGAGCAGTTCATCCCCACGCGGGATCCAAACCCGCATGTGAGCTTTGGCGCCGGCATCCACTTCTGCATCGGCGCGCCGCTGGCGCGGCTGGAAATGCAGGTGGCAATGGAAGTTCTGCTGCAGCGCCTGCCCAAGCTCAGGCTGGCGGAAAAGCCGGTGTACAAGGATGGCTATCACTTCCACGGGCTGCAAAGCCTGCGGGTTTCACCGCAATAGCTTGTCGTATTCTGCGTGGGTGCCGATCCAGAACCAGGTGAAAGCTGCGTCTTCGCGAAAAGCCAAGGCGCGGTGATTGAGACCAACGCGCACCGACCACACATCCTCCTTGATGTTTTTGAAGCGCAAGGACGGATGCGAGGGATTTTCCGTCAAAAGTGCAAAATTCTTGTCGGCGAGCCGGCGGATTGATGCTGGCAGCGCTTCATACTGCTGCCAAAAACCCGCCTCAGCCCTATGTCTCACAAGTCACGCACATTGCCCTTGGCAATGGAAGACCGGGCTTCGCCGATCAACTTGTCGAGTTTTCCCGCCTTGGCATCGGCCTGCATCTGGCGGTCCCATTCATCGGCCTGGAATTCTTCCCACCAGCGGGCAAGGCGCTTTAAATCGTCCTTGCCGAGGGAAGCAATGAGTTGTTCCACTTGTTCCAGCTTTGTCATGCGGGAACCCTAGCACGAACACTCGTCAAAATCCAGAATGGCGCGGCCAGCCGCCGGGAGTTCGCAAAATGATGGAACGGCCCGGAGGGTGTGTTACAGTTGCGCCAGCCAGAATGCGCCATGGCGGCGCGAAGCAAGAGCAAAAGGAGCGGCAGATGGCACGGAATTTCAGGACGTTGGTTTTGGCAGCGGCGGCGCTGGCGGGTTTCTCAGGCGCGGCGGAAGCGCACCCCGGCCATGGCGCGGTTGGCTTTGCGGCCGGGTTGCTGCACCCCTTGAGCGGGTTGGACCACATGGTCGCCATGGTGGCTGTGGGCCTGTTTGCGGCGCGGCTGGGCGGGCGGGCACTTTGGGCCCTGCCTATGGCTTTCATCGGCATGATGAGTGTGGGCGGCGCGTTGGGCATGAACGGCTTTGCCCTCCCCTATGTAGAAGTTGGCATTGCGGCATCGGTTCTGGTGCTGGGCGCCTTGGTGGCGCTGGAGTGGAGCCTGCCGGTTTCGGCGGCGATGGGGCTTGTGGGCTTTTTCGCCCTGTTCCATGGCCATGCCCATGGCAGCGAAATGCCCGCACTGGCTTCCGGCCTCAGCTATGGCCTTGGCTTTGTGGCGGCCACGGCGCTGCTGCATGGCGCAGGCCTGGCGCTTGGCGTTGCCCTGAAGAATTCGGCTGGCGTGGTGAAAGTGGCCGGGGCCGCCGCGGCCATCGCGGGTGCTGGCCTGCTGCTTGGCGCGATCTGAAAATCGCTGCCGCTGAAACAAATTAGGGCAGGCCTGAGGGCCTGCCCTTTTTGCTGGCGCGCTACTGCCGCCTCAACCGCCCATCAGGGATTTCAGCTTGGCCTCGCGGGTGGCGCGGTCTTCATCCAGTGAAATGGTCTTGGCGAATTTGCCGCTGGCATCGAACAGAAACAGCGTGGCGGTATGATCCATGGTGTAGCTGCCATCGCTGGTGGGCTGCTTCTTGTAATAGACATGAAAGCCCTTGGCCAAAGGCTGCAGCTGCTCCAGCGTTGGCACCAGGCCCTCGATGCGCGGATCGAAATTGGCGAGGTAGTCCTTCACGATGGGCAGCGTGTCCCGCTCAGGATCGACGGTGATGAAGAGCAGGCGGAAATCCTTGGCGGAATCGCCCAGTTCCTTCATCGCCGCCGACATTTCAAACAGCGTGGTGGGGCAAACCTCCGGGCAATGGGTGAAGCCGAAGAAGACGCCATAAGGCTTGCCCTTGAGGCTTGTAGACTCCAGCTCCCCGCCCTTGGTGGTGGCCAGCTTGAATGGCGCGCCAAAGGAGGCAAGGCCCTCCTGCCCGTCATCGCCGCCGCGCTCCAATGCCAAGAGGCCGAGGATGACGGCAGCCAGCGCCACCATGCCCCAAACCGCCCAACGCAATGATTTTGCCTGGGCCATGGTCAATGCTTCATCGGCTTGTCGGCGCCGGGGGCGACGACTTCAAAATCCACATCCACCTTGCCGGCCTTGGCGAAGGTCATGGTGCCTTTCACCTCTTCGCCTTCCATGAAGGGCGTGGCGATGCCCATCAGCATCACGTGGAAAGATTTGGGTTTCAGTTCGGTGCTCTTGGCGGCGGGCAGAACGAGGCCATCGGGCAGCTCATTCATCTTCATGACATCGCCTTCCATTTTCATCTCGTGAATCTGGGTGGTGGTGGAGCCCTCGACGGTGATTGAGATAAGGGTGTCATCTTCCTTCCCGGTGTTGTCGATGGTGGTGTAGGCGGCGGCCATGCCGCCCGCACCCGGCGCGGGGCGCAGCCAGGGATGGTGGATCACCAAGGCGCCAAGCTTGATTTCATGGGCATCGGCTTCGAGAACCTGGGCCAGGACGGCACCAAGGGTGAGAGCGCCCGCAAGGGCGAGTTGATTGAGGAGTTTCATGACAATCTCTTTAGATGAATGACGGGTTGCGCCCGCAGGCGCAGGGGAACTGTTGCTTCAGGCGAGAAGCGCCGGGGGCCCGCGCGACGGCGCGATGCGGCGATCTTGCGGGGTGATGCGGGGCGCCAGCCAATCAATGGCCACAAAGGCCGCGCTGCGCCGGGCGGGTGCGGGCACTTCCGGCGCTGCGGCATGCAGCATCGGCTGAACCGAGGCCGGGCCACCGGGCAGGCAGCAGGGGCAATCCTGGTCATGCTGGTGGGGGCTGCCCTTGGCGGGGGCCGGCATGCCCGCCTGATCGCAGAGGGCGGCAGACACGTCCCGCAGCATGGCTTCTGCTTGCGAAAGTTGCGCTTGCGGCACAAAGCCCAGCAGTATGGGCACCAGCAGGGTGACAACCAGCCAGCCCGCAATGAATGAGCGGAGTTCAACCCGGTGCTGTTTCAGCCTGGCCCACATGGGCGCAAACTAGGCTTCAGGCGCAGCTTCGTCCACACCCAGCGTGTCGCAGTGCGAAAGCGGCGGGGATGGCGGCCTGATCTGTCGTTTCTTGGCGGTGGGGGGACGCTGAATGCCGCCTCGCTCCGGTGAGGTGCGGCTAGAATGGGTGAAAGATTTTCAACCGAGGCCCAGATGACTGACGAAACCTCCGCTCCCGCCCCTTCAGGCCGCCGCGCCCGCGGCGGCGCCGATGCGCGCCGCGCCGCCCGCACCTCCACCGCCATCACCCAGGCCGGCTTCATCCGCCGTGCCATCAAGCCTTATGAGCCGTTCACCGATGAACAGCTTGAGCTGATCGAGGCCAACGCCGAAACCGTGCTGCAGGAAACCGGCATCGACTTCTATGAAGACGAAGAAGCGGTGCAGATGTGGAAAGACGCCGGCGCCGACGTGAAGCCCACGGCCGAGGCGCGGCGCTTCCGCATCCGCTTCCCCAAGGGGCTGGTGCGCTCGCTCATCAAAACCGCGCCGCGCGAATATGTGCAGCATGCGCGCAACCCGGCCAACAACGTCACCATCGGCGGCAACAACATGGTGTTCGCGCCGGTTTATGGCCCGCCCTTCATCCGCAACCTTGATGAAGGCCGCCGCTATGCCACGATCGAGGATTTCCGCAATTTCGCCAAGCTGGTTTACATGCTGCCGAGCCTGCACCACGCGGGCGGCACCTTGTGCGAGCCGGTGGACATTCCCGTGCCGAAGCGGCACCTGGACATGATCTACACCCACATCAAATATTCCGACAAGCCGTTCATGTCGTCGGTGACATCGGGCGAACGCTCGGCCGATTCCGTGGCCATGTGCGAATTGCTGTTCGGCAAGGACTTCGTGGACCAGAACTGCGTGATGACCTCGCTGATCAACGCCAACTCACCCATGGTGTGGGACGGCGTGATGCTGGGCGCGCTGAAGGTTCTGGCGCGGGCCAACCAGGCCTGCGTGATCTCGCCTTTCATCGTGGCGGGTGCCATGTCTCCCACCACAACGGTTGGCACGCTGACGCAGATTCTGGCCGAGGCTTCGGTGGGCATTGCCTTCACGCAGCTGTGCCGCCCGGGTGCGCCGGTGGTGTTCGGCACCTTCGCGGCCTCCATGTCGATGCAATCGGGGGCGCCCACCTTCGGCACGCCGGAACCGGCCTTTGTGACCTTTGGTGCAGCACAGCTGGCGCGGCGCATGGGTGTGCCGTTCCGTTCGGGCGGCGGCTTGTGCGGCTCCAAGATTCCCGATGCGCAGGCGGCCTACGAAAGCGCCAACACGCTTTGGTCCACCATGCTTTCAGGCGTGAACTTCTGCCTGCATTCCGCCGGCTGGCTGGAAGGCGGCCTGGCTTCCGGCTATGAAAAACTGATCATGGACCATGACCAGCTGACCATGTTCCAAAAATTCGCCGAGGGGGTGGATTTCTCCGAGAACGGCCAGGCGATGGACGCCATCCGCGAAGTGGGCCCCGGCTCACACTATCTGGGCAGCGCCCACACCCAGGCCAATTTCCAGACCGCCTTCTGGCGCTCGGGCCTTGCCGACAACAACTCCTTCGAGCAGTGGCAGGTTGAGGGCGAGAAGGACATCGTTCAGCGCGCCAATGCCAAGTGGAAGCAGATGCTGCGGGACTATCAGGCCCCGGCGCTGGATGAAGGCATTGACGGGGCGCTGCAAGAGTTCATGGCGAAGCGCAAGGCGGCCTTGCCGGAAACCATGAGCTGAGGAACCGGAAGCTAGGCCGGCTCCATCTCGCCGGCCATTTCCTGCTTCTTTTCGGCATCCGGCTTTTTCTCGGTGAGCGCGTAAAGCGCGATGCCGGCGATGACCAGGGCTGAGCCGAAGGCGTCAATCCAGGTGAATTCCTCGCCCAATATCCACACGGCGAGCGAGATGGTGATGATCGGCGAGATGGTGGCGATCATCGAGGATGATTGCGCCGAGATGCGCGACAGGCTGGCATTGACCAGGAAGCTGGGGATCACCGTGGCGACGATGCCGCAGCCGATGGCCATTTGATAGAAGTGCCCGGGTGCCGAGAAATCAAAAGTCTGGTTCACGATGATGTAGTGCAGCACACAGGCCACCGCAGAGCTTGAGAGCGCCACGCCGGTGAACAGCGGGCTGCCGATCTGGCCAATGATCTTTTTCGCCAGCAGCTGATAGAGCGCGTAGGTGAGCGCGCAGCCCAAAACCAGCGTCGTGCCCAGCACCACATTGCTGCCGCCGCCCTTGTAGGAACTGAGGAAAACGACCGAGAGGCCACCATAGGTGATGGCCGCGCCGAGGCAGCCCATCAGCGAAATGCGCCCGCCGAAGAACAGCCAGCCGAGCACCATGATCATCACCGGATAGGTGAAGAGGACGAGCCGCTCCAACTGCGCTGTGATGTAGACGAGGCCCATGAAATCCAAGAGGGCGGAGAGATAGAAGCCGACAAAGCCAATGGCCATGGCGGAAAGCCACATTTTGCCGCTGGGCAGCGGGCGGCCGGCCTTGACGTCGCGCCAGACGATGTAGACCGCCACGGCAAGGAAAAAGGGCAACGCCGTGACCATGCGCAGCGCCAGCATCAAACCGGCATCCACCTTGTCGATATAGGCAAGCTTGATGAAAATGGCCTTGGTGGAAAACAGGGCAGCACCCAGCGCGGCATAGGCATAGCCCAGGAGGTTTTGGCGGTTCATGGCGCCATGCATACTGGCTTGGGTGCGATTTGTCGCCCTCCCCTTGCCCGCGAATTGCGCATGGGTCATCTTCGCGCCATGCGTGATCTCATTTTCAAGCCCGCCCTTGAGCTGGGCAAATTGCTCAAGGCCCGCAAGCTGTCGGCCAGCGAGCTGCTGCAGGCCAATCTGGACCAGTTCGCCAAGCACAATGCGGCCGTCAATGCCGTGGTGGTGACCGACATTCCCCGCGCCTTCAAGGCGGCGGCGGCGGCCGACCGGCGGCTGAAGAAGGGCGAGCCGCTTTCGCCAATCGACGGCGTGCCGATGACGGCCAAGGAAAGCTTCGATTGGGCGGGAACGCCCACAACCTTCGGAGACCCGGCGCTGAAGAACAACATCGCCACGCGCGATGCCGATGTGATCGCGCGGCTGGCGGCGGCTGGCGCCATTCTCTATGGCAAGACCAATGTGCCGCTGGACCTTGCCGATTGGCAGAGCTTCAACGCCGTGTATGGCACCACCAACAACCCCTGGGACTTGACGCGCACGCCGGGCGGCTCTTCCGGCGGTGCGGCGGCGGCGCTGGCCACCGGCATGAGCGCCATTGAGGTTGGCTCTGACATTGGCGCCTCGATCCGCAACCCGGCGCATTATTGCGGCGTTTATGGCCACAAGCCCACCTATCAACTTGTCTCCTACCGCGGCCATGCGCGGCCCGGCGATGTTTCGGTGGCGGACATCACCGTGGCCGGGCCCCTGGCACGCTCGGCCCGGGATCTGACGGCGCTGCTGGCCTTGATGGCGGGCCCCGGGCTGCCGGAGGGGCGCGGGCTTCAGGCGCAACTGCCCAAGGCCCCCCAGAAAACGCTGAAAGACTTCCGCGTGGCCATCAAGCTGAACAGCCCCGCCAGCGAGGTGGACCGCAAGGTGCAGGACAAGATCCTGGCGCTGGGCGAGGCGCTGGGCAAAAAGGTGAAGACGCTCTCCTTCAGCGCGCAACCGGGCTTCACCGATGAGGAGAACTACCAGATCTACATCACGCTGCTTCGCGCCACGGCAGCAAAGCGCCTGTCAGACGCGCAATATGACGAGGCAGTGGCCAAGGCGAAGACACTTTCCAATGGCGACCGTTCCTATGTGGCCATGATGACGCGGGCCTTTGCGCTTTCGCACCGCGACTGGCTGCGCGTGCATGAGCGGCGCAACCAGCTGCGCCTGTTGTGGGACCAGTTCTTTGAGAACTGGGACGTGTTGCTGTGCCCCACGGCGGCCGGCACCGCCTTTGCGCATGACCATGTGGGCGAGCGGCATGAGCGATACATCACGGTGAACGGCAAGCGGGTTTCGACCATCGACCAGCGCTTCTGGGCGGGCTATTCCGGCGGCTATTATCTGCCTTCAACCGTTGCGCCACTCGGCCTTGCCGCAGATGGCCTGCCGGTTGGCGTGCAGATCATCACGCGGGAATATGATGACCTCAAGGCCCTGCGCTTTGCCGAATTGCTGGAGAAAGAGTTTGGCGGCTTCACGCCACCGCCGGGTTATTGAACTGCCTCAGATCATGTCCACATTGGTGATTTCGCGGAACAGCTTGAGGCGGATGGCGTGGCCATAGGCTTCGAAATCATCGGCGGTGACGACAAAGCTCTGGTTGCCGCCCACCACGCTTTCACGCAGGTAGTCATCAAGGTCCTTGGTGTCGGTGGTGATGGCGAGGCCGTTGATCACCGTGCCCTTGGCCAGCACGGCATCGCGCGCCTCCTCCACCTTCGGGCCTTCATTGCACACGCCATCGGTTGACACGTCGATGACATGGCGCAGGGCGCGCGGTGCTGTGTCCAGCAGCGACTGGGCAAACAGCAGGGCCGAGCCCGTGGCCGTGGTGCCGCGCGGCACATCGCGCGGGGCGCGCAGGAACATGTTGCCAATGGCCAGCGCATCTTCCGGGCCACGCAGAAGTTGCCATGGCACCAGCATGAAATGGTTGGCAGGCTCGGACCACAGGAAGGCCGACAGGGCGATCTGCTTGCGCAAGCCGCCAGCCACCGCCTGAAGGATTTCCGGGGCCATCAGGGCCTGGGCAGTGCCGCTCATCTGCAGGGCATATTCATGGGCATCGACACTGTAGGAACAATCAATGGCCAGCACGAGTGCGAGGTCCACCGTCGTGGCGGCCATGGCCTTGCCCGGCAACGCGGCAGCGGCCAGACTGCCAAGCAGTTTCCGGCGGTTCATTCAGGCTTGACCCCTCGGACGGCCAGACGCTCGGGCCATGCGCTCACACCGGCAATTGCCCGGCGATCTCACGGAACAGCTTCATGCGGATGGCCAATGTGTAGGCGTTGTAATCACTTGCCTCAAGCACGAAGCTGCCTGGCCCGCCAATCACGGCGCGTTCCAGATAGGCTTTCAGGCCCGGTTCCCGGTCGCTCACCGCAAGGCCATTGATCGTCACGCCATCTGCCAGAAGGCTTTGACGGATAGGCTCAACCGGGCGGCCCATGTTGGAGTGGCCGTTGGTGGAAACATCAATGACGCGGCGCGCGGCCGGCGGGGCCGACTGCAAGAGCGCCGCGGCAAAAGCCAGCGCATCGCCTGTGGCGGTGGCGCCTGCGTCAATTTTCCGGGGTGCTGCGAAGATTTCGTCAGCTACCTGCGCCGCGCCGCTGCTGCTGGAAAGGATACGCCAAGGCACAATCATCTGCTGGTCCTGCGGGCTGGACCACAGGAAGGCCGAAACCGCGATCATCTTGGAATTGCCCTGGCCAATCAACTGGGTGAGGGCGGAATCTATCAGGGCCTGGCCGGTTCCGCGCAACTGCAGGCGGTAGTCATAGTCATCCACGCTCAAGGAGCAATCAATCGCCAGCACGAGGGCCAAATCCACCCCTGCCGCCGCCTGCACGGATGCAATGAAGGGCCCGGCGGCGAGCCAGGATAACGCGCCTCGGCGCGAGATGCAGCGGCTTGCCATGGCAGGACTATAGAAGCTTTTGGGCGGCGGGCAATGGCATGCTTGAAGCGCTGCGGCAATCGGGGCATTATCTGAGGATGGCTCAACTCATCGACCCCTTTGGCCGGCACGTCTCCTACCTGCGCGTTTCCGTTACAGACCGCTGCGATTTCCGCTGCGTTTACTGCATGGCCGAAAACATGAACTTCCTGCCGAAGGCGGATTTGCTGACGCTGGAAGAGCTTGACCGGCTGTGCTCGGCCTTCATTGCGCAGGGCGTGAAGAAGCTGCGCCTGACCGGCGGGGAGCCTTTGGTGCGCAAGGGCATCATGACGCTGGTGGAAAGCCTTTCACGCCACCTGAAAACCGGCGCACTGGAAGAGCTGACGCTGACCACCAATGGCAGCCAGCTGGTGAAATATGCCAAAGACCTGGCGCGGCATGGTGTGAAGCGCATCAATGTGTCGATCGACACGCTGGATGCGGACAAGTTCAAGGCCATCACCCGCTGGGGCGAGCTTGCCAAGGTGCTGGACGGCGTGAAGGCGGCGCAGGATGCCGGCCTTGCGATCAAGATCAATGCCGTGGCGCTGAAAGGCGTGAACGAGTTTGAAATTCCCGCCATGCTCACCTGGGCGCATGGCCAGAAGATGGACTTGACGCTGATCGAAACCATGCCGATGGGTGACATTGACGGGGACCGGACAGACCAATACCTGCCACTCTCGCAGCTGCGCGCCCAGCTGGCGGAACAGTTCACGCTGCAGGACATTCCCTACAAGACCGGCGGCCCAGCCAGCTATGTGCGGGTGGCCGAGACTGGCGGGCGGCTGGGTTTCATCACGCCGCTGACGCATAATTTCTGCGAGAGCTGCAACCGCGTGCGCATCACCTGCACGGGCACGCTTTACATGTGCCTCGGCCAGAATGACGCCGCGGACCTGCGGGCACCGTTGCGCGCCTCGGAAAGCGACGGGCTGGTGACGCAGGCCATCATGGAAGCCATCGGCCGCAAGCCCAAGGGCCATGACTTCATCATCGACCGCGACCACAACAGGCCTGCCGTGGCCCGGCACATGAGTGTCACCGGCGGGTGACAATTGGGACATGCGGTGCCAGATTTCGGCGCCAACTGGTTCTCTTGCTTCCACATTCATGACCATAAGTTTCGTCATTCCCGCGAAAGCGGAAATCTGTGTTTCCTTTCAAAAACGGAGATGCCTGCTTGCGCAGGCATGACGACATAAATGAACAGTTCTGCCACCGCCCCCACCGAACGCACCCGCGTGAAACGCCTGGCCAAGCGCGCCCATTATGACGCCGCAACGGTTCACGCCATTCTGGACGCGCAGCCATTCTGCACCGTGGGCTATGTCTTCGAGGGCAAGCCCTATGTGACGCCCACCATGCAGTGGCGCGAGGGCAACCACATTTATTGGCACGGCTCTTCGGCCAGCCGGATGCTTGAAACCAGCGTTGCCGCCGAAGTGTGCGTGAATGTGATGCTGGTGGATGGCATGGTGATGGCGCGCTCGGCCTTCAATCACTCGGTCAACTACCGTTCGGTGATGGCCTTCGGCAAGGCCTTCGTGGTTTCGGACGCCGCCGAGAAAGAGCAGAAGATGAAGAATTTCGTCGATGCGCTCTATCCCGGGCGCTGGGACACGCTGCGGCCCATGACCAAGCAGGAGTTCAAGGCCACCATGATCCTGGGCCTGGAACTCAATGAGGTTTCCGCCAAGGTGCGCAGCGGCGGGCCGGGCGACGACGAAGAGGATTTCGCGCTGCCCATCTGGGCCGGGGTGATCCCCATGGCAACGCAGGCCGGGCCGGTTGTGGACTGCCCGCGCCTGCCCGCCGGTCTGACGCCGCCGGAGCATGTGAAGCGGTTCAGGATTGGCTGAACGCGCTTCGCACACTCCTTGTTTTCGTGCTGCCTAGATCATGGGCAAGAAGGCATGGAAATTGGCCCGGTGGTCTTGCCTTCGAACTCGATCTTGCCAGCGAGAGTCATGGCAGAGACCTTGAGCTGGCCACTGGTTGGGGACTTCTTCTCGAACTTGATATCGATAGTGGACGGCCCCAGTGCTGCCGGATTTGGGAAATCCGAGTGCACGTAACCATGAAGCTGGGCCGTCAACTGGCACTTGTCGATCTTCACGCTCATTCCATATGAGCGGCCGCATTCGTAACTCAAGCCCCTGCCTGATTCACTGCCGGCGTTGCCCGCATCAGCAATTGCATCATCCCCATGGATGGAACAGGCAGAGAAGTTGGTTCCCTTTTCGAACCATCCGCCTTTGCGGAAGCCGAGCCAGATGTCGCCACCACCCATGTCGTTGTTTTGGACTGCCCGGAGGCCGAAGGCAAAGTCCTGGCCGTTGGATGACAGGTTGGCTGGCGGATCAATGGTGATGTTGTCGCTCTGTGCAGCTTTTGCAGGCCCGCCAACCAGGCAGCCAAAGGACAATGAAAGCAAGACAGACAGCGCAGCCGTATGCATTCTTGAAAGCATGTTTCCCTCCAATGATGCGCCCGGCATTGGAACCATATATCATTTTACAGGCCGTTCAATCTTAGATTGCAACGTAATCTAGCCGCTGTCCCGGCAGGCTGGAGGCGGCCGGTTAGCCATCCACCACTTCGATGCGGGTGATCTCGCCTGCGTCGTTGAACGTGATGCGTTGGGTGCCCATTCGGCTTGAGGTGGAAGAGCTCAGCCACCAGCGGGCCTCGATGCTGTGGGTGCCAAGCGGCCGCACATCCTCGTCCCCGTTCACCTGATCGGTGTGCTGCGCGAAATAGGCGCGGAAGGCGGCCATGATTGCCGCGCGGCCCCGCATGGGCGCAGGCAGGCCGGGCGAGAGGTAAAGCGCGTCCTCGGCAAACATGCGCTCCACTACATCAAGGTCATGGCGGTTCAGCGCGGCGGTATATTCCGCCAGCCGCGCCGGGAGGCTGCTCATTGCGCCAGCGCACCGATGATGCGCACCCAGCTCTTGATGCCGCGCTGGAAGCTGGAGAGATTGTATTTCTCATTGGGGCTGTGGATGGCATCGTCATTCAGGCCGAAGCCGACCAGAACCGAATCCATGCCCAGGATGTCCTTGAAGGAGCGCACGATGGGGATGGAGCCGCCTGAACCCATCAACACCGTCTCCCTGCCCCATTCGGCCTTCAGGGCGGCGGCGGATTTCTGGATATAGGCATTGCCCTCGGAAATTTCTGACGCCGGGCTGCCGCCGCCATGGCCGGAGAACTTGATCTTGGCATCCTTCATCATGTGCTTCTTGGCGAAGGCCTGGAAGGCTTTCAGGATCTTCTGCGGGTTCTGCTTGCCGACAAGGCGGAAGGTGAATTTGGCAAAGGCCTTGGAGGGGATCACCGTCTTGGTGCCCGCACCAGTGTAGCCGCCCCACATGCCATTCACTTCCGCCGTGGGCCGCGCCCAGATTTGCTCCAGCACGCTGAAGCCTTTCTCGCCCGCCGATGACTTGAGGCCAACAGCGCTGAGGAACTTCTTCTCGGAAAACTTGAGCGAGGCCCATTGCTTCTTGGTGGGCTTGGGCAGGGCGGCGACACCATCGTAGAAGCCAGGAATGGTGACCTTGCTGTTCTTGTCATGCAGCGCCGCGACAAGGCCCGAGAGGGCGCGGATGGGATTGGTGGCCGGGCCGCCATACATGCCGGAGTGAAGATCAATGGCCGGGCCAGTCACTTCAACCTCTTCATGAACAAGGCCGCGCAAGCGTGTTGTAATCGCTGGGGTTTTCTCATCCCACATATTGGTGTCGCAGACAAAGGCGACATCGCAGGAAAGCTCTGCCTTGTTGGCCTGCAGGAAGGGGATGAGCGAGGGTGAGCCGCTTTCCTCTTCGCCCTCGATGAGGAAAGTGGCCTTGATGGGCAGGCTGCCCGTGGCGGCGATCCAGGCGCGGGCCGCTTCCACGAAGGTCATCAGCTGGCCCTTGTCGTCCGCGGTGCCGCGGCCATAGAGCTTGCCATCTTTCAGCACGGGCTCGAAGGGCTTGGTGTGCCATTTCTCGATGGGATCGACCGGCTGCACATCATAGTGGCCATAGAAAAGCGCGTGCGGGGTTTTGGCGTCTGCGCCCTTGGGCGTGTAGTGGGCCACCACCATGGGGCGGCCCGGCGTGGCGCGGGAGGATGCCTCAAAGCCCAGGGCCGAAAGCTCCTTCACCAGCCAGGCCGCGGCCTTGGCGCAGTCCTCAGCATAGGCGGGGTCTGTCGAGATTGAAGGGATGCGCAGCAGCTGCATCAACCGGCCAAGGCTTGCCTCAAATGCGCCTTCAGCGGCGCCGACAACTTTCTCAACACTCATTTCCATTTTCCTTCTGCGATCTTGCCGATGAGCCGCGCCCAGGAGCGCGTTCCCCGGTGATAGGATTCCACGTCATATTTCTCATTGGGGCTGTGGGCCGCGTCATCAAAGCGGGCAAAGCCGACGAGCAGGCTTTCCATCTTCTGGTGCTTGCGGAAACTTTCCACCACCGGAATGGAAACGCCGGAGCCCACCAGCGCGGCGGGGGTTCCCCATTCGTCTTTCAGCGCCGCCGCAGCGGCACCGATCCATGGGTTTTGCTCATCAACGGCGATGCCGGTTGAATCCCCGCCATGGGCGGCAAAGCTGATCCTGCAATCCGGCGGCAGGCTGGCGCGCATGAAGCGGCGGAAGGCGGCGCGGCACTTGGCGGGGTTCTGCCCCTCCACCAGCCGGAAGGTGAACTTGGCCTCGGCCTTGGCGGGCAGCACCGTCTTACGGCCTTCGGCCGTGTAGCCGCCCCACAGCCCGTTCACCTCCGCCGTGGGCCGTGCCCAAAGCTGTTCCGCCAGGCTCTTGCCCTTTTCGCCGGCGGCATGGCGCAAGCCCACTTCGCCCAGGAAATGGCTCTCCGAGAGGCCGAGCTTTTTCCACTGCGCGAGGCGGCGCTTTGAAACGGGCTTCACCCCGTCATAGAAACCGGGAATGGCGATGCGGCCATTGGCGCCGTGCAACTTTGCAACAAGGCTGGAAAGCACCTTGAGCGGATTGACGGCCGGGCCGCCGAAATAGCCGGAATGCAGATCCAGCGCCGGGCCCGTCACCGTCACGTCCTCGGCGATGCAGCCACGCAGTGAGGTGGTGATGGCGGGGGTTTTCTCGTCCCACATCTCGGTATCGCAGACGAAGGCAATATCCGCCTTCAGGGCCTTGCCCTTGGCCTTGAGGAAACGGTCCAGATGGCTGCTGTCGCCCTCTTCGTCGCCCTCGATCAGCACCGTGAGGCGGAAAGGCAGGCTGCCATGGGCCGCCAGCCACAGGCGGATGGCTTCCAGAAAGGTCATCAGCTGGCCCTTGTCGTCGGAGGTGCCACGGCCAAAGATTGCCTCCACGCCGCGCGCCGTCTGGCCGATGCGCGGCTCAAACGGGGGCGTGTGCCACAGGCTGAGAGGATCCACCGGCTGAACATCGTAATGGCCATAAAAAAGCACATGAGGCAGGCCCTTGCGGCCCTCGCCCCACTGGCCGATGACGGCGGGCTGGCCGCTGGTTTCATGGGTTTGCGCCGCAAGCCCCATGGCCTTGAGGTAGGCCACCAGCCAGCCGGCGGCGGCCCGGCATTCGGCGGCGAAGGCCGGGTCTGTGCCAATGCTCTTGAATTTCAGCAGGTCGAACAGGTTTTGGCGGCTTTTTGCTTGCGCGGCGTCGATGCTGTCGAGTACGGAATTTAACATGGTTGGGGCTTCGAATCCTGGCCGGCGAGACGCTTTCCACCTTAAGGGCAGAAACGGGCAAAGCAAGGCATGAACGCAACCCAGCAAGCAGCGGATTTTTTGCTCTCGCGCGACAGCCTGCTGGCCTATGAGCATGGCTCGCGGCTGGGGCGCTTCCGCCGCCGGGGCTATCAGCGCTATCTGCTCTTGCGCAATTTCGTGGATTTCTCGCTGCTGTGGAAGCGGCGCTGGTTCATCATCGCCATGGTGGTGGGCTTTGCCCTGATGGCAGCCCCCACCCCATCTGGCCTTACCCATCAGGGGCAGATTGTCCTGTGCATGTCGCTGATGGCGACGATCCTGTTTGTCTCGGAAGCCGTGCCGCTGCCCACGGTGCCTTTGCTGATCATCGTGGGCGAGGTGACGTTGCTGCGCATTGACCCCACCAAGGTGGCGCAAAGCCTGATGACGGATTCAGTTCTTTTCATCATGGGCTCGCTCATGCTGGCCGTGGCGGTAGTGAAACAGCGGCTGGACAAGCGCATCGCCTGGTGGATCGTGCGGGTGACGGGCACGAACGTCTATTGGATTTCCTTCGGCATCACCGTGGTGTGCGGCATTCTCGCGGCCTTCATCGGCGAGCACACGGTGGCGGCGATGATGCTGCCGGTGGGTGTCACACTGATCACGCTGACTTCGAATGAGCCGGGCAAGGTGCACAACCTTGCCGCGGTGATCCTGTTCTCGATTTCCTATGGCTGTTCCATCGCCGGCGTGGCCACGCCGTCGGGCGGTGCGCGCAATGCCATCATGATCAGTTATTGGAAGGATTTCTTCTATACGGCCAGCGACCCCGCCACCCAGCGCTACCTGATGGATTACGTGCACTGGGCGCTTTATGCCTTCCCCATGTTCCTGCTGCGGCTGCCCTTCGTGACGCTGCTTCTGGTGTGGACCTTCCGGCCCGAGATCAGCGACATGACGCGCGCCATCACGAGGCTGCGCACACAGGTTTCGATGCAGGGGCCGATGCGCGGCTCGGAATGGCTGACCATCCTGATCTTCCTCGCAACAATCTTCCTCTGGGTGGCGTTCTCCTCACAGCTGGGGCTGGGCACCATCGCCATTGGCGGCACGATCGCCTTCCTGGTGTTCGGGCTGGTGCGGTGGGAAGACATCAACGCCGGCGTAAACTGGGGCGTGATCCTGCTTTATGCGGCGGCGATTTCGCTGGGCGTGGAAATGAAATCCACCGGCGCTGCCGAGTGGGTGGCCTTCAGCGTGCTCAATGGCCTGCAAGCGGTGGGCGCCACCAATCTCTTTGCCTTCAACACCACGGTCTCACTGCTGACGATCTTTGTCTCCAACACCATGACGGCGGGGGCCGCCGTGGCGGTTCTGGCGCCGATCGTGCTCAAAACCGCCGTGGCCGCCGGGCATGACCCACTGGGCGTGGGCTTTCTCACCGCCCTGTCCTCGGCCTTTGGCTATCTCACGCCGGCGGCCCAGCCGGCCTTCACCATCATCTATGCCTCGGGCTATCTCAAGAGTTCGGATTTCTTCAAGATCGGCATCCGCATGATGGTGATTTCCTTCGTGGTGCTGCTGCTCACGGCGCAATATTATTGGCCGGTGCTGCCATGAAGGGCTTCCGCAAGCCGCTGCTGCCCGTCCGGCAAGAAGCCGCCATCCAGAAGACGCTGGCCAACCTGCGGGCGCAGCGGCGCAACCGTTTCCGCATCCTCGCCTGCATTGATGGATCCGAGGAAAGCTTCATCACGGTGCGCAAGGCGGCGCGGTTCGGCGCCTCGGATGAATGCGACATCATCATTCTCTATGTGCGGCCCATCGACCAGGGCCTGCATTCCGGCGGCCTGCAAGTGAGGCTGGCCCGGCAGAACATGATGGATGCCGGCTTTGAATTGCCGGGTGTTAGCCACCTGCGCCGCGCGCTGGACATGCTGAAGGCCGAAGGGCTTGATGTTTCCGATTGGGAACGCACCACGCAAAACCAGAACGCCTGGGGAGACCCGGCCGGCGACAACAAGATTGAATACCGCGCGCCCAACGGCCGCAGCGTGGTTCTCAAGCTCAAGACCGCGCCAGACGTGGCGGTGGGCATTCTCGATCAATATGAGCTTGGCCCCTATAACCTGATCATCGTGGGCGAGCCTTCACGCTGGCGCGGTGAGCTGCAATCCTTTTTCGATTCAGGCGTGGTGCAAAGCATCGTGACGCTGGCGCCCTGCTCGGTTCTGGTGGCCAGGCGGCCCAATGAGCGCATGGGATTCCTCATCTCCACCGATGGCTCGCCGCGCTCGCTGCAAACGGTGCGGCGCGCGGCCGTTCTGGCGCATGTGATGGGGCGCGACATCAGCCTGCTTTCCGTGGCCGCGGATGAAGCGGGCCTGCCCGCGGCGCGCGAAGCGGTAACCAATGCCGAGGCGCTGCTCAAGGCCATGAAGATCAAGGCACTGTCCACCAAGGTGGCAGTGGGCGAGATTGTTGAGAAGATTGTCGAGACCGGCAATGCCTATGGCACGATTGTGGTGAGCGATGAGCGCCGCTCGCGCCTGCAGCGGCTGTTCAAGGGATCGGTGGCCACGGAGGTAGTGCGCCGCGCGTCAACCAGCGTTCTGGATGTGAGGTGAGCATGGCGGAGTTCAGGCTTCATTGCTTTGGCGAAAGCGGCAATGCCTACAAAGTGGCGCTGATGCTGCAGTTTTGCGGGCTGGATTGGGAGCCGGTAAAAATTGATTTCTTCAAGGGTGAAACCCGCGGCACCAAGTTCCGCCAGGATGTGAATGAAATGGGCGAGGCGCCCGTGCTGGAGCACAAGGGCAAGCTGCTCAGCCAATCCGGCGTGATCCTCGACTATCTCGCCTGCCTCACCGGCAAGTTTGGCTGGGCAAACGAGGATGAGCGGCGCGAGATTTACCGCTGGATCCTGTTCGACAACCACAAGTTCACCGCCAGTATCGCCACGCTGCGCTATCAGGTGGCGTTGATGAAGCAGCCGGAAAGTGATGTCACCAAATTCCTCCGGGGCCGGGTGGAGAATGCGATGAAGGTGGTGGAAGCGCATTTGGCGCACACCGATTTCATCGCCTGCGGGCGCATGACCATCGCCGACCTGTCGCTATGCGGCTATCTCTTCTATGGCGAGGAACTGCCCTTCGACATCAGCCCGCGGGTTGATGCATGGTGCCAAAAAATAAGGGCGCTTCCGGGCTGGAAGCACCCCTATGACTTGATGCCGAGGGCCTTGGTCTAGGTCGTCTGCTCTTCCACCGAGTCGAGATATTCGTTCAGGTGGTCGAGGTTTTCGAAGCGCATCCAGCCTTCATCGGTTTCAGCTTCCACGGTCTCGTCCGAGAGCACGCGGGCCGGGCGGCCGCGGATGATCTTTTCTTCCACGACATAGAGATCTTCCTCAGCGCTTTCTTCGGCGGCAGGCTCTTCGGCAGCTTCCGGCTCTGCGGCAGCAGCGGCGGCCTTGACGGGCTCTGCGGCGTGGGCCGGTTCCGGCGTTGCCGGCTTGGCCATCGCATCCATGCCACCCATGGAGCGGATGACATCGGCCTTGGCCTGCTCCAGCGCGGTGATGGTGTCGGCAACCGAATCCGAGGCCGGCTTGGCAGCGGCCTTGGCGCTGGCGGCTTCGGCGGCGGCGGCAAGGCCACCGGCAACCATGGCGGTTGCCGCGGCGGCTTCGGCAGGCTTGCGGCTGAAGCTGGCGGAAGGCTTGGCTTCCGGCGCGGCAACTTCAGGGCGGGCATCGGCCACGCGTTCGGCGGTGGCGCGCGGGCGCTGGCCGCGCAGGGTGTCAATCACCCCGGCAAGGCCAAGTGCCAGAATGCCGCCGACCAGCAGGATGGCCGCGGTATCCAGCTTGATGCCATAAACATCCATCTTCCCGGGGGTGATGAATGTCAGGGCGCCCAGGGCCAAACCCAGAATGGCCAAAACAGCGCCGGAAATCTTGAGCAAAGCAGACATATTTCCCCCTCCTTTAACCGAATCAATCTCCGGTTGTCGTGTTATTCCCACCCTGTTTTATGAGTTTAGCGTTAGCTGAAGGTTAAAGCTAATCCCCAATCACGATGCGCGGTGCGGGCTTGGCGCCGGCCCCTTGTTCAAGCCTTTCCCAGATGGTTTTGGCAATTTCACGGTAGGTGGCGGCATGGGGCGAGGCTGGCTCGCTCACCACAATGGGTTCACCTGAATCAGAGCGGGCGCGGATCAGCGGGTCCAGCGGCAGTTCGCCCAGGAAAGGCAGGCCCAGCTTCTTGGCCTCGGCGCGCGCGCCGCCGTGGCCGAAAATCTCGTGGCGCTTGCCGCAGCCATCGCAGATGAAATAGCTCATGTTCTCGATCAGGCCCAGCACCGGCACATTGACCTTCACGAACATGTTGAGGCCCTTGCGCGCGTCGATGAGCGCCAGATCCTGCGGCGTGGAAACGATGACCGCGCCGGACAGCGGCGTTTGCTGCGCCAGCGTCAATTGCGCATCGCCGGTTCCGGGGGGCATGTCGATCACCATCACGTCAGTCTCGCCCCAGGCGACTTCGCGCAACAGCTGGGTGAGCGCCGACATCACCATCGGCCCGCGCCAGATCATCGGCGTTGCCTCATCCACGAGGAAGCCGATGGAAGCCACCTCAACGCCATAGCGGCTCATCGGCTTCAGGCGCATGCCCGGCTTGTCGCTGGCCTCAGGCTTGTCATGAATGCCAAACAGCTTGGGCATGGATGGGCCATAAACGTCAGCGTCCAGCACCGCCACGCGCAGGCCATTGGCCTTGAAGCCCAAGGCAAGGTTAATGGCGGTGGTGGATTTGCCCACCCCGCCTTTGCCCGAGGCGACGGCGATCAGATATTTCACACCCGGAACGCCCTGGCTGCGCAAGGCCTGCGGGGAACCTTGCTGCGGGGCGGCGGCGCGCTGCGGCGGGCGCTCAGCCGTCAATGCCACCAGCGCCTTCTTCACGCCCGGAATCTTTTCGACAGCCTGCTGCACAAAAGATTGCAGCTGGGCCATGGATTTGGCGTGTTGCGGATCGGTGTTGAGGGCGAACATCACCTGGCCATTCTGCACGGCAATTTCCGAAACCAGGCCGGCGCTGACAATGTTGCCGCGGCCATCGGGTGCCGCAATGCGGCGCAATTCGGCGAGGATGGTTTCAGCGGTCAATTCAGCCATGGTCAGACATACTCCGGGGGGCCATTAGGGTAAACCAAATATGGAATTGCGGCTGAATTGTCCAACCCTTTGGGGGCGGCCATTGCGCCGCATTGCAATTCAAAATTTACCCAATTTCCCAACCCGATCTTCAAGCCATTGCCTTAGGTTGCACCGCCAGTGGGACCCTTGAGCCATGAAACAAATTTCACAAATGCCTGCTCTTGCGCGTGACAGCCTGTTTTCGGACATGGGGCTGAATGGCGGCCAGCCCAAAGCGGCCAGGCCCAGCCAGTTTGAAGATTCCCTGCCCAATGAAGACAAGATTCCCTGGCAGCGGGACTTGTTGGAGGTGTTCCTCCGCAACCAGCTGAAGCTTGCGCCCACCATGCCGCTGATTGCGCTGGTCTTGAGCCTTACCGCCGCGCGCTGGAATGGCGCAGGCACCGTGGCCTCCTGGCTTTTGGGCGTGGTTGGCAGCAACCTGATCCAGCTTTTCCTGTGCAAGCTCTATTTCAAGACAGAGCGCAGCAAGCAGGAACAGCATGAGTGGATCGGCATGATGGCCGCCTCGGAACTGATGCAAGGCATGTTCTGGGTGTTGCCGCTGTTCTTCTTCTGGCCGGGCAGCAATTCGCAGCAAGGCACTTTCCTGGTGGCGGGGCTGATGGCGGTTTCGGCGCTGCGTTTCCTCATCGTCAACAATTTCATGCCGGTGCTGATCGCCGGCACTGGGGTGATGACCATTGGCGTGGCGCTGCGCTGCATCGCTGAGCAAGACCCTGTGTACTACAGCCTTGGCGGCATTTTGATCACGCTGGAAGTGTTCTTCCTGTTCGTGGCGCGGCAGCTTCAGGAAACGGCGCGCGACATGGTGATCTTCAAGAACCAGAAGGATGCGCTGATTGCCGAGCTGAGTGCGGCGCGTGACCAGGCTGAAAGCGAACGCACGAAGGCTGAGAAGGCCAATCACGCCAAGACCGCCTTCCTCGCCAACATGAGCCATGAGCTGCGCACGCCGCTCAACGCCATCCTGGGCTTCTCGGAAATCCTGCAGGCCGAGCTGTTCGGCCCGATGGCCAACCACACCTACAAGGACTATGCCGGCGACATCAACAGCTCCGGCCGCTATCTGCTCGGCCTCATCAACGACATTCTCGACATTTCGCGCATCGAGGCGGGGCGGCGTGAAATCCAGGAAGAGCCGGTGAACCTGCTCGAAGAGCTGGAACACGCCCAGCACCTGCTGGAAATCAATGCCGCGCGCAAGGATATCATGGTGACCATTGACGTGCGCCAGGATGTGCCCAAGGTTCTGGCCGATGAGCGCGCCGTGCAACAGGTGGCCATCAACCTGCTCACCAATGCCATCAAGTTCACGCCGCGCGGCGGCAAGGTGGAGCTTGGCGCCTCGCGGCTGGCCAATGGCGCTGTCGAACTGCATGTCAAGGACAATGGCCCCGGCATTCCGCCTGATGAAGTGAAGCAGGCCATTTCGGCCTTCACGCGCGGGCGGCTGGCCACGCGCAAGGCCGTGGATGGTGCGGGGCTTGGCCTCTCCATCGTCAATGGCATCATGCAGCTGCATGGCGGCAGCGTGGCCATTCAAAGCGAAGTGGGCCAGGGCACCAACGTGATCTGCACCTTCCCGGCCAAGCGCGTGCTTTCGGGCCCGCGCAACAGCTGGCAGGCCAGCAATGAGGTCAAGAGCGAAACCCAGCGGCAGCTGATCTCGGTGACCGGCTGATCAATCCTTGTTGGAAACGCCGGCGCTTTCAAAGCTGGCCATGCCGTTGTGGCAGGCGAGTGCTGCCTTGACCACGCCAGCCGCCAGCGCAGCACCCGAACCTTCGCCAAGCCGCATGTCCAAATCCAGCAAGGCGGTCTTGCCCATGGCCTGAAGCAGGCGCTTGTGGGCAGGCTCAGCCGAGCAGTGGCCAAAGAGGCAATGGTCCAGCGCCGTCTGGTCTGCGCGGAACAACACGGCAGCGGCCGCAGTTGCCACATAGCCATCAATGATCACCGGCACACGCTGCATGCGCGCGGCAAGCACCGCGCCGGCCATGGCGGCCAGTTCCCGCCCGCCGAGGCGGCGCAGGGCTTCCAGCGGGTCTTTCAAATGATCCCCATGCAGGGCGACAGCGCGGTTCACGGCATCGGCCTTGCGGCTGAGGCCCGCTGCGTCCACGCCCGTGCCGGGGCCCACCCAGTCCTTGCCCGTGCCGCCGAACAACCCGCAAGCCAGGGCGGCGGCGATGGTGGTGTTGCCAATGCCCATCTCACCGATGCACAGCAGATCACAGCCCCCGGCAATGGCTTCCATGCCATAAGCCATGGTGGCGGCGCAGTCCTTCTCCGACAGGGCGGGGACTTGGGTGATGTCACCGGTGGGCTGCTCCAGCGCCAGTTCAAACACCTTGAGGCCAAGGTCATAGGCCTTGCAAATCTGGTTCACGGCAGCGCCGCCATTCTGGAAGTTGGCGACCATCTGGGCCGTCACCGCCTGCGGATAGGCGGCCACGCCTTGGGCCACCACGCCATGGTTGCCAGCAAAAACCGCCACAACGGTGCGGTCGGCGCGCGGCGGGTAATGGCCCTGCCAAGTGGCGATGTGTTCGGAAATGGCCTCGAGCTTGCCCAGCGCGCCCGGCGGCTTGGTCAGCACGGCTTCGCGGCTGCGCGCCTTGTTCGCTGCCTCCATGTCCGGCCCGGGCATGGTGTTCAAAAGAGTGCGGATGTCATCAAAAGGCAGCGCCGAGGCCATAACCAGTTTTCCCTATTACACTTGAATCTCAATAGGCTTCGCGTCTAACACGTGGACCGGGAAAAGCGGCTAAATAATCCGTCATGAGCGACATGTTGCCCAAAGAACAAGAAGAGGCGGAGCGATTCCGCCCGGTATCCGAACTGCTGGTGGCGCTGCGTTTCCTCACGCGCCTGCCCATTCCCTTCGCGCGGACGGTGGACCCCGTTCCCATTGCCCAGGCGATGCGCGGCTTCGCGCCGGCCGGGGCGCTGATCGGGGCGGCCAATGGCCTCATCCTCAAGGGCGCGGGGCAGTTGCATTTGCCGGGGCTGATGGTGGCGGCCTTCACGATTGGCTTTGGGCTGTTCGTCACCGGGGCCTTGCATGAGGACGGGCTGGCCGACACCGCAGACGGGCTTCTGGGCGGCAGCACGCGGGAGCGGCGGCTCGAAATCATGCGCGACAGCCGCATTGGCAGCTATGGCGCCAGCGCGCTCATCCTGGCGCTGATGATGAAGGCTTCGGCCTATGATGCGCTGCTGGCCCTGCCCCTTTGGCAAGTGGTGCTGATCCTGGCGGCCACGGGCGCCTTTTCGCGCACCATGGTGGTGGACATGATGTGGGCCACGCGGGCGGCGCGCAGCGATGGGCTTTCGGCGCATGCGGGCCGGCCATCGCGGCCAACCGTGCTGCTTGCCATCGTGACGGGCGGCGCGCTGGCGGTGTTTGCCGGCTGGGATTTCTCGCCGATCACCGGTTTTGTGGCGATTGGCGTGGCCATGGCCATCACCGGGCTGATGCGGCGGCAGGCCATGCGGCTGGTGGGCGGGCAAACCGGCGACATTTGCGGCGCGGTGCAGGTTCTGGCCGAACTCGGCATGCTGGCCAGCTTCGTGGCAAGCATTCGTTAACCCTGGCTTGAGGAATTCCCGAGGCGTCAACGCTTTGTGGTTTTTGATTTCCTAATCTCTGCCCACAAGATGAAGCACCATGCGCCGCGGTTGAACGGCGCGGGTTGCCTTGTGTGTGGAGTGCTGATGCGTAACAACAATCCGCTGCCCAGCCTGGGGCTTGCCGTGCTGCTGACCCTTGGCGCGGGCCTGCCCGGCCTGCGGCCCGGTTTCGGCCCGCCCCCCAGCCCGGCCGGCATCTCGCTGATGTCGATGACGGAGATCAGCGGCGGGCAGAATGGCCATTATGTGGTGGATGCCAGCATCAACAACACGACAGTGACAGCCCTGATCGACACTGGGGCCAGCACCGTGGCGCTGAGCTATGAAGACGCAGACCGGGTGGGCCTGCATCCGCACAGCCTGACCTATGACATCCCGGTCAACACCGCCAACGGCCAGGTGAAGGCGGCGCGGGCCAAGCTTTCGCGTGTGGAGATTGACACGGTGCGTGTTGACGACGTGGACGCCATGGTGCTGCCGGAAGGCGCGCTGCGCGGCACGCTGCTCGGCATGAGCTTTCTTTCGAAGCTTTCCAGCTTCAAATCTGAAAACGGCACGCTGACGCTCAAGAACTAGCCATTCGTTCAAGGCGCGGCTGGCATGCGGCTTCGCTTCGCAAGTTGGGGCCAAAGCGTCGCGAAAGCGATTGGCGCGCAGGCGCGAATTTGATGAAATGACATGATGGACAGTGCGCCGCGCCCGGCAATTGAAACCCCTTGCGTAAAGGTCTGTGTGGTGGACCCTGAAACCCAGCTGTGCATCGGCTGCGGGCGCACGCGGCCGGAAATCGCCGGTTGGCTGGGCATGGCGCCGGAACAACGCCACCTCATTGTTGAACAATTGCCGGAGCGGCTGGCCACACTCACCCTGCGCAAGACGCGGCGCGGCGGGCGCGCCGGCCGCATCGCGCGCAGCTAAGCCCGAACTAGGCCGCGACTTTCGCCGCCTGCTCCTCGACCACGGCCAGCGCCTGGTGAATGACTTCAACGCCTGCCCCGCGCTTTTGGCCTTCCACCGTGAGAACCTGCCGCCAGAAACGGCCGCCAGCCTGGGCATGATAAAGGCCCAGCATGTGGCGCGTGACGTGGTGCAGCGGCGCGCCGGTTGAAAGGTGGCGTTCAATATAGGGCAGCATGGCCAGCGCCGCCTCGCGCCTCGTGGCCACTGGTGCGGGCTGGCCGGAAAAGGCCGGATCCACCGCCGTCAATTGCCATGGGTTGTGGTAGGCCACGCGGCCGAGCATCAGGCCATCCAGCGCGTCAAGATAGGGCAAGCCCTGGGCCACAGTCTGCAATCCGCCATTGAGGCTGATGGCGAGATGCGGGTTCGCCGCCTTGAGGCGCAGCACCCGGCCATAGTTCAGGGGCGGGATTTCACGGTTCTCCTTGGGCGAGAGGCCCTGCAGCCAGGCCTTGCGGGCGTGGATGATGAAGCTCTTGCAACCGGCCGCGGCCACGGCGCTGACGAATTCATCCAGCGCCCTCTCCTCATCCTGATCGTCGATGCCGATGCGGCATTTGATGGTGATGGGGATTTTGACCGCCGACTGCATTGCGGCAAAGCATTCCGCCACCAGCTCCGGTGAAGCCATCAGGCAGGCGCCGAAATTGCCGCCCTGCACGCGGTCTGACGGGCAGCCGCAGTTCAGGTTGATTTCATCATAGCCGAAACTTTCGCCGATGCGCGCTGCCTCGGCCAATTGGGCCGGGTTGCTGCCGCCCAGTTGCAGCACGGCCGGGTGTTCCACGGCATCGAAGCCCAGCAGTTTCTGCCTGTCGCCATGGATCACCGCCATTGCCGTGACCATTTCGGTATAAAGCACGGCAGCGCGCGTCAGCGTGCGATGGAAAACGCGGCAGTGCCGGTCTGTCCATTCCATCATGGGGGCGACCGCGAATGTCTTTGGCGTGGGTGTCAAAATCAGGCTTTCATTTTCCCGCGGTTTAACATGGCTGGCGGCGGGCGTGCAGCGAAAATGCGCGAAGCGGATGGCGCAGCAAAAAGGCCCTCCCCGCCTGCGGCAGAGAGGGCCCGTTTCATGCGGTTTTCTCAAACCGCGCGAAATCAATCATACAGAACGGCGGCCACCTTCGGGTCGTTCATGTTGTCCTTGGTGTAGTAGTAGAAGCCAGTGTCCTGGATCTTCTCGAGCTTTTCACCCTTCAGAGCCTTGGCGAGCGAGTGCACAACGCACTGGCCGATGCCAACCGGGTTCTGGGTGATCGAGCCGATCAAGGTGCCATCATTGATGGCATCTTTTTGCTTCTTGCCGGAGTCATAGCCCACGCCCACAACCTTGGACTTGGTTTCCTTGATGGCTACGGCCAGACCGATGGCAGCGCCTTCGTTGGAGGCGAAGATGCCCTTGAGGTCCGGATGCGCCTTCATCATGGCCTTGATGTCGTCAGCAGCCTTGAGCGAGTCATTGGCATACTTCACATCAACGATCTTGATGTTCGGATGCTTGGCCTTCATTTCATTCAGGAAGCCATCGCGGCGGCCGATGCCGGTGGCCGAGGTCTGGTCATGGATTTCGGCAGCCACTTCGCCCGAGTCACCGATGGCCTTGGCCAGCTGGTCAGCAGCTTCGCCGGCGGCCTTCACGTTGTCGGTGGTGCAGGTGGAGAGCGGCATGTCGGAGTCCACGCCCGAGTCAAAGGCGACGATCGGAATCTTGGCATCGAAAGCCTTCTTCAGCGTCGGCACCTGGGCCTTGGAGTCGAGGGCGGCAAAGCCGATGCCCTGCGGCTTCTTGGCGATGGCGGCGTTGAGGATGTCGGTCTGCTTGTCGACTTCCGCTTCGGTGGCCGGGCCTTCAAACGTGATCTTCACGTTTTCTTCCTTGGCGGCCTGTTCGGCGCCAGCCTTCACAGCCTGCCAGAACTGGTGGCTAAAGCCCTTGGCGATGATCGGGAAATAGACGTCATCGGCGAAAGACGGCGCCGAGAACATCGTTGCAGCGCCGAGCATGGCGGCTGCAAGAGTCAGCTTCTTCATTGGTAACCTCCCATTAGAGTTCCAAAACACAATTGCGGAACCGCGTGGAAAGCTATCACAAATCACGCCCATGTCCAGCGTGGCGAAACATCATATCGTGTCATTTTTCGCCAAGAATTTCGCTTCCAAGCTCTTGAAATGATTAAAAATGAGACGGCGGCCAGAAAGGGCCGCCGCCAGTGTTCAAAGGAGCTTGCGCGGGGGCCTCAGGCCTTCTTGCGCAGCAGCGTGTCGACATAGACGGCAAGGATGATGACGATGCCTGTCACCACGATCTTCCAATCCTCTTCAGCGCCCATGATGCGCAGGCCATTGAGCAGCACGCTGAGGATGAAGGCGCCGATGATGGAACCCAGGATTGAGCCGCGGCCACCGGAGAGCGATGTGCCGCCGATCACTGTTGCGGCGATGGCCTCAAGCTCATAGCCGAAGCCAAGGTCAGGCCTTGCCTGCGAGAGGCGCGAGGAAATCAGCAGGCCCGCCACGCCGCAGACCAGGCCGGAGAAGGCATAGGTGCAGATCTTCCAGAAATCGACATTCATGCCTGAGAGACGCGCCGCTTCCTCATTGCTGCCCAGCGCAAAGACATAGCGGCCAAAGAGCGTGCGGTTCAGCACGAAGGCCGAGACAATGGCAACGATGAACATCAGGAAGACGCCGTTGGGAATCTCAAGGCCCGGGATGAGTTTGGTGATGGTGCTTTCCTGGGCGATGTAGGCATAGCTGGGTGTTTCGGTGAAATAGATCGGATGCTCATGCGCGATGAGCAGCGAAGAGCCGCGGGCCAGCTGCATCATGCCCAGCGTGGCGATGAAGGGCGGCAGCTTCATCTTGGCAATCACCGTGCCGGAAAGCGCGCCCGCAGCCGCACCCGCAAGGAGGGCTCCAACAACGCCCACCAGCATGGGCAGGCCCAGGTTGGTGATGAAGATGCCGGACATCACCGCGGTGAACGTCATCAACGTGCCTACCGACAAGTCGATGCCGCCAGAAATGATGACAAAGGTGCAGGCGCAGGCCAGCACGCCATTCACATAAGTGGCCACCATGATGTCGATGAAATTATCTGTCTGTGCGAAGTGGTTGGCAAACACGCAGAAGAAGGTGAACAGGCAAACCAGAACCGCAAAAGGCAGAACCTTCTGCAGCATGGCCGTGGAAAACAGGCCGGACGATTTGGTGGCTTCGGCAGAAATGGTGGACATGATGCGCGTTTCCCTTAAGCGGCTTTGACCTGGCGTTCTGTGGCCAGGTGCATGATTGCTTCTTGCGTGGCGGTTTTGCCGTCAAGCTCTCCGGTGATGCGGCCTTCGCACATCACCACGACGCGGTGAGACAGGCGCAACACTTCCGGCAATTCAGACGATATCACCACGATGGCCTTGCCTTGTGCGGCGAGGCTTTGCAGCAGTTTGTAGATTTCGGCCTTGGCGCCCACGTCGATGCCGCGGGTTGGCTCATCAAAGAACAGGATGTCACAATCGCGCAGCAGCCACTTGGCAATGACCACTTTCTGCTGGTTGCCGCCCGAGAGAAGGCGCGTCTCCTGATGCACATGTGGGGTTTTGACCTTCAGCGTGGCAACATAGCTGGAGGCATCCTTGTTCAGGGCCTTGTCCTTCATCCACAGGCGCGCGCCAAGATAGCGCGACCACGAGGGCAGTGTGATGTTGTCACGCACCGACATGCGGGTGACGATGCCAAAACGCTTGCGGTCTTCTGACAAGTAAGCGAGGCCCAGCCGCACGGCATCAGTCGGCGTCTTGATCTTGCGCTTCTTGCCGTGGACCCAGATCTCGCCGGATTCGATCGGGTCTGCGCCAAAGATGGCGCGGGCCACTTCGGTGCGCCCTGCCCCCATGAGGCCCGCAAAGCCAAGAATCTCACCCTGCTTCAGGGAGAAGGACACATTGCGGATGTGTTTGCCGCGGTTGAGGCCTTCAACACGCAACACTTCCTCGCCATGATTGGCGGCATCCTCTCGCGTTGCGTCAGTGAGTTCGCGGCCCACCATCAATGAAATGATCTTGGCCATCGATGTGCCCTCGGCAGGCAGGGTGGCGATATATTGGCCATCGCGCATCACGGTGATGCGGTCTGCGATCCGCTTCACTTCATCCATCTTGTGGGTGATGTAGACGATGCCCACGCCATGGCGCTTCAAATCCGCGATGACGCCAAAGAGATGCTCCACTTCCTTTTCATTCAGCGCCGAGGTGGGCTCATCCATCACCAGCACCTTGGAATTGAAGGACAGCGCCTTGGCGATTTCCACCAGCTGCTGGCGGGCCACGGTCATGTCACCCACTTCGGCGGCTGGATCAATATCCACCTTCATGCGGTCAAACACCGCCTGGGCATCGGCATTGGCCTTGTCATTGTCCACAAGCCAGCGGAAGCGCTTGCGCGGCTCGCGGCCGATGAAGATATTTTGGGCAGCGGTGAGATGGTTCATCAGGTTGAGTTCCTGATGGATGATGCTGATGCCGAGATCCTGCGCGGCGCGCGGGTTGGGAATGGTGACCGGCTTGCCATCGACAAGGATTTCGCCGCCGTCCGGCTGGTACACGCCAGTGAGAATTTTCATCAGCGTGGACTTGCCCGCGCCGTTCTCGCCCATCAGGGCATGCACTTCACCGGGGAGAAGATCGAAGCTCACCTTGCGGAGCGCGTGAACACCGGGAAAAGATTTTTCGATGTCGCGCGCCTCAATGACCGGGCGCACCTCCATGGCCCGCGCAGGCGCGGGCTTTTCTGATTTGGGTTCAGGCCTCGACATCGGATTTGTTTCCCCTCCACCTTTCGCGGCCAGTCTTGCGCTGGCGCCGTCCAAGGATTCTAACCGTTCCACCCCGCAACGCCGGATTCTTCGTCCGGCATGTCGCACTGTTGAAGACTACGTTCGCCACGAACGGTTTGTCCACGCCAAACGCGATCCATCCGCCATTTTCAGGCGAAATTTTCCAATTCAACCATCAAACGGAATAAATATTCTCTTTTGATGGCTCGCCTCTTGCCAAAAGCAGCAAAAGAATTCAAGCTGAATCTATAAATGTTTCATTTTGAGGTTTGGCTAGATCAAAATATATCTGCAATTTGCCCATCAAAAACTGATTTCAGGCCGTTTCCAGAGCGGAGATAGAGGTGCAGTTGGGAATATTCGAGCGGTGATCGGCTGTCAAAGCGCTTTGGGTGAAAAAAGTGGGCACACAGGGGGAAAAAAATTTGAGAGGGTTTTCGTTGTGAAAAAAGTTTCGGTGCATGATTTGATGGCTTCGAAGGGGAAAAAAAAGTGGGTGCAGGTTCACGTTGACACTGCGGCGGAAGCGGAGGCGGCGGTGGAGGCGGGGATTTTTATTCTGTCTTGCGAGCCGGACCATAACCTCGAGGCGATCCGCAAGGCGGCGCCTGCGGCCTTTGTCTCGGCCGGCATGCCGCATGGCACGGTGGCCAATGGCGACGAGGCGATCCGCTATGGCTTCACCGTTCTGAAGCGCGGGGCCGATGCGGTTTACTGCTCGCAGTCGCCCGCCATCATCGAGGCGATGGCGCGCGAAGGCATACCGGTCACCGGCCATGTGGGCCTGGTGCCGAACCTTGCGGCCTGGACCGGTTTTCGCGCCGTGGGCCGCAGCGCCGATGAGGCGCTGAAGGTGTTGCGCCGCGCCAAGGACATCGAGAACGCCGGTGCCGCCTGCCTTGAGGTGGAAGTGGTGCCGGTGGAGCTTGCCGACCACATCACCCGCGCCACGCCGCTCATCACCATGGGCATGGGGTGCGGCAGCGTGTGCGACACGCAATATCTTTTCTCCTGCGATGTGCTGGGCACCAACACCGGGCACTACCCGCGCCATGCCAAGAAATATGCCGAGCTTGCCGCCGAAGAGGCGCGGCTGCAGCGCATGCGCGTCTCGGCCTTTGCGGCCTTTGCGCGCGATGTGGAAGAGGCAGGCTATCCGCAGCCCGGCCACGAGATCCACATGGATGAGGCAAACCTGGCGCAGTTCCTCAAACGCGCGCAGGGGATTTGACGCCATGCGCCGGGTGAGCATTGCCGAGATCATGCGCGAGACAGGCCTTTCGCGCGCCACGGTGGACCGCGCCCTCAACGGCCGGGGCCGCGTGCATGCGCGCACCCGCGAGGCGATTGAACACAGCATCCGCAAGCTGCAATCCCCGCGCGGATTGGCTGCGCAAAATGGGCCCAAAGCCGACATTGTGCTGCGGCTGGGGCGCGGGATGATGAGCGAGATGCGCGCTGCCTGGGAAGGCCAGAAGCCGGACGGCACGTTCCATGATCTCTATCAGGCGCAGGAGGCACAGACGCTGGAGGTGGTGGGCAAGCTGTGCGCCGATGCCTCAAGGCCGCTGATCCTGACTGTAAAGAATTCCGACCGGCTGAGCGATGTGCTGGTTGCGGCGCGGCGGCGCGGCAAGCGCATCATCACCATGATCTCCGATGTGGCGCGCGAGGCGCGGGACCATTTCGTTGGCATTGACAACCGCGCGGCGGGGCAGACGGCGGCCTTCCTCATCGGCCGGGCGCTGGGCGACAGGCCGAGCAGCGTGGGCGTGGTGGTGGGGGACATTGCGTTCCGCGGCCATGAGGACCGCGAGATCGGCTTCCGCACGGCGCTGCGCGCGCATTTCCCGCGCATTGTGCTGGCGGGCGAAGCGCAGGGCGAAGACCATCAGGACCTGACGCAGCAGGCCGTGGCCAAGATGATTGACCAGCACCCCGGGCTGGCGGCGATTTACAATGTGGGCGGCGGCAACAAGGGGCTGGCCAACGCGCTGCAGGCGGCGGGGCTGAGCAGGCATGTGATCGTGGTGGGGCATGAGGTGAACTACATCACCGCCGCGCTGCTGAAAGACGCGAGCATGGACTATGCCATCGCCGCAAGCCCTGCGGCGCAACTGGCGGAGGCGCTGCGCGTGGCGCATGCGCCGGAAGCCTCGGCCACGCGCGATTCCAGCCTTCTCGATTTCGGGGTGTACACGCGCTTCAATTTGCCTGCATTTCACACGCCGGAAGCCCCCCAAAAGGGGTGAATTGCAGCACTTTGCGAAGGGGCTTGAGAAGCTGTCAGGGAGGCTGCGCGGCCTGCCCTTTCAAATGATTTGAAAGCGCTTTGGGAAGTTTCCTGGGCGGGGGTGCGGCGTCTGGAAACGGGCTGGCCGGCAGGCCGGGCGGGTGCGCGCCGGTGAATCACGCCTGGGCAGCCGGCGGGCAGCTCATTCTCCTATCATCCTGGTTTTGAAGGCTGAATTCGCGAAAGCGGGGCGAACGGCTCAAATTGCCGCAACAGCCTGCGGGCGCGGTTTGTGCCGCATTCTGATTTGATGTATTATGAGGCACAATTCAAAATTTTAGACGCATAATGAAGAAAAGTCTTGCTGGCCGGCGCAGCTTCGTGACAGATGCGCGGCCATGGGCCAGCGCGCCAGAGGGCGCGGCTTTGCTTCGGCGGCAAGGCCCGCCGCAAGGGAGATCGACATGGATGACCTGAAATTCGGCACGCGTGACAAGCGCGGCTATTGGCGGCCCAAGGCGAAGCTGGAACCCGCACCCCTGCTCAACCTGCCCTTCAACCTGCTGGCCATCGTGAAATGGCTGCCGGCCTATCTGTTCCCGTGGAACATCATCTGGGCGCTTTCAGCGGTGGCCTATTGGCACTTCATCGTGGCGCCGGATTATGAGGCGATGAAGGTTTATGCCTGGGGCTGGGCGCTGAAGCTGTTCATCGTCAACTGCATTGCCGTGTTCCTGTTCTATGGCGCCTTTGAGCTGCGGCTCTACATGCGGCGCGCGCAGGGCACGCGCTTCAAATACAATTCCAAATTCCCCGCAGACCACAAGAGCCCGGCCTTCTTCTTCCAGAGCCAGAACTTCGACAACATCCTGCGCGGCTTTGGCACGGGCGTTCCGATCTGGACGGCGTATGAAGTTTTCATCCTGCACTTTTATGCCAATGGCAACGCGCCGTGGGTGAGCTTCAATGAGCACCCGCTTTACCTGCTGGGGGTTTTCCTGCTGGTGCCGCTGTTCCATGAGCTGCATTTCTTCTGCATCCACCTGCTGATCCACACGCCGTTCCTGTACAAGTGGGTGCATTCGGTGCACCACAATTCGGTGAACCCCTCGCCGTGGTCTTCGCTTTCGATGCACCCCGTGGAACACGCGCTGTATTTCGCGGGCGCGTTTTTGCATGTGCTGATCCCCTCCAACCCCATCCTCGCCATCTATCACCTGCATTTTGCGGGCTTTGGCGCGGTGGTGGGCCATGTGGGCTTCGACATGATGGAAGTGACGGACGAAAAGGCCATTCCCTCGCATGCCTATGCGCATTACCTGCACCACCGCTATTTCGAGGTGAATTATGCCGACGGCCTCATCCCCTTCGACAAGTGGTTTGGCAGCTGGCATGACGGCACGCCCGAGGGTGACGCGCTGATGAACGCGCGCTATGAGAAGCGCAAGGCCAGGATGAACGCCAAGGCGGCGTGACGGCTTAAAACTTGAACGGAGAGATGGAATGAGCGGTTGGGTGAGTGCATGCAAGCTGGACGAGATTGAGCAGGAGGGCGTGAAACGCTTTGACCACGCGGGCAAGACCTATGCGGTTTACCGCTCGGCCAGCGATGAAGTGTTCTGCACGGATGGGCTTTGCACGCATGAGGCCGTTCACCTCGCGGACGGGCTGGTGATGGATTACGACATCGAATGCCCGAAACATTCCGGCGTGTTCGACATCCGCACCGGCGCCGCCAAGAGCCCGCCAGCCTGCAAGAACCTCGGCTCCTACGCCGCCAAGCTGGAAGGCGGCGTGGTGATGGTGCAGGTGGGGTGAGGGGGAAAACTTTCCCCTGCCCCTTGTGGGAATGAGCAGCCCAGCTTCCCCCTCCCCCTTGTGGGGAGGGACGGGGTGGGGGTTTGGAAGGTTTTCAGAATAGAGCTGGCTTTGAGGTTGAACGGGCGGAGCAACCCCCACCCTCAATCCCTCCCCACAAGGGGGAGGGAGGCGAAGGGGTGGCAATGACTTGCTTCTCGGGGGAGGGAGGCGAAGGGGAGGTGCCGCTTTGCTGGCTCAATCCTCGGCGATGTCTTCGGCCCAGAGGGCTGGCTTTTCCTTGATGAAGCGCGTCATCAGGGCGATGCAATCGGGGTCATCGGCGATGATCACCTCAACGCCTTTCGAGCGCAGGAACTCCTCATTGCCGCCGAAGGTGGTGTTCTCGCCCACAACGACGCGCGGGATGCCGAACTGGATGATGGTGCCGGTGCACATCATGCAGGGGCTGAGCGAGGTGTAGAGCGTGGTGTCCTTGTAGGTTTTCTGGCGGCCGGCCTTGCGCAGCGCATCCATCTCGCCATGGGCGATGGGATCGCCGCCCTGGACGCGCTGGTTGCGGCCCTGGCTGACCAGCTTTTCACCGCGCGCCAGCACCGAGCCGATGGGGCAGCCGCCCTCATCAAAGCCGGCCTTGGCCTCATCATAGGCAAGGCGCAGGAATTTCTTGTCGGTTTCGGTGAGCATCGCTTGGTTCTCCGTCAGGTGCGTTTGGCCCAGAAATCTTCCTGCAGCTTGGCGGCCTCGGCCTCCAGCATCGGGCCCTTGACGACAGTGGGGCGCTGGCCGGCGGCGAAGACATGCTCGCATGGCAGATCAAGGGTTGGGTTTTCCTCATGGTCGCCGGTCTGGGCCTTCAGGGCCTTTTCGGTCTGGCCATAGACCACGCGGCCGATGCCCGCCCAATAGATGGCGCCGGCGCACATGGCGCAAGGCTCGGCCGAAGTGTAGAGCGTGCAGGTGGCGAGAAAGGCGAGATCATAGGCGCGCGCCGCACGCGAGGCGAGCAGGCGCTCGGCATGGGCGGTGCGGTCATGGCCCTCGGAGGTGTAGCCGTTGCCCTGCTCCATCAGCAGGTTGCCCGCGGCATCGGCGAGAATCGAGCCAAATGGATGATCGCCCGCCTCGCGCGAGCGGCGCGCCACATCAAAGGCCTTGCGCAGCAGCGCTTCATCCTGCTTTTCTCCGGGCCACTTGACTGACACCAAAACCTCCATCTTGCCGGGCTTTTGTGCAGGTGCAGCACAAGCATTGGGCAGGCACAAATCCAGTTGAAAAACTCTGCCACAGCTTGCACTTGAAACTCAAGCATGTTCTGATTTAGGTTCACTTTCGAGGAAGACGTCCAAAAAATTATGACACCAAAAAACAATGAGGGGGCGGCGGCGGGCGTGGCGCGGCTGGAGCTGAAGGGGATCACCAAGCAGTTCCCCGGCGTGCTTGCCAATGACCATGTCAGCCTGAAAGTGATGCCCGGCGAGATCCACGCGCTGCTGGGCGAAAACGGCGCGGGCAAATCCACGCTGGTCAAGATGATCTATGGCATCATGCAGCCGGATGCGGGCAGCTTCACCTGGAATGGCGCGCCTTGCGTGATGAGCAACCCCAAGGCGGCGCGCAAGCTGGGCATCGGCATGGTGTTCCAGCACTTCTCGCTGTTTGAGGCGATGACGGTTCTTGAAAACATCGCGCTTGGCCTTGACGCCGCCATTCCGCAGCGCGAGCTGGAAGCGGAAATCCTGAGGGTGCTGGACAGCTATGGCCTGAAGCTGGACCCGCAGCGCATTGTCTCCACGCTCAGCGTGGGCGAGCGGCAGCGCATCGAAATCGTGCGGGCGCTGCTGCTCAAGCCCAAGCTGCTGATCATGGATGAGCCCACTTCGGTTCTCACCCCGCAGGAGGCCGAGCAGCTGTTTGAGACACTGCGCAAGCTGGCCGCGGATGGCTGCTCCATCCTCTACATCTCGCACAAGCTGCATGAGATCGTGGCGCTGTGCGAGACGGCGACGATCCTGCGCGGCGGCAAGATGGTGGCAACCTGTGACCCGCGGCAGATGACCTCGCGCGCCATGGCCGAGCTGATGATCGGCGCCAACCTCAAGGAAGTTTCCAAGGCGCCGAGCCGCAGCTTTGGCGCGGCGAAATTCACGGTGGCGGATTTGTCGCTGGCCAAGCTGGGCGATTTCGGCGTGGCTCTCCGGCACATCAGCTTCACGGTGCGGGCCGGGGAAATCTTCGGCATTGCTGGCGTGGCCGGCAATGGCCAGAACGAATTGCTGGACGCGCTGAGCGGCGAGCGCACCAGCACCAGCGCCGAAACCATCAGCCTTCAGGGCAAGGCCATCGGCAAGCTGCACCCCAGCCAGCGGCGCCTCGCTGGGTTGTGCGCGGTTCCCGAGGAGCGCAACGGCCATGCGGCGGTGAGCGAATTCAGCCTCACCGACAATGCCGTGCTGACGGCGCGGCAGAGCCAGAACCTGACGAGCAACGGGCTTGTCAATTCCGGCAAGGCCACCAGCTTTGCGGCCCAGGTGATCCAATCCTTCGCGGTGAAGGCGCGGGGGCCCTCTTCCACGGCGGGCTCGCTTTCCGGCGGCAATTTGCAGAAGTTCATCATGGGGCGGGAAATCCTGCAGGCGCCGGGCGTGCTGATCGTGAGCCAGCCCACCTGGGGCGTGGATGCGGGTGCGGCCACGGCGATCCGCCAGGCGATCGTGGACCTTGCGGCCAAGGGCTCGGCCATCGTGGTGATCAGCCAGGATCTCGATGAGCTTCTGGGCCTGTGTGACACGCTGGCGGTGATCAACCTGGGCCAGCTTTCAAAAGTGATGAAGGTGGGCGAAGTGTCCATCGAGGAAATCGGCTTGCTGATGGGCGGCGTGCATGGCGACCCGGCGGCCACAGTTCACATGACGGAGGCCATGCATGCGCATACGGTTTGAGAAGCGGCCGGAGCCTTCCAATTTCATGCGGCTGGCCACGCCGGTGGGCGCGGTGCTGCTGACCATGGTTCTGGGCGCGCTGCTGTTCGACGCGCTGGGCTATGACGGGCAGGAAACCATCAAGCAATTCTTCTTCACGCCGGTTCTGGCCTCCTACAAGTGGCAGGATGTGGCCACCAAGGCGGCACCGCTGATCATCATCGCGCTGGGGCTGGCGCTGGGCAACACCGCGAAAATCTGGAACATCGGCGCGGAGGGGCAATATATCGCCGGCGCACTGGGCGGGGCCTTCGTGGCCTATCTCACGCCGGATGTGACCAGCCACTGGATCATCGTGCCGATGCTGCTGGCAGGCATCATCGGCGGGGCGCTGTGGGCGGCGCTGCCGGCCTGGCTGAAGACGCGCTATAACGTGAATGAAGTGCTTTCCAGCCTGATGCTGGTTTATGTGTCGCTGCAGCTGTTGAGCTATCTCATCGACGGGCCGTGGAAAGACCCCAATGGCCACAACTTCCCGCAGACGGCGGCCTTCACCGATGCGCAGCTTCTGCCGCGCGCCCTGCCCGGCACCTATGTGCCGCCGGGGCTGGTGTTCGCCATAGTGCTGACTTTCGTGTTCTGGGTGGCGATGAAGCGCTCGATCTATGGCTTTGACGTGCGGGTGAGCGGGGCGGCCCCGCAGGCGGCGCGCTATGGCGGCTTCAATGCCAAGCGCACAGTGTGGTCCACGCTGCTGATCTCGGGCGGCATGGCTGGCCTTGCTGGCATTCTGGAGGCCACCAGCCAGCTGGGGCAGCTGAACCTTGGCTTTCCCTCGGGCTATGGCTTCACGGCGATCATCGTTTCCTTCCTCGGGCGGCTGCACCCCATTGGCATTTTCATTGCGGGCTTTGTGCTGGCCATCACCTCGGTGGGCGGGCAGGTGGCGCAAACGGTGGTGCATGTGCCAAGCGCCTCGGGCGGGATTTTCCAGGCACTGATGCTGTTCCTCATTCTGGCGGGCGATGTGCTGGTGCGCTACCGCATCAAGATTGTTCACTCAGCCTCCAAGGCGGGAGCGGCGGCATGAGCATGGACCTGATCATTTCGGCTTTGGTGACGACCATTGGCATCACCACGCCCATCCTACTGGCGGCCACGGGCGAGCTGGTGGTGGAAAAGAGCGGCGTTCTCAACCTGGGTGTTGAGGGCATGATGCTGGTGGGGGCTGTCACCGGCTTTGCCGTGGCCTTCACCACCTTCAACCCGTGGCTTGGCATTCTGGCCGCGGCGGCGGCGGGGGCGGCCTCGGCGCTGGTGTTTGGCGTTCTGGTTCTCACCTTCGGGGCCAACCAGGTGGCGACCGGGCTGGCGCTGGCGATTTTCGGCATCGGCCTTTCGACGCTGATTGGCGCCGGGTTTGTGGGCATGATCGTGCCGCCCTTCACCTCGATCTTCCCCGAGGAGCTGGCGCGCGACCCGTTCTGGCGGCTGATCTTCGGGCACAGCCCGATTGTCTATCTCGCCCTCATCATGGTGATGGTGGTGGCGTGGTTCCTGAAATCAACGCGCTGGGGCCTGGTCTTGCGGGCGGTGGGCGAGAATGACCTTTCGGCCCATTCCATCGGCTATTCGGTGATCGGCATCCGCTATGCCGCCATTGCCTTTGGCGGGGCGATGGCGGGCATTGCCGGCAGCTATTTCTCGCTGGTGATCACCCCGATGTGGGCCGAGCAGATGACGGCGGGACGCGGCTGGATTGCATTGGCACTGGTGGTTTTCGCCTCATGGAAGCCGGGCCGGCTTTTGACAGGAGCGTATTTCTTTGGTGTACTCATGACATTGGAACTCTATGCGAAGGCATCGGGGTTTTCGTTTCTGCCGTCGCAGTTCTGGGCCTCGATGCCCTATCTGATGGCGGTGCTGGTGTTGGCATTGATATCAGCGCGCGAGCGGACAGGCAGCGAAGCGCCCGCCTGTCTCGGCAAGCCTTTCATGCCAGGTGAATGAGTTTTGGGTTTTAGCAATTAGGCATCAACAAGGAGACTAATATGGCGAATCTTTCCAGACGCAACCTGCTCAAGGTGGCAACGGCCAGTGTGGCCCTGCCCATGATGGGCGCCAACGGCCGCGCCGCGGACGCCCTGAAGGTGGGCTTCATCTATCTCGGCCCGATCGGCGACTTCGGCTGGACCTGGGCGCATGAAAAGGGCCGCAAGGCCATGGTGGACGCGCTGGGCGGCAAGGTGGTGGGCGACTATGTCGAGAACGTCAAGGAAGACGCCAGCGCCCTGCCCGTGCTGCGCGACCTGGCCCAGCAGGGCCACAAGCTGATCTTCACGACCTCCTATGGCTACATGGACCAGACGGTGCAGCTGGCCAAGGAATTCCCGGACATCAAGTTCGAGCATTGCACCGGCTACAAGCGCGCCGACAACCTTGCCACCTACAACTCGCGCTTCCATGAAGGCCGCTCGGTGCTGGGCACCATTGCCGGCATGATGACCAAGACCGGCACGATCGGCTATCTCGGCTCGTTCAAGGTTCCGGAAGTTGTGCTGGGCGTGAACTCGTTCGCGCTGGCGGCGCAGGCCGTGAACCCGAAGGTGAAGGTCAAGCTGATCATGATCGACTCGTGGTTCGACCCCGCCAAGGAAGCCGCCGCCACCGAAACGCTGGCCAACCTGGGCTGCGACGTGATCACCTCGCACACTGACAGCCCGGCCGTTCTGCAGGTTTGCGAACAGAAGAAGCTGTTTGGCTTTGGCCAGGGCGCCGACATGTCGCGCTTTGCGCCGAATGCGCATCTCACCGCCATCGAAGACATCTGGGGCCCGTATTACACCTCGCGCGCCAAGGCAGTGGTTGAAGGCACCTGGAAATCCACCGACACCTGGTGGGGCTTCAAGGAAGGCACCGTGGTGATCTCGCCTTATAACAAGAGCCTGCCCAAGGAAGTGGCCGCCGCCGCCGACAAGATCCAGGCTGGCTGGAAGGACGGCAGCTATGACGTGTTCGCCGGCCCGATCTCCGACCAATCCGGCGCGGAGAAGGTGAAGAAGGGTGAGAAGCTGACCGACGACAAGCTGGCCACCATCGACTGGTATGTGAAGGGCGTTGAAGGCGCCAAGTAACGCCTGATACGACTGCAAATTGCGAAGCCCCGGTGGCCACCAAGCCGCCGGGGCTTTTTGCTGAGGCGGGTGGCTTGATCCCGCATTGCATGTGGACAGGCCATGATGCCGCGCCTCACGGGCCTTGATATATTCGCATTTTCTAATATATAGGCGGCAGGTTTCCGCCACCGCGGAGCACATCTTGAGGATTTGCCCATGCTTCCTGCCCGTTTCGCCGCCGCCCTGCCCCTGCTTCTTGGCCTTGCGGCCCCGCCCGCGCTGGCCGGGGAAGTGGTGATCGCGCCTGTGGCCAAGACCGAATACAAATCGATCTTCGGGCAGGTTGAGAGCCGCGACCTGGCAGTGGCGCGGGCGCGCATTGGCGGCACGATCATGGAACTGGGCGTTGAGGAAGGCGCATCGGTGAAGGCGGGCGATGTGATCGCCACGGTGGTTGACGACAAGCTGGCGCTGCACCTGCAGGCCATGGACGCGCATCTGAAGGAGCTGCATGCGCAGCTGGACAACGCCCAAACCGAATTGAAGCGCGGGCTGGCGCTGGTGGCCTCCGGCACCATTGCCAAGACACAGGTGGACGGGCTGCAAACGCAAGTGAATGTGCTGACCAGCCAGGTGACGGCGGCCGAGGCCGACCGCGCGGTGATCCTGCAGCAGGGCACGGAAGGCCAGGTGCTGGCCCCGGCGCCGGGGCGGGTGTTGAGCGTGCCTGTAACCAAAGGCAGCGTGGCCATGCCGGGCGAAACGATCGCGCGCATTGCCGGCGGCGGCTATTACCTTCGCCTTTCGCTGCCGGAGCGGCACGCCGCAGCAGTGGCGCTGGGCGACACGGTGCTGGTGGGGGCGCGCGGCTTTGCGCAAGAGCAGCTGGACATCGCCAGCGCGCGCAAGGGCAAGATCGTGAAGGTTTATCCTGAGCTCGATTCCGGCCATGTGCTGGCCGATGTGGAGGTGGACGGGCTTGGCGATTATTTCGTGGGCGAGCGCACGCGGGTTTGGCTTTCAGTTGGCCAGCGCGAGGTGATCGCCGTGCCGGCCGCGGCCGTTTCGCTGCGGCATGGGGTTGATTTCGTGCAGGTAGCGGGCAGCGCCGGTCCGCAAGACGTGGCGGTGATTGCCGGGGAGAGCCTGGAAGGGCCGGACGGCAAGCTGGTTGAAATTCTTTCCGGCCTGAAGGCCGGGGACAAGGTGATCACGCCATGAAGCTGGGCATTGCGGGCGGGCTGACCCGCCGTTTCATCACCTCTCCCTTGACACCGCTGTTCCTGCTGGCGGCCTTTATCGTTGGCATCGTGGCGCTGCAAACCCTGCCGCGCGAGGAAGAGCCGCAGATCTCGGTTCCCATGGTCGACATCTATGTGCAGGCCGATGGCCTGCGCGCCGATGACGCCGTGAAGCTGGTGACCGAACCCCTCGAAACGCTGATCAAGAGCATTGACGGCGTGGAGCATGTCTATTCCCAGACGCGCGACGACAAGGTGATGGTGACGGCGCGCTTCTTCGTGGGCACCAATGCGGATGCCGCGATCTTGCGCGTGCATGAAAAAATCCGCGCCAACATGAACCGCATTCCTGTGGGCATACCCGAGCCGCTGATCGTTGGGCGCGGCATTGATGATGTGGCCATTGCGGTTCTGACGCTGGCGCCCAAGCCGGAGTCGGCCGACCATTGGACGCCTGAGGGCCTGACACGCGTGGCGCGCGAGCTGCAGACCGAGCTGGCCAAGGTGGAGGATGTGGGCCTTACCTATCTGGTGGGCGAGCAGAATGAGGAAATCCGCGTTGCGCCCAACCCCGAGAAGCTGGCGCTTTATGGGATCACGCTGCAACAGCTTTCGGCCAAGGTGAGCGGGGCCAACCGCTCCTTCGAGGCTGGTCAAGTGCGCGAGAACGGCTTGCAGATTTCGCTGAAGGCCGGGCAGACGCTGCAAACGCCGGAAGAGATCGGCAACATCCTGCTCACCACCCGCGACGGGCGGCCTGTCTATGTGCGCGACGTGGCCGAGGTGCGCATGGCCTCCAGCGCCAATGAGTGGCGCGTGTCGGATGTGGTGAAGGACGGCGCGGGTGTGAAGGCCCTGCCCGCTGTTTCGCTGGCCGTGGCCAAGCGGGCGGGCAGCAATGCCGTGGTGATTTCCGGGCGGATCATGCAGCGGCTGGACCAGGTGAAGGGCCAGATCGTGCCGCAGGACCTTGAGGTGAAGGTTACCCGCAACTATGGCGAGACGGCCAATGAAAAGGCCAATGAGCTGTTGTTCCACCTTGGGCTGGCCACGGTTTCCATCGTGCTGCTGGTGGCGCTGGCCATTGGCATTCGCGAGGCGCTGGTGGTGGCCATTGTCATTCCCACCACGATCCTGCTCACCCTGTTTGCCTCGCGCATCATGGGCTACACGCTCAACCGCGTGAGCCTGTTTGCGCTGATCTTCTCGATCGGCATCCTCGTCGATGACGCGATCGTGGTGATTGAAAACATCGCGCGGCACTGGAGCATGAAGGACAGCCGCAGCCGCACGCAGGCGGCGATTGACGCGGTGGCCGAGGTGGGCAACCCCACCATCGTGGCCACATTGACCGTGGTGGCGGCGCTGCTGCCGATGCTGTTCGTCTCCGGCCTGATGGGGCCCTACATGAGCCCCATTCCCGCCAATGCCTCGGCGGCGATGATCTTCTCGTTCTTCGTGGCGGTGATCGTGACACCCTGGCTGATGATCAAGCTGGGCGGCAAGGGCCATGATGATGCCGCTGGCCATGCGCATGGCGCGGCGGATGGCGGCGCGCTGGGGCGGATGTATCTCAGGGTGGCGCGGCCTGTTCTGGCGTCCCGCGCGCGGGCCTGGCTGTTCCTTGCGCTGGTCGGGCTGGCGACGGTGGGCTCGCTCGGGCTGTTCTATTCCAAGAGTGTGACCGTCAAGCTTTTACCCTTCGACAACAAGTCTGACCTGCAAATCGTGGTGGACTTGCCGCGCGGCTCATCGGTTGAAGACACCAACCGCGTGCTGCAGCAGGCGGCCGCCAAGGCGGCGGGCATTGCCGAGGTGCAATTCATCCAGACTTATGCGGGCACGGCGGCACCGTTCAACTTCAACGGGCTGGTGCGGCACTATTATGTGCGCAGCGCCCCGGAGATGGGCGATGTGCAGGTGACGCTGGTGCCCAAGGGCGAGCGCAAGCGCTCCAGCCATGAGGTGGCGCTGGAACTGCGCAAGCTTCTGGACCAGATGGATGTGCCCAAGGGCACGGCGATCAAGACCGCCGAGCCGCCGCCCGGCCCGCCGGTTCTGGCCACGCTGCTGGCGGAAATCTATGGCCCCACCGAAGAGGCGCGGCGCGCCACGGCGGCCAAGGTGCGCGAGGCCTTCGCCACGGTGCCGTTCATCGTGGACATTGACGACAGCTATGGCCGCCAGATGCCAGTGACGCGCATCGCCATCGACCAGGACAATCTTGAATACAACAAGGTGGAGGAGCGCGATGTCTATGACACGCTGCAATCGCTCTATGCCCATAGCGTTTTGGGTTATTCGCACCGCGGCGAGGGGCGCCAGCCCATTGCGCTGACCATGGCGCTGGACACATCCGCCAAGCAGGTGGACGAGAAGGCCCTGGCCACGCCGGTGCCGGCCAATGCCCTGCCCGGCGGGCGCGGCGTTGTGGAGCTTGGCGATGTGGTGAGCGTGAAGCACGAAATGTCTTCCTTCCCGATCTTCCGGCACAATGGCCGCTCGGCCGAGATGGTGACCGCCGAACTGGCCGGCGCGTTCGAGGCGCCGATCTATGGCATGATCGAAGTGAACCGGGCGCTGGACAAGGTGGATTGGACCGGGCTGCAACGGCCCGAAATCCTGTTGCATGGCCAGCCGCAGGACGAGACCAAATCCGCCCTGCTGTGGGACGGCGAATGGGAAGTGACGTGGGTGACGTTCCGCGACATGGGTGCGGCCTTCATGGTGGCGCTGCTGGGCATCTATATCCTGGTGGTGGCGCAGTTCGGCTCGTTCAAGCTGCCGCTGGTGATCCTGACACCGGTTCCGCTGACGCTGATCGGCATCATGCTGGGGCACTGGCTGTTCGGCGCGCCGTTCTCGGCCACCTCGATGATCGGCTTCATCGCGCTGGCGGGCATCATCGTGCGAAATTCCATCCTTCTGGTGGATTTCATCCGGGGCGCGCAAGGCTCCGGTCGGCCGCTCAAGGACGTTCTGCTGGAGGCCGGGGCCATCCGCTTCAAGCCCATCCTGCTCACCGCCATTGCGGCGATGATCGGGGCGGTGGTGATCCTCTCCGACCCGATCTTCCAGGGGCTGGCGATCTCGCTGCTGTTCGGCCTGGCCTCGTCCACGGCGCTGACCGTGCTGGTGATCCCCGCGATTTATCTCGTGCTGCGGAAGTGAGGGGCTTGCAAATTGCGGTTGATATATTCAATATTGCGCATATTCTAATGTAAAAGGCGGGCAGATGGCCGCGCCGGAAACGGGAGAAGGAACATGGCACATATCGTGGTGTTGGGCGCGGGCCTCAGCGGGGCCATCATGGCCTATGAGATGAAGGCCAAGCTGCGCCCGGAGGACAAGATCACCGTGGTGACGCGCGACCCGGTTTATCATTTCGTGCCCTCCAACCCCTGGGTGGCGGTGGGCTGGCGCAAGCGCGAGGACGTGGAGGTGGACCTTGCCCCCATTCTGGCCAAGAAGGGCATCGCCTTCAAGCCGGTGGCGGCCACAAAGCTGAACGCCGAGGCCAACAGCATTGACCTTGAGGACGGCAGCAGCATTGCCTACGACTATCTGATCATCGCCACCGGGCCGGAGCTGGCCTTTGACGAGATCGAGGGCCTGGGGCCGCATGCGGGGCACACGCAATCGGTTTGCCATGTGGGCCATGCCGAAAAGGCCGCCGCTTCCTTCGAGGCGTTCTGCAAGAACCCGGGGCCAATCATCATCGGCGCCGTGCAGGGCGCATCCTGCTTCGGCCCGGCCTATGAGTTCCTGTTCATCGTGGAAACCGAGCTTCGGCGGCGCAAGATCCGCGACAAGGTGCCGATGACCTTCGTGACGGCGGAGCCTTACATCGGCCATCTCGGCCTGGACGGGGTGGGCGACACCAAGGGCCTTCTCGAAAGCGAGATGCGCCAGCACCACATCAAGTGGATGACATCCACCCGCGTGAAGAAGGTGGAGCCCGGCAAGATGACGGTGGAGGAAATCGCCGATGACGGCAGCGTGAAGGCCACCAAGGAGCTGCCCTTCGGCTTTTCCATGATGCTGCCGGCCTTCCGCGGCATTCCCGCCGTGCGCGGCATTGAGGGGCTTTCGAACCCGCGCGGCTTCACCATTGTTGACAAGCACCAGCGCAACCCGAAATTCAAGAACATCTTTGCCGTGGGCGTTTGCGTGGCCATTCCGCCGACCGGGCCGACGCCCGTTCCCTGCGGCGTGCCCAAGACCGGCTTCATGATTGAAAGCATGGTGACGGCGACGGCGGCCAATGTGGGCCAGGTTCTGCGCGGGCAGGAGCCGAGCCATGAGGCCACATGGAACGCCGTGTGCCTGGCCGATTTCGGCGACAGCGGCGTTGCCTTTGTGGCGCAGCCGCAAATTCCGCCGCGCAATGTCAACTGGTCTTCCTCCGGCAAGTGGGTGCACAATGCCAAGGTGGGCTTTGAAAAATACTTCCTGCGCAAGATGCGCAAGGGCACCAGCGAAACGCTCTATGAAAAAGCCTTCCTTGACCTGTTGGGCATCAACAAGCTGAAGGAAGTGAAGAACGGCTGAGCCTCCCCTTCCCCTGCGCGCTGGGCTGCGGCTAGAGCGGAATGACTTTTCTTTGAAAAGTCATTCTCGCCCCAAGCAGTTATTTTCGATCGACTTGTCTGACTTTTGATGATTCCATCAAAAGTCAGGTTGATCTAGACTGCGGCCGCGCCAGCGAGGCGCGGGGCGAGAGGGATGATGATGGGCGAGGCCGCGAATGACACAACCGCACCCGAATGGGTGAGTGCCGCGGGGCCGCGGCTGGTGGCGCGGCCGGGGCACCGGCAGTGGCTGCTGGCGGAAGCGATGCGGCTCATCACCTTTTTCCAGTTCGCCAGCTTCAACCCGCAAGGCGGCTTTTTCACACTCGATACGGCGGGCCAGCCCTTGGCGCCGCGGGCCGGAAATTCCGGCGTGGAGCGGCAGATCCATGACACCAGCCGCATGGTGCATTGCTTCGCCATTGCCCAGCAACTGGGCATTCCCGGCGCTGAGCGGGTGGTGAGCCATGGGCTGGATTTCCTGTGGACGCGCCACCGCGACGCCAAGCATGGCGGCTATTTCTGGGGCGTGGATGACAAGGGGCCGACCAACGCCACCAAGCAGGCCTATGGCCATGCCTTTGTGCTGCTTGCCGCCTCTTCCGCCACGGTGATCGGCCACAAGGATGCCGGGCGCTTGCTGGATGATGTGACCCAAGTGTTGCAGGCCCGCTTCTGGGATGAGGCGCATGGCGCTGTGCGCGAGGAGTTCGCCGCTGATTGGGCGCCGCTGGGCAGCTACCGCGGGCAGAATTCCAACATGCACCTGACCGAGGCGGCCATGGCGGCCTATGAGGCAACGGGAGACACAGCCTATCTCACCATGGCGCAGCGCATCGCGCGACTGATCATCAACCGGCACGCACGGGCCGAGGGCTGGCGCGTGGCCGAGCATTTCGACGCGGACTGGAATGTGGACCGCGCCTATGTGGGCGACCCGGTGTTCCGCCCCAGCGGCACCACGCCCGGCCATGCGCTGGAGTGGAGCCGGCTGCTGGTTCAGCTGTGGGAGCTTTCGGGCCGGGCGGAGAGCTGGATGATCGAGGCCGCCAAGGGCTTGTTCCTCACCACGGTGGCCATCGGCTGGGCAGGCAATGGCGGCTTCTACTACACGCTTGACTGGGAAAACCGGCCGGCGCGGCAGGACCGGTTCTGGTGGCCGCTGGCCGAAGGCATGGCGGCGGCGGCGGTTCTGGCATCTGTCGATGATGACCCGCGCTTTGAGGAGTGGTACCGGCGCATTGCAGGCTTTGTGAACAGCCATGTGATTGACCACAAACACGGCGGCTGGCAGCCGGAGCTGGACGCGCAGTTGCGGCCAATCTCCAATGTGTTCACCGGCAAGCCGGACATCTATCACGCGCTGCAGGCCTGCCTCATTCCGCTGTTGCCGCCCACGGGCAGCATCACCCGCGGGCTGAAAGGCGGCGTGATTTAAATTGCGCCTTGCAATTCCGGCATGGGCTTGCGGCCCTGCCTGCAATTGCCAAGCCGGGCTATTTCAGTTAATGCGAATATATGGATATCGCGCAACTTCAGGACAAGGCGAACACGGCTTCGGAGCTTCTCAAGGTTCTGGGCAATGAGAACCGCCTGCTCATCGTTTGCCAGCTGGTGGACGGGGAAAAATCCGTCAATGAGCTGGAGCAGCGGGTAGGCATCCGGCAATCGGCGCTGTCGCAGCACCTGGCCATCCTGCGGCGCGAGGGCATTGTGAAAACGCGGCGGGAATCGCAGTTCATCTATTACTCGCTGGACAGCAGCGAGGCGAAGTCCATCCTCAAGACGCTGTATGGCATTTATTGCAGCCCCAAGGGGCGGGCCTAGAGCGGGCCTTTGCAACTGGCCGATGCGGGCCACTCAATGAACTTGCTGAACTAGAACCCCACCAAAGCAGGGCCCTTGAGGGCGAGCATCTGGCGCGCCTCATCCGGCGTTGCGATTTCGAGGCCCAGTTGCTCCACAATGCCACGGATCTTCAGCACCTGTTCGGCGCTGGATTTGGCAAGCTGGCCCTTGGCGATGTAGAGTGAGTCCTCAAGGCCCACCCGCACATTGCCGCCCATCATGGCGGCCTGGGTGCAAAATGGCATTTGGTTTTTGCCGGCCGCCAGCACGGACCAGCGATAATCCCGGCCGAAAAGCCTGTCGGCGGTTTCCTTCATGAACATCAAGTTGCGCATGTCGGCGCCGATGCCGCCGAGGATGCCGAAGATCATTTGCACGAAGAAAGGCGGCTTGACCGCACCCTTGTCCACGAAATGCGCCAGATTGTAGAGATGGCCGACATCGTAACATTCATGCTCAAAGCGCGTTCCGTGGGTCTCACCCAGATCACGCAAGATGCGGGCAATGTCGCGGAACGTGTTCCTGAAGATGAAGTCTTCTGTGTTGCGCAAATAGGCTTCTTCCCAGCCGTGCTTCCAATCCTTGTAGCGGCTGGCCAGGCCGAAGAGGCCGAAATTCATTGACCCCATGTTGAGCGAGCACATTTCCGGGCGGAAGCGCAGCGGCCCTTCGAGGCGCTGGTCCACGCTCATGTTATGGCCGCCGCCGGTGGTGATGTTGATCACCGCATTGCAGGCCTGTTTGATGCGCGGCAGGAACTGCGCATAAACCTCGGGGGCTGGCACCGGGTGGCCGTCCTCAGGGTCGCGCGCATGCAAATGCAGGATGGCGGCGCCAGCCTCGGCCGCGGCAATGGCCTGGGCCGCAATTTCATCCGGCGTGATGGGCAGATGCGGCGACATGGTGGGCGTGTGGATGCTGCCGGTGATGGCGGCGGAGATGATCACTTTTGCAGACATGGCCCTGCCCCTTTTGAATTGGCCCCTACTCGCCGTAGGGAATCCAGATGTTCTTGACCTGCGTGGCGCGGCGCAGGAACTCGCGGCCCTGGGCTTCGGCATCATCAGCCCAGTTCACGGCCACGCCCTGGTTGACCCATGTGACCTTGAGGTTTCCGGCCGAGGCCTTCTCCATGCTGGCGCTGCCCACGGCATCACCATGATACCAGAGGGCGGCCACCTCATCATGTTCGGCCAGGGTTTTGGCCAGCTCATCGCGCTGGCCTGTGATGATGTTCACGGCACCGGCGGGCACGTCCGAGGTGTCGAGCACTTGATAGAAATCAGTGGCGATCAGCGGCTGGCCTTGTGAGGGCACGAGCACCACGCGGTTGCCCATGGCGAGCGCCGGCATGAGCAGCGAGACGAGCGCCAGCAGCGGCGCTTCATCCGGGCAGATGATGCCCATCACGCCATAAGGCTCATGGAAGGCCAGCGTGGTTTGGCGCTTGGCGTTGGTGGAATGGATGCGGCCATCGAACTTGTCGGCCTGGGCGGCATAATAGAAAATGCGGCGCAGCGCTTGCTCCACCTCCGCCGCAGCGGCGCGGGGCGTTGCCCCGGCTTCCACCAGGCGTTTGGCGAATTCGGCGGCGCGGGCATTCAGGTTTTCGGCGATGAAGAACAGCACCTGGGCGCGGTTATGGGCCGAGGCGCTGCCCCATGCGCTGGCTTTCAGTGCGGCTTCGACGGCGTTGCGCACATCCTTGCGGTTGCCCAAGCCTGCCTGGCCGATGAGCTGGCCCCTGGCGTTGGTGACATCATAGGAATAGCCGGAATCCGGGCGCGCCTGCTTGCCGCCAATGTAAAGCTTGGCAGTGCGGTCTATGGCGGCGGCGCTGGCGGGCTTCAAGGGCGAAGGCGCGCCCGAGAGCTTTGCAGCCTTGGCAGCGGAAACGGCGGCGGCCTTGCCTGCGGGCTTCAGATATTCGATCAGGCCTTCGCGGCCACCTTCACGGCCGAAGCCTGACTCCTTGTAGCCGCCGAAGCCGGCGGCGGCGTCAAACTGGTTCGTGGAATTGATCCACACCACGCCGGCCTTGACGCGGGCGGCGGCTTCAAGCGCCACATTGATGTTCTCCGACCAGATGGAGGCGGCGAGGCCATAGCGCGTGTGATCGGCGATGGCGGCGGCTTCATCGGGGGTGCGGAAGGTCATGGCCGCGACAACCGGGCCGAAAATTTCCTCGCGCATCACCGTGGAGGCGGCATCGACGCCAACAAACAGTGACGGCGCAAAGAAATTGCCTTTGGGCGGAAGCGGGCATGGGGCCTCGATCAAGGTGCCGCCTTCGGCCTTGCCCTTTTCGACAAGGGCGCGGACGCGGGCGAGTTGCACCGGATCAACCAGCGGGCCCATGTCATTGGATTTGTCCAGGGGATCGCCCACCCGCAGGCTTTGCATGCGCTTGGTGAGCAGCGCGATGAAGCGCTCATAAACGCCTTCCTGGATGAGCAGCCTTGTGCCCGCGCAGCAGACCTGGCCCTGGTTGAACCACACGGCATCGACGACACCTTCCACGGCGGCATCCAAGTCTGCATCCTCGAACACGATGAAGGGAGACTTTCCACCGAGCTCCAGCGACAGCTTCTTGCCGCTGCCCGCTGTGGCGGCGCGGATCAGGCGGCCCACTTCGGTGGAGCCGGTGAAGGCGATCTTGTTGACATCAGGATGGGCCACCAGTGCAGCACCGGTTTCACCATCGCCAGTGACGATGTTGACGACACCCGGCGGCAGGCCAGCTTCAGTGCAAATTTCGGCGAAGGCCAGCGCGGTGAGCGGGGTGAACTCGGCGGGCTTCAACACCACCGTATTGCCCGCAGCCAAGGCCGGGGCGATTTTCCAGGCCAGCATGAGCAGCGGGAAATTCCACGGGATGATCTGGCCGCAGACACCGAGCGGGCCGAGGCCCTTGAACTCCGTCTCAACAAGCTGGGCCCAGCCGGCGTGATGATAGAAATGGCGCGCAACGAGGGGCACATCAATGTCCCTGCTTTCGCGGATGGTCTTGCCATTGTCCATGGTTTCGAGCACCGAGAGGAAACGCTCGCGCTTCTGGATGTGGCGGGCAAGGGCATAGAGATGCCTGGCGCGCTCAAAGCCCGGAAGCGCCGACCAGGACTTGAAGGCCTTCCGTGCGGCTTGAACCGCTTTCTCAACATCGGCGGCCTTGCCATTGTAAACACTGGCCAATTTCTCACCCGTGGCGGGGTTGAAAACATCCATGCGCGGGGCATTGGAGGCGGTGAAGCTGCCCGCGATGAAATGGCCGAAGCCTTTTTCATGGGCGGCGAGCCACTCCTTCACATGGCCGTTGGCTTCCGGCGAGGGGCCATAGTCCATGGTATTCAGAACTTCGGAAACAGTTGGCATGACGCCTCCTCAGGCCAGCGCGTGATGCGACAGGGCCGCATAACGCCCGGTGATGAAATGTTCGAGCTGGCGCTCAATGTCCGCCAGCATGGATGACGCGCCGATGCGGAACAAATCCGGCTCCAGCCAGCGGCGGCCCAGCTCTTCCTTCATGAGGATGAGCCAGCTCATGGCATCCTTCGCCGTCTTCAGCCCGCCCGCCGGCTTGAAGCCGATCTGGAAGCCGGTGGCTTCGCCATAATCCCTCAGTGCACGGAGCATTGTGAGCGAGACGGGCAGCGTGGCGTTCACCTCTTCCTTGCCTGTCGAGGTCTTGATGAAATCAGCACCCGCCTGCATCGCCACCATCGAGGCCTTGTAGACATTGCGCAGCGTCTTCAAATCGCCCGTGGCGAGGATGGCCTTCATGTGGGCCGGGCCGCAGGCTTCGCGCATGGCGGCGATTTCATCATAGAGGGCCGCCCATTCCTGGCGCAGCACCTGGGCGCGGTGGATGACGATGTCGATCTCGCCTGCCCCCTCCTCCACCGCATATTTGATTTCGGCGAGGCGGAGCGGCAGCGGCGTCAGCCCCGCCGGAAAGCCGGTGGCCACCGAGGCCACGGGAATGCCCGAGCCTTGCAGCGCCCTCACGGCATGGGGCACCATTGAAGGATAGACACACACGGCGCCGACCCTTGGCATCTCCGCCAGCTTAAGGCCCTCCACAATGTCATCGCGCAAGGGGCGCATGGCCTTGGCGCAGAGGCGGTGCACGCGGCCGGGCGTGTCATCGCCGGCAAGGGTGGTGAGATCAATGCATTGCAGGGCCTTGACCAGCCAGGCGGCCTGATATTCCTTTTTCACGCTGCGGCGGGTGGTGAGCGTGGCGGCGCGGCGCTCGGCCGCCGAGGTGTTGACCTGATGGCCCTCGAACCAAGCGGTGGTGAGCGGGGTTCCTGGGTTGCGCGGCAGCGCGTTGTGCCCGAGGCCTGATGTGCCTGCCTGTGTCTGCGCCATTGCCTTCTCTCCCACTGCGGCGGCAGAGTCGGCGATTTTGACCAAATAGTCAACACGAGGCGGTGCGCGCGATCAGAACTCGAAGCGGTAACCCGCGGTGGCCAGCACATCGAGCATCTGGTTGCCGATGCCGCCTGTCACCGTATCCTGCCAGCGGAAGCCCAGTTCGGACTCAAGGCTCCAGCTCTTGTTGATCTTGTAACTGGCGCTGAGGCTGGGCATGACGAGATACTGCACCTGGTCGCTGGTCTTGGCATCGCGCAGCGAGACGCGGAAGCGCGGGCCCAAGCGGAACTTCTCGGTGACGGGGAAGCGCACATAAGCATCGGCCATGTAGGTGACGCCGGAGGAGGAGTTGGCGTAGCGCAGGCCGGTGGAGACCGTGTCATTCAGGCGGAAAATGCCGGTGCCGTTCAGAGAGACAGAGCCATAGAAATCCAGCCCGGGATCAGGCGTGGCATCCACGCCGCCGGAAGCGGGCGTGCCGGTGTAATAGGCCAGCGTGGCATCCACCGTGGCCTGCCACTTGTCATTCAACTGCTGGCTGGCGCCGAGCGAGACGGATTGCGAGGAGGCGGTGCGGTCTCCCGCCCATTCATTGACGTTATCCAGCCCCACGCCATCCACCAGGGTTTGCAGGCTGGTGAAGTTCTGCTGGCCCATCAGCGCATTTGACGTGAGCAGGAAGGGCAGCTTGCGGTAATCCACCGTGGCGTAAACCGTGGTGCCCTGGCGCGGCAGCCAGGTGCCGGTGACGTAAGCGTTGTTCAGCTCATGGAAGAAGATGTCATAATCGGCCGCCGAATAGAGCATCAGCTTGGCGCCGGTGTAGCGCGCTTCGCCGCCGATGGCGCGGCGGTCCACGATATCACCGACATTTTGCTCGATGGCATAGATGTTGGCCGACCAATCCTTGGAGGGGGCGGTGTATTCGAGGCTGGCGCCATAGAAATAGCGGTTGTCGGCAAAGGGCGTGGCGCTGCGCGAATAGACGGGCGAACCCGCCACCGCCTGGGCCTTGAAGTTCTTCACGCCCTCATAGGTGAGCACGCCGCCATCAAAGCGGCCGAAGACGCCGCCTGTGCTTTTGGATTGGCGGCCAATGCGCGCGCCAAGGCCCGGGCCTTTCAGCTTGCCATCGACATAAAGCGTGGACAGGCTGGAATTGGCGATGTTGGCCTGATCGCCGAAGCCCTGCTCGTTATAGGCGGAGATGCGGCCTTCAACAGCGTAATCCTTGTTCTCGCCATGGATGAAATAATCAGCGCTGGTGAGGGCTTCGTTCTGGAACACATGATGCTGGCCGAACAGCGGGCCGCCGGGGGTTGAGGGCGTGAAGTTGTCGTCGCGGTAGTAATATTGCGCGATGCTGCCGTTCTTGGCCCAAGTCCAGGCATTGGGGTCCTTCACCGGCTCGGCGAGGTTGGAACGCAGGCCAGGCTTCATGAATTGCGCGACATTGCCCGGGCCAATGGTTTGGCCCTGCTGGCTGACGCCGTCGCCCTTGCCATCGGTGTTGGAGGTTTGGGTGCCTGCTGTCTTGGCCTGGTGCAGGGCGAATTGCTTGTTGGCCTGATCTTCCATCGCGGCGGTGACGCCGGCGAGACGATCCTTCACACGGGCGGCATCCGGCCCTGAGGGATAGAGGCCCAGATAGGTTTCATATTCGGCGCGGGCGAAGGCGAACTGGCCGGCCCTCTCATGCGCGAGGCCGAGCATTTCCTGCGCATCCTGCTTCACGCGGCCTGTGCCCAGCGAGACGGCCTTGGTGAAGAAGGCGGTGGCGCGGTTGAAATCCCCCGCCGCCAATTGCTTCTTGCCATCATCAAGGGCGGCCTGCGCATCCTGACCCGGCGTGGCGGGGCCTGCGGCTGATGCATCGGCGCTGTCGAAAGATTTCTTGAGATCGCCCTTCGGGGCATCGCCGCCATCCACGGCCTTGCCGAGGCAGGCCTGGGCATCGGCGGGGCCAGCCACGTCAATCACCACATGGCGGTTATCCTCATCGCGCTTCAGCTGATAGGCCATGACCTTGGCGAAAACGAAATGGATGACCGGGCCTTGCGGCGCGGCGGGATCATAGACCACGCCGCCGAGGCCCGCGGCGTTCTGCGGCGGCACTGAGGCAGCCTCCTTCAGGCTGGCGCCCGATTCCGAAGGCAGCGTGGTGGCCAGGGGCTCAATGTGCACGGCAATGTCGAGGCCCTTGCCGGCAGGATCAGCGCCCGTGACATTGATGGGCCGGTTGAGCTTCAGCTCAACATGGGCGCAGCTTGACGATCCGGTAACGTTAACGGTGGCCAGCAAATGGTCGAGCGTGGGCTGGGACATGGCTGTGCCGTGCGCAGCCACCAGCAAGGCGGGAAAACTGACCAGGAATCTTGGATCGAGCAACTTCTTCATTCACGTCATACCAATAGTGTTTTGCCCGCCGTCATCCCCTGTTTGAGCTTCCCTAAGATTTTGTATTTTCTTATTATTTCCCGATTGTTCAGGCTTACATTACCGCCCCTTAATGTGGCGTTAAGGTTAACCAATCCTGTCCAAAAATTGCGACGCACCCTGCCCCCGCGGAATCATTGCTGCACTGGCACACAGCTTCGCAAAACCGGCCTGACAGGCTGCTGATCAACATTGCCATTCTGTTAGTTCCAACTGGTGAAGGACGGGCGATGGTGCGAATAGGTGGGCTTTGACGTCTGGATCTTGGTCAGCGTCTGGTCGGTGTAGATGTGGCAGGCGCCTGTGCAGTCCTTCAGCTCGGTGAAGGTGTAATAGACAGTCGTCGGCTTGGAATATTTCAGGTGGGCCGAGGGCTTGAAGGCCGTGGAATGGCAGGCGGCGCAGTTGGGGAACAGGCCGGGCTGGGCATAGGTGATCTTTTCATTGTTCTGTTTGTGGCAGGTGATGCAGGTGGCGGCGGTGGTGCCGAAATAGTGCAGCACATAGGCGGCCGATGTGTGGGTGTAGTTCAACATCGGGTTCCAGGTGGTGGTGGTGTGGCAATCGGCGCAGTCATGCGTGGTGATGAAGTGCGTGGGGCTCTTGTGATCGAGCAGCGTGCCGGTGGTGCCGAGCTTGTGCACGCCATCATGGCAAGAGCCGCAGGTGCCGACGGCCTGGCTATGGTCAAACTTGGCGGCGGCAACCGGCGCCCAGGCGGTGGTGACGTGGCAGGCCTCGCACAGGTTGGTGGTGGTGAGGTGGGCTGCGTCCTTCGGCGTGATGGTTTGCACCGAGGTCTTGTGCGCGCCGTCATGGCAGCCGAAGCAGGCGCCCAGGGCCTGGGTGTGGTCAAAGGCCACGACCGGCGCCCAAGGCTTGCCGCCCGCGGCGTGGCAGGCATCGCAGGTGTTGGTGGTGTTCACATGGGTGGCCGACTTGAAGGAGATCAGGCCGCCGGTGAGGCTGAGCTTCATGGCTCCGCTGTGGCAGGTGATACAGGCGCCGGTGGTCTGGGTATGGTCAACCTGCACGGAGGTGACATTCCAGTTGGCGGTGCTGCGGTGGCAGGCATCGCAGGCCGTGCTGGAAGCAATGTGGCCCGCTGACTTGGTGGTGAGCTTGCCGGTGGAAATCGCCGTGGTGCCGTTGTGGCAGGACCAGCAGGTGCCGATGGTTGAGGTGTGCTTGAACTGGGCCACGGGCACGGGCTTCCACACCACGGTGGTGTGGCAATCATCGCAGGTGTTCAGGGTTTGCAGGTGGCTGGCGTTCTTGCCGATGGCCTGCACATTGTTGTGGCAGGTGAAGCAGGTGCCGGCCTTCACGGCGCTGTGGTCAAAGGCCAGGGCGGGGATGAAGGATGTGGTGGCGTGGCAGGTGTCGCAGGTGTCGGCGGTGGGCAGATGCGTGCCGTTCGGGCCTTGCAGCTTGCCGACAATGGGGCCTGTGGAAATGGCCAGCGTGCCATTGTGGCAGGAGAAGCAGGTGCCGATCGTCTGGGTGTGATCGGTCTGGCGCGGCTGCAGGCCGGGCTGGAACTTCACCGTGGTGTGGCAATTCACACAGTTGTTGGTGGTGTTCAGATGCTTGGCATCCTTGGCCAGCACCGGGCCTGTCGAAATCGAATGGCCGCCATCATGGCAGGAATAGCAGGTGCCGATGACCTGGGTGTGATCCACCGCCGCGGCGGGCGTGAACTTCACCGTGTTGTGGCAGCTTTCGCAGGTGTTGGTGGTCTGCATGTGCTTGACATCCTTGCCGAGCACGGGGCCAGTTGAAATCGAATGGCCGCCATCATGGCAGGAGAAACAGGTGCCGGTGACCTGGGAGTGATCGACCGCCACGGCAGGCTTGAAGCCGGGGTTCACGGTGTTGTGGCAGTTGGCGCAATTGGTGGTGCTGGCGATATGCGCGGGCGAGCGGGTGATGGCCGGGGCGTGGGCGCCGTCATGGCAGGAATAGCAGGTGGCGGCGGCCACCACGGTGTCGGTGTGGTCAAACTTGGTGGTGACCCAGCTGGTGTAGCCCGCGTGGCAGTTTTCACAGGTGTTCGAGGTTTTGAGATGCGCGGGATAGGACGACTTGCCGAGTGCTGGTGCATGGGCGCCGTCATGGCAATCCACGCATTTTGAACCGGGGTTCATGTGGGTGTGGTCGAAGGTGTTGGCGGGCACGAAGGCCGTGGTGTTGTGGCAGGCGCCGCAGGTGTTGTCGGTGCCGAAATGGGTGGGGCCCTTGCCCATCGCGGTGGTGCCATTGTGGCAGGAGAAGCAATTGGTGGAGGCGGTGAAGGACGAATGGTCCGGCTTGGCGTTGGTGACCCAGGTGGCGGTGGTGTGGCACTTGGCGCAATCATTGCCATTGGCATCGACGCCGCCGACGATGGCGATGTGGTTGGCCGGGCGCACCACATAGTTGGGCTTGCCGGTGTCATGGCAGCTGGCGCAAGGCGTGCCGCCCGCGATGACGGCCGTGTGATCGAAATGCGCCGGGATGAAGGCCGTGGTGGTGTGGCAGTTGGCGCAGGAATTGAAGGCCGAAGTGGCGTGGCCGGTGGGGGCCTTGGGGTCTGTGGCCGCCAGCGAGCGGGCCACCACGCCGGCATATTGGCCATCATGGCAGCTCACGCATTGCGCGGCATAGACGGTGGGGTCGGAATGGCTGAACACCCAGGTCTTGAAGGTGCTGGTGCTGGAGTGGCACAGCGCGCAATCATTCGAGGTGGGCACATGGCCGCCGATCTTGCCGACCACCGGGCCGGTGGAGAGCGTGTGGGCGCCATCATGGCAGGTGAAGCAGGTGGCGGTTGTCTGCGTGTGGTCAAACACCTTGGCGGGCTTCCATGAGGTGTTGTTGGCCACATGGCAGTTTTCGCAGACATTGGTAGTGGCCAGATGGGCGAGATCCTTGCCGGTGATGGGCTTGGTGGCCGTCTTGTGGCCGCCATCGTGGCAGGAGAAGCAGGTGCCGGTCACATAGCTGTGGAAGCTGGCGCTGATGGTGGCCCACAGCGTGGTGCTGGTGTGGCAGTTGGCGCAGGCCGATGTGCTTGTGAGAATGTGGGTGGCATCGCGGCCAGTGGCGTTCACATTGTCATGGCACTTTTCGCAAGCCTGGCCGACGACGCCGGCATCGGCATGGTTGAAGGGCAGGATCACCGGCAGCCAGGCCGTGGTGGTGTGGCAGTTCTGGCAATTGTTGGAGGCCGGAACGTGGGCGAGCGGCTTGCCCGTGGCCAGCTTGCTGTCATGGCAGGAGACGCACGTGGCTGTGCCCATGTTGGCGTGGTTGAACGTCGTCACCCAGGTGGTGAAGGAGGTGTGGCAATCCGCGCAATTCGCCGTGGTGGGAATGTGCGGCGTGGGCTTGGAGACGAGCTTACCCGTGCTGATCGCCTGGGTGCCGTTGTGGCAGTTCAGGCAGGTGGCGGAGACCAGCGCATGTTCCGCCGCACCGAAGGCCACCGGCGAGAAGGCGGTGAAATTCTTGTGGCAGGCGGCGCAATCATCCGACGAGGGAATATGGGCCACGGTGGCGTTGGTCTTGCCCTTGGCGGAAACGCCATTGTGGCAGGAGACGCAAGTGGCCGTGCCGATCGTTGCATGGTCAAAAGTGGTGACCCAGGTGGTGAAGGACTTGTGGCAATCCGCGCAGTTGGCCGAGGTCAGGATGTGCGGCGTGGGCTTGGAGACGAGCTTGCCCGTGCTGATCGCCTGGGTGCCGTTGTGGCAATCAATGCAATTGGGGCTGACCAGCGCATGCTTGGCGGCATCGAAGGCGACAGGCGACCAGGCGGTGGTGCTGTGGCAATCCGAGCAGGTGTCGGAGCTGGGGATGTGGGCGATGGTGGCGTTCTTCTTGCCGGTGGCCTGCACGCCGTCATGGCAGGAGACGCAAGTGGCCGTGCCGATTTGCGAGTGATCGAACAGCGAGGTTTTCCAGGTTGTGGTCACATGGCAATTTTCGCAGCCGAGCTGGGTGGGAATATGGGTGAGCGGCTTTGAGGTGAGCAGGCCAGCGGAAATCTTCATCGTGCCGTTGTGGCAGGTGAGGCAGACGCCCGAGACCTTCGCGTGATCAAACACCGCAGGCACCCAGGCGGAGAAATTGGTGTGGCAATCGGTGCAGACCGTGCTGTTCACCGGCACGTGCGACTTTGACGGGCCGGTGAGCATGCCCGTGGCCTGCACGCCATTGTGGCAGCTGATGCAGTTGGCCACGTTGCTGGCCTGGGTGTGGTCAAAGCGCAGGGCGGGCACGAAGGCCGTGGTGTTGTGGCAGGAATCACAGGCATCGGTGGTGGCAAGGTGCTGGCCCTTGGGGCCTTGCAGCTTGCCGATGATCGGGCCGGTGGAGATGGACTGGTTGCCATCATGGCAGGAGACGCAAGTGCCAATCGCCTGCGGATGGTTGAACGGCATGATGGCTGGCTTCCACACGGCACCAATGGTGTGGCAGCTTTCGCAGGTGTTGGTGGTTTTCAGATGGGTGGGGGTTTTGCCCTGCACCGGCTTGCCGCCCACAATATAAGTGTTGTTGTGGCAGTTGGCGCAGCCCGTGGTGATGCCATCATGGTTCATCTTGGCGCCGGCCCAGGTGCTGAAATTGGTGTCGGAGTGGCAGGCCGTGCAGTCATTCGAGGCCGGCACGTGCGGCGTTGGCGCATTCACCTTGCCCTGGGCGGGCGGGTGCTGGCCGGTGTGGCAATTGAAGCAGGTGGGCAGATCCAGCGCGTATTGATGATCCCACTTGGCGGGCTTCCAGGCCGTGAAGTTGGTGTGGCAGAGCGCGCAATCATTGGTGTTGGTGGCGAAATGTTGCGAGGAGCGGCCAGTGGCGCGCACGCCATCATGGCAATCCACGCAGACGCGGCCCTGAACGCTGATGTCGGTGTGGTCAAAATGCGCCGGGCGCCAGGCCACGGTGGTGTGGCAGTTCTGGCAATCATTGCTGGTGGGCAGGTGGTTGCCGGATTTGCCGGTGGCCGAGATGCCGTCATGGCACTTGAAGCAGCCATCAACCACGCCGGTGTGATCGAACACGCCAACCTTCCAGGACACCGTGCGGTGGCACTGGGCGCAGTCGTTGGTGGAGCGGATGTGGGTGAAGGGCTTGCCCGTGGTGTGCAGGCCATCATGGCAGGCCTGGCAGGGCTCATTGGTGGTTTCATGGTTGAAGCGCACCACGATCCACGACGAAGTGACGTGGCAATCCTCGCACTTCTTGGTGGATTTGATGTGGGTCTTGTTCTTGCCTTCGGCGGTCTTGCCATCATGGCAGGAGAAGCAGCCAGTGCTGATCTTGGAGTGATCGACGTGGACCTGCGAGAAATCCACCGTGTTGTGGCAATCGGCGCAGACATTGGTGGTGGCCGGGTGGGTGACGGATTTGCCGGTGGCCATGGTGCCGTTGTGGCAGCCCAGGCAATCCCTCGGCACGCCCTTGAACACGCCGCCCTTGTGGCAGGTTTCGCAGGTGACCTTGATGTGCATGCCCTCGAGCGGGAAGCGCGTGGCCTGGTGGTTGAAGTTCTGGTCCACCGTGATGGCGGGGGCCGCAGTGGTGGCGGCGGTGGTGATGGAATCGGTCTTGCCGGAGGTGTTGGAGGATTCCGCCACAGAAGGCAGGGCGAGAAGCGTTAAGGCAAGCACAAGGGTGGCAACACAAGTTGCGATCACGTGCAGGAATCTGGCTGCCTCGCGCAAAGACAAAACTGCTTGTCTGGCAAATCGCTTTGCCAGCCCCCTTGGTCCGGTTTTCATTACGCAAATGGCGGGTGATCGCTTTGCCCAAAGCCGCCCACGCCGAATCACACACTCACCTGCATGGGTTTTTAAGCAGTGGCGCCCTTACAGGAGCCTGACACAAAACGGAAATCTGACGAAAAATTCAGAAATATTTTCGCCTTTTGAGTCAGTGCGTTAACACTTCATTGACGAATGATCGCCGCCCTGAAGGTCTGAGTCGTGTGGCAGCGGGCGCAGTTGGTGCCGAAGGCGCCGCGGTGCACATCCTTGACCTTGTGGCAGGAGTAGCAATCGGTGGGCAGCTTGGCGCTCTGCACCGCCTTGGCAGTGTGGCAATCATAGCAGCCCACCTTGGCGTGGGCGCCATCCAGAGCATAGTGGCCATCCCTGGCGTGATCGAAGGTGACGCGCTTCCAGCCCAGAGGGCTGTGGCAATTGGCGCAAGCCGTGGCGAAGCGGCCCTCATGCACATCGGCCTTGCGGTGGCAAGCATAGCAATCGGTGGCGGCCCCCTTGTAGGCGCGGGTTTCATGGCAACCCTCGCAGGCCACCAGCGCATGCAGGCCAGTGAGCGGATAGGACGTGAGGCCGTGGTCAAACTTCACATTGGCGCGCCAGGCCGAGGCATTGTGGCAATCGCCGCAGCCCTCGCCCAGCTGGGCCTTGTGCACATCCTGCGCCTTGTGACACGAGATGCAGGTGACGGCGAGCTTCGCGGTGATGTTGCCGCCATGGCAATCGGCGCATTGGGCCTTGGCATGGGCGCCCTGCAGCGGGAAGCGGGTCTTGGCGTGATCAAACTTGGCGGGCTTCCAGGCTTCCAGGCTGTGGCAATCCTCGCACTTCAGGCCGAACTTTCGGGCATGCACATCCCTGATGGCATGGCAGTCATTGCAGGCCTGGGAGAGGCCCGCATAGATCTCGCCGGCATGGCAGCCCACGCAAGCCGCCTTGGCATGGGCGCCGCGCAGCGGATATTTGGTCTTGTTGTGGTCGAAGGGCTTCAGCTTCTTCCAGCTTTCAACGCTGTGGCAGGTTTCGCACTGCTTGCCGAGATTGCCCTTGTGCGGCTGCTTTTCGCCGTGGCAATCGGCGCAGGCCTGCGGGGCTTCGCGGTATTTCTTGCCGGGCTTGTGGCAGGAGGCGCAAGGCACGAGGCTGTGGCCGCCTTCCAGCGCAAAGCGGGTTTCGCCATGGTTGAAGGTTGAAGGCTCAAACTGGATTTCGGGATTGTCGCGGCCCTTGTGCTCGACATGGCAAGCATAGCATTCCGACTTGGCGACGATGACATCTCGGCCGTGGAAGCCGGTCTTGGCATCGAGATCCTTCTGCACATCCTTGTGGCAGGAGATGCAAAGGCTGGACTGTGCGGCTTTTTGCAGCACCTTGTGGCAATTGGCGCAATCTTCCTCAAGCTTGGCGTGGGCCTGTGAAAGCTGGCCCGGCATCATCAGCTTCTCCACCGCGGTGGAGGCCGCGGCCGGGGCCGCAAGGCCAAACAAGATTGCCATTGCCACAACAAGAATGGCTGCAAGACGGCCGCTCATGGCTGCTCCCCAGTTGGATTCAGTACAAGTGAACTGCGACTACGTGAATTACGCCACTGACCAACAAGAGAAAAAAAAGTGGGACATGGAGCACATGCCACAAGGCGAACATCCGCTCCCAGAACGCGAACTGCGCGGCGCGCGAGACCGCCAGCATGAACTCGCTAACATGATTCTTGGCGGCGCGGGTATGGGCCTTCACTTCGGCGGCGGTCCAGTTCTGCGCCTTGCCATTGTGGGCGATGCTGCGGTGAACCTGCGCCATGATGTGAGATTGTGAGAGGCGCAGCTGCACCGGCATCATCATCACATGCAAGGCACTTTGCAGAATGCCCGGCCGTTTCGGCGTGGCCCTGGTGCTGAAATCCGCCAGCGCCTTGGTGAGCAGGCCGCCGGAGCCGCCGACATCTTCCTCAATGCCGGCCATGAGCTTGGTGGCCTGGGTGAGCAGGCTGCCCACATCAAGGCGCGCGCCCGAAAGGCCCGAATGGATGTGCGTATATATGTAACGGCCGATGACGCCGCTGCCCGCAACGAGGATCATCGAAAACAGCGCGACATTGCTGTTCATTGCGCCGAGCGAGAAATTCGAGTGGAAGAAAATGAGCAGCGGCCCGGCAATGCCGAGCAGCATGTGCCACTGGAACCAGAAGGCGGCCTTCTTGCCTGTGCCAAAAAAGCGCGAGCGCTTGAAGGCGGGATAGACCAGCAGCAGGAGCATCATCAGGCCGCCCACAAGGCCCAGCGTGTAGCCAAGCCCCTCGCCCGGCACCAGAACCTCCTGGCGGCGGATCATGAAACCGAAGGTGATGAGGGCCACGGTGGCCATGCCCACGGCGGTGGCGCCGAAGCTCTTCTTTGCGGTTTTTTCAGCGCCGCGCGGAATTTTGGAATGGGGGCCGCGTAAATCCGGTGAGGCGGGAGAAGCTGGCCTCTCCTCCTTCCGGGTTTGCGATTTCAACGCAGCCACTGACATTCAACCCCCAAATCACGCGTTACGAACGCATGCGCCTAACCAATTCCGCCTGACAGCAAACTGACAGGAAACAAATCCACACCTTGCCTCAAAAACCTCAGGATTTAATGTAGAAAGAAGGTTAAGCGCTGAGTCGATCCGGCGCTCTTTTCTGTTGGAATCAAGGTTCATAGATGGTTGCTGAAATCGGTCAATTTGCGTTGCTGCTCGCCCTGATGACGAGCCTCGTTCAAGCCACGCTGCCCCTCATTGGCGCGCACAGGCAGGACCGCGGGCTGATGGCGCTGGCGAGTTATGCGGGCGTCACTTCATTCCTGCTCGTTGCGCTGTCCTTCGGCGCGCTGGCCTATTGCTTCATGACTGACGACTTCAGCGTGCGCCTTGTGGTGATGAATTCGCAGATCGACAAGCCGCTGATCTACAAGCTGACGGGCCTTTGGGCGAACCATGAAGGCTCGATGATGCTGTGGGTGCTGATCCTGGTGATCTTCGCGGCGCTGATTGCGCTGTTCGGCGTCAACATTCCGCCCAGCCTGAAGGCGCGGGTGCTGGCCATCCAGGGCATGATCGCCGCCGCCTTCCTTTCCTTCGTGGCCTTCACCTCCAACCCCTTCATCCGCGAAGCCAACCCGCCGCCCGATGGCAGCGGCATGAACCCGCTGCTGCAGGACCCCGGCCTCGCGCTGCATCCGCCGGCGCTATACATGGGCTATGTGGGCTTCTCGGTGGCCTTTGCCTTTGCCGTTGCGGCGCTGATTGAAGGCAAGGTGGACGCGGCCTGGGCGCGCTGGGTGCGGCCCTGGGTGCTGCTGGCCTGGTGTTTCCTGACGCTGGGCATCACGCTGGGCTCATTCTGGGCTTATTACATCCTCGGCTGGGGCGGCTGGTGGTTCTGGGACCCGGTGGAGAATGTGTCCTTCATGCCATGGCTGGTGGGCACGGCGCTGCTGCATTCGGCACTGGTGGTGGAACGGCGGCACGCGCTGGTGAACTGGACGATTTTGCTTTCGATCCTCACTTTCTCCCTGAGCCTGATTGGCACGTTTGTGGTGCGCTCGGGCGTTTTGACCTCGGTGCATTCCTTCGCCACGGACCCGGCGCGCGGCCTTTACATCCTTGCCATCATCTTTGGCTCCACCGGCGGGGCGCTGCTGCTGTTTGCCATCCGCAGCCCGCAGGTGCGCAAGGGCGTGCCCTTCGGCATTGTGAGCCGCGAGAGCGGTCTGCTGCTCAACAACGTGTTCCTGGTGGTCTCGGCGGCGACGGTGTTCTTCGGCACTTTCTGGCCGCTGTTCATTGACCTGATGGGCAAGGACAAGATCTCGGTAGGCGTTCCCTATTACAACCTCACCTTCGTGCCGCTGTTCATCCCCGTGCTGGCAACGATGGTGATTGGCCCCTTCCTGAAATGGAAGCGCGATGACCTTGGCCCGGCGCTGAAGCAGCTGAACTGGCCGCTGGTGGCGGGCATCGTTCTGCTGCTCGTTGTGGCGGGCGTGTCGCTGGGCAAGCACCTGTTCACGGCGGCGGGCGTTGGCCTTGCGGCGTGGATTGTGGCGGGCTCGCTCTGGGTGTTTGTGAAGCGCACCAAGCTGGGCGTGGTTCCGCTGGCAGAATCCTGGCGCATTCTTTCCTCAACGCCGCGGGCCTATTTCGGGCTGGTGTTCGGGCATCTTGGCATCGGTCTGGTGCTGATGGCGATCAGCGTGGTGACGACATGGCAGCAGGAGAACATCCTTTCCATGAAGGTGGGGGACCAGACGCAGATCGGCGCCTATGGCGTGAAGCTGACGGCGGTGGACCAGGTGAAGGGACCCAACTATCAGGCCGAGCGCGGCACGTTTGAGCTTTCATCCGGCGGGCAGGTGTTCCGCATCATGACGGCGGAGCGGCGCTTCTATCCCGTGCAGGGCCAGCAGACCAACCAGACCGGCATCCGCACCAACCTGATTTCCAATACCTATATCGCGCTGGGCGATGCCGACAACAATGGCGGCTATACGGTGCGGCTTTATTATCATCCGGGCGCGCCGTGGCTGTGGATCGGCGGCTTCATCATGGCGATGGGCGGCTTCATCTCGCTTTCGGACCGGCGCTTCCGCGTGGGCGTGGCGCAGAAGGCCAAGCCGGTGATCTTGCCGCAGGCGGCGGCGATTGGAGCGAATACATGAGATTGCGGCTTTCGACCCTTTTGCCCGTTGGCCTGTTTGCGGTGATGGGCGTGGTGCTGTTTGTGGGCCTGAACCGCGACCCGAAGGTTCTGCCCTCGACACTGCTGAACCAGCCCTTGCCCGCCTTTGACCTGCCGCCGCTGGCGCCGGGCCAGCCGAACCTCTCCAGCGAGGCGATGAAGGGTGGCAAGCTGACGCTGGTCAATGTGTTTGGCTCATGGTGCGTTTCCTGCCGCTATGAACACCCGCTGCTGATGCGGGTGAGCAAGGATGCGCGCTTCAACCTCGTGGGCATTGACTGGAAAGACACGGCGGATGACGCTAACCAGTATCTCGCCACCTATGGCAACCCCTATGCGCAGATCGGCACCGACCAGGGCGGGCGCACGGCGATTGACCTTGGGGTTTCGGGTGCTCCGGAAACCTTTGTGGTGGACAAGCAAGGCAAGGTGCGGCTGCGCGTGCCGGGGCCGCTGACGCCGGAAATCTGGGACAAGCAGATCGAGCCGCTGATCAAGGAATCGGGCGCGTCATGATGCGGAAGCTGCTGTTTGCCCTGTTCCTCATTCTGGGCTCTGGCCTTGCGCATGCGGTGATGCCCGATGAAATGCTGGCCGACCCGGCGCTGGAAGCACGGGCGCGCGAGATCAGCCAGAACCTGCGCTGCCTGGTTTGCCAGAACCAATCCATCGATGATTCCAACGCGTCGCTGGCCAAGGACCTGCGCGTCATCGTGCGCGAGCGGCTGACGGCAGGCGACAGCAATGAGCAGGTGATGGCCTATGTGGTGAAGCGCTATGGCAATTATGTGCTGCTGAAGCCGCCCTTCCAGGCGGATACGGCGCTGCTGTGGCTGCTGCCCTTCCTGCTGATGCTGGCGGGGCTGGGCGCGGCCTATGCCTATTTGCGCCAGCAGCCCGCACCCGAAGAGGGCGAAACAACCAACGACATTCTCAAGGAAGACTGACCTGATGAACTTTTGGCTTCTCTCCACCATGCTGTGCAGCGCCGCTGCCGTGGCCATCTCGATTCCGCTGATCCGCCGCTATGAGCAGGCGGGCGGCACGGCGCAGGAATCGGCGGTGTATCAAGACCAGATCAAAGAGGTGGAGCGTGACATGGAAGCCGGCGTGATCAACGCGCCGGAAGCGCAGGCCGCCAAGGCCGAGATCAACCGCCGCATCGACGCCCTGCAGCGCGACAGCGTGGCGGCAAGGCCCATCTCAAACGGCTGGCGCACGCTGGCGCTGGTGGCTTCGGCGGGCCTCGTCATTCTCGGGGGCGTCAATCTCTATGGCTACATGGGCAGCCCGAACATGCCTTCGGCCACGCCGGCCCCGCAGGCAGCCGCCGCACAGCAGGCCACGCCGCAGGCCTCCGCGCAGCAGCAGGCTTCGGATCAAAATGCCGCTGCGGGCCAGCAGCCCGCCACGCAGGCGCAGGTGGATGCGGTGATCGCCAAGCTCAAGGACAAGCTGAAGGCCGACCCGGGCAACGCCGAAGGCTGGCGCACGCTGGGCTGGGCGCTGTTCAACACGCAGAAATACCAGGAGTCGGTTGACGCCTATGGCAAGGCGCTGGCGATTGACCCCAACAATGTGGACTACAAGTCGGCGATGGCGGAATCCATCGTGCAGGCGGCGCAAGGCACGGTGACGCCCAAGGCGCAGGACTTGATCAACGACGTGCTGGCCAAGCAGCCCAAGGACTTGCGCGCCCGCTTCTATGACGCGCTGGGCCATGAGCAATCGGGCGACCAGCAAGGCGCACTGGACCGCTGGCTGGCGCTGCTGGCCGACGCCCCCGCCGATGCCGGCTGGCGCGATGACGTGAAGGCCCGGGCCGCTGACCTGGCCAAGGCCTTGGGCAAGGATGTGAGCGCGCAGCTCAACGCCGGGGCCGCAGCCGCCGCGCCTGCCGAAAAGCAGATCGGCCAGGGTGAAAAGAACGCCATGGTTTCCGGCATGATCGCGCAGCTGGCGGCCAAGCTTCAGGCCAACCCCAAGGACCGCGACGGCTGGGCGATGATGATCCGCTCGCTGATCGTGACCGGAGACCAAAAGGGCGCTGACGAAGCGCTGGCCAAGGCGCTGGACATCTTCAAGGATGACAAGGCCACGCAAGACGGCCTGAAGCAAGTGGCGCAAGAGGCGACCGCCAAGCAGGCGGCTGGTGCTGGCGCTGGCGCAGCCGCTGCTGCCCCTGCCCCGGCCGATGGTTCGGCCGCGCCGCAGATTTCCGCCGACCAGCAGGCGATGATCCTCGGCATGGTGCAGAAGCTGGCTGACCGGCTGAAGGCCAACCCGAAGGACGCGGACGGCTGGACGCGCCTGATGCGGGCCTATCAGGTGCTCAAAGACACCGACAAGGCCAAGGCCGCCTATGCCGACGCGCTGAAAGCCTTTGATGGCGATGCCGCGGCGCAGGACAAGCTGAAAGCCGCGGCTGGCGACCTTGGGCTCAACTGAGTGACGGGCGCCTGAGCCATGCTCTATTATTGGCCATATTTCTTCATGATGGCCGGCGTGCTGTATTACTATTTCAAATGGCAGCGCCAGACCGAGAGCACCAGCCTTGCGGTGCAGACCGCCGCTGTTGAGGCGGGGCTGACGGAACCTGCCTCGCTGCACCCATCGGTGGACCCTGATGTGTGCATCGGCTGCGGCACCTGCGTGCGGGCCTGCCCGGAGAACCATGTGCTGGGCATCATCAATGGCAAGGTGAGCCTGATCGAGCCCACCCATTGCATCGGCCATGGCGCCTGCAAGACCGCCTGCCCGATGGACGCCATTGACCTGGTTTTCGGCACCGCCACGCGCGGCGTGGATTTGCCGCTGGTGGGCCCCGATTTCCAGACCAACGTGCCGGGCGTGTTCATTGCAGGCGAGCTGGGCGGCATGGGCCTGATCCGCAACGCCGTGGAGCAAGGCAAGCAGGCGGTGGAAAACATCAGGAAGCTGCCGGGCCTTGGGCAACAAGACAGGCTTGATGTGATCATCATCGGCGCGGGGCCGGCTGGCTTTTCAGCAGCACTGGCCGCCAAGCAGGCGGGGCTTTCCTATCTGGTGCTGGAGCAGGATGACCTTGGCGGCACGGTGTTCAAATATCCGCGCGGCAAGGTGGTGATGACGGCGCCGGCGAAGCTGCCCATCGTGGGGCAAACCAATTTCCGCGAAGTTTCCAAGGAGACGCTGCTGGAATTCTGGAAGAAGATCGAGGGCGAGCAGCAGCTGCAGATCAGCTACCGCGAGCGGGTGGAGAAGGTTGTGGCGGCGGGCGATGGCTTCGAGGTGCATTCCACCGTTGCCCAGCGCAAATGCCGCGCGCTGCTTCTGGCCATCGGGCGGCGCGGCACGCCGCGCCAGCTTGGCGTGGCGGGCGAAGACCAGAAAAAGGTGGTGTATCAGCTGATCGACCCCGAGCAATACAAGGGCATGCATGTGCTGGTGGTGGGCGGCGGCGACTCGGCGCTGGAAGCGGCAACCTCGATTGCCGAGCAGCCGGGCACCACGGTCACCCTCTCCTACCGGTCGGAGGCCTTTGGCCGCGCCAAGAGCAAGAACCGGGAAAAAGTGGCGGCACAGCAGGCCAGCGGGCGGCTGACGGTGCGGCTCAAATCCACCGTCAAGACCATTGGCGAGAAGAGCCTGGACCTGGCCTTTGACGGCCAGGTGCAGACCATTGCCAATGAGGCGGTGATTGTGTGCGCGGGCGGCATTTTGCCAACCGAGTTTCTGAAGTCGATCGGGATAACAATGGATACCAAATATGGCACAGCCTAGATTGATCCTTTCGCTTCTCGTTTCCGTTCTCATCGCCGGGCCGGCGCTGGCGGCGCAAAAGCCCGCGGCACCTTCGCCCGATGCGCCGCCCAGCGCCGTGGCGGCGGCGGATTTCCTGCTGGTCAAGCGCAAATACAAGGAAGCCTTTGGCCTGCTGCTCAAGGCGGCACAGCAGGGCGACGCGCCTGCCATGGTGAAACTGGGCAATGCCTACCGGCTGGGGCTTGGCACCGAGCAGAACCTCACCGAGGCGCGCAGCTGGTATGAACGCGCGGCGGCGGCCGGCAATGAAAATGCCAAGGCCGTTCTGGCGCGGCTGGGCGTGAGCGTGGCGCCCACCGAAAAGAAGGCGGGGCTCAAGGCGGGCGAAAGCGCGGCCCTACCGGAAGGCAGCATTGACTATGCACATTTGCCGGAGCGCCCCAAGGGCCAGCCCGGCTGGTTTGAAATTGCCGCCGCACATCAGGACAAGGCGGCGCTGAAAGCCTTGGCCGCCGCCACGCCTGGTGAGGCGGCGCTGATTTCAGCACGGCTGGGTGACACGGCGGGCATTGGCGCCACGGCGCAAGGCGCTGCCGCGGTGGACGGGTTGGGGCGCAGCGGTGTGATGCTGGCCCTGGCGCAAGACAAGCCGGAAGTTCTGGCCGCCGCACTGGCCACCAAGCCTGACCTTTCCATCCAGGACAAGCGCGGGCTGACGGCGGCGGGGCTGGCCGCAGCCAATTGCGACGGCGCGAAACTGGCCGAGCTGGCCAAGGCGGGGGCTGACCTTGGGGCGGGGGCGGCACCGCCCGCTGTTCTGGCGGCGCGGGCTTGCGCGGATTGGGCCAGCCTGAAGCGAGTTTTTGCCGGCAAGGACCTGAATGGGGTGGACGCGCAAGGGCGCAGTGCCGCCTGGTATGCCGCAGCGCGGGGCGATGTGGCGCTGCTGGGCTGGCTTGCCGACCAAGGGGCCAACCTTGCCCTGCCGGACAAGGACGGCTTCGCGCCGCTTCATAGTGCCGCGCTGGCGGGGCAGGAAATGGCGTTCCGCTTCATTCTTTCAAAAAGTGTAAATTCTGCCATCAAAACAACACGTAACGTGACGCCACTCATGCTTTCTGCAGCCTCGGGCTGCGTTGGGTGCATTGCAACATTGCTGGACTCAAAGCCCGCTTTGGACGAAAAGGACGCGGGCGGCGACACCGCCCTGATGTATGCTGTCAGGGCTTTGCAAGGTGGTGCAGCGCAAAAATTGGCCGATTCGGGCGCCAACCCCAATGCCAAGAACCTGGCGGGGGATACGCCCATCAAGCTTGGCCTTCGCCTGGGTTTGACACAAATCAAGGCGGCGGAGTGAGTTTGCCGGAAGAAGGGTGACATGAATTTCGACGCATTTTTCAATGACAAGCTGGAAGGCCTGAAAAAAGAGGGCCGCTACCGGGTGTTCATGGACCTTGAGCGGCATGTGGGCCAGTTTCCCAAGGCCACGCGCCATGTGAATGGCGAGCAGAAGCCTGTCACCGTCTGGTGCTCCAATGACTATTTGAACATGGGGCAGAACCCCAAGGTTCTGGCCGCCATGCATGAGGCGCTGGACCGCTGCGGCGCAGGGGCCGGCGGCACGCGCAACATCTCCGGCACCAACCATTATCACGTGCTGCTCGAGGCCGAACTGGCCGACCTGCATGGCAAGGAAGCGGCCCTGCTTTTCAACTCCGGCTACATGTCGAACTGGACGACGCTTTCGACCCTGGCCGCGGGCCTGCCCAACTGCTTGGTGCTTTCGGATGCGGGCAACCATGCCTCGATGATCGAGGGCATCCGCCATTCCAAGGCCGAGAAGATCATCTTCAAGCACAATGACATGGCCGACCTTGAGGCACATCTCAAGGCCGCCGGCCCAAGGCCGGTGATCATCGCGTTTGAATCGGTCTATTCCATGGATGGCGATTTCGGGAAGGTTGCAGAGATCGTGGCGCTGGCCGAGAAATATGGCGCGCTGACCTATCTTGATGAAGTGCATGGCGTTGGCCTTTACGGCAAGCGCGGCGGCGGCCTTGCCGAACAGCTTGGCCTGATGGGCCGCATTGACGTGATTGAAGGCACGCTGGCCAAGGCCTTTGGCGTGGTGGGCGGATATATCACCGGCTCGGCCGCGCTGATTGACTATGTGCGCAGCTTTGCCTCGGGCTTCATTTTCTCATCTGCCTTGCCGCCTTCGGTGGCGGCTGGCGCACGCGCCGCCATCCAGCACCTGAAGCAAAGCCAGGCGGAGCGCGAGCAGCTTCACGCCCGCGTCAAGCAGGTGCGCGAGGGCCTCACCCGCATGGGCATTCCCTATCTGCCCAACCCATCGCATATCGTTCCGGTGATGGTGGGCGATGCCGCCAAGTGCAAGTGGATCAGCGATTATCTGCTGGAGCATGACGGCATCTATATCCAGCCGATCAACTATCCCACCGTGGCCCGCGGCAAGGAACGGCTGCGCATCACGCCGCAGCCCTGCCATACTGAAGCCGACATCGCGCATCTCTTGAAATCGCTCAACGCGCTGTGGATGCAATGCGCGCTGGCGCGGCAGGTGGCTTAAGACCCAAGGCGGTTTGTGCAGCAATGGCCGTTGTGCTATACATGTATAGCACAGGAGTTCGCCATGCTTGCCATCCGCCTTCCGCCCGAGATTGAAGAGCGACTTGAGAAGCTGGCCCGCAAGACGGGCCGGACCAAGACCTATTATGCCCGGCAGGCCATTCTTGACCAGCTTGATGACCTGGAAGACTATTATCTGGCGGAAAAGCGCATGGCGGATGTTGCCGCCGGCAAATCCGAATTGATCCCTCTGGCAGACATCCTGAAGGAACATGGGCTGGAAGATTGATTTCACCAGCGACGCCAACCGTGACCTCAAGCGGCTGGACCCGCAAACCAGGGCGCGCATCTTGCGCTTCGTGGCCGACCGTCTGGCGCAGCTCGACAACCCGCGCGACATTGGCGAAGCCCTGCACGGCGCTGAACTGGGCAAATACTGGAAATACCGGGTGGGCGACTACCGCATCATCGCCAGCATCCAAGACAAGCTGATCACCATTGTCGTGGTGAGCATTGGCAACCGCCGCGAAGTTTACAGGCGCTGATCACGCCAGCCTCGCATCACTCAATCAATTGCCGCTGGATGGCGTAGCGGATCTTGTCGCTGTCCGGGGTGGTGCTGGAGGCGAACCAATCGACGAACTGGCCGTTCCTGTCGAACAGGTATTTGTGGAAATTCCATTTCGGCTTGCCGAAAAAGCCCGCCTGTTCGCCGGCCCATTTGTACACCGGGATGGCCTCATCACCACTCACCACCGCCTTGTCGGCCAAGGGGAAGGAGACGCCATAGTTCTTCTTGCAGAAGGTGGCGATTTCGCCTGACGTGCCCGGCTCCTGCCCGCCGAAATCATTGGAGGGCACGCCGATGATGACAAGGCCCTTTTCCTTGTTGTCCTCCCACAGCTTTTCCAGCCCCTCATATTGCGGGGTGAAGCCGCATTCCGAGGCGGTGTTGACCAGCAGAACCGGGTGGCCCCTGAATTGGGCCAGCGGCAGGGGTTTGCCGTCCAGGCCTGTGAGGGTGAAATCGTAAAGGCTTGCAGCTGTTGCTGTCATGGTTCCCACCAGCATAGCTATGAATACAATGAGCAGGCGCATTTGATCATTACGATTGCGTTGGGTGATGGATCACAGGGGGGTGGCAAAAAATAGCGCTCGTTTCCCGCTGCCACTTCCTGCTAGTTTCATAGCATGGGAAAGCCTCCAGCAAAACACCCGGTTTCAACACGCATCCGCCAGCGCCTTGAACAGGCGGGGCGGCGCTATTTCGCCAATGACAATATCGCCGAGTTCATCGAGCCGGGCGAGCATGAGCAACTTCTGGAAGAAGTGGCCGGCAAGATGCAAGCGGTTCTTGAGAGCCTTGTGATCGACGTCGAGAATGACCACAACACGCAAGGCACGGCGCGGCGCGTGGCCAAGATGTATATCAACGAGATCTTCAAGGGCCGCTTCCGCAAGGCGCCATCGCTGACCGAGTTCCCCAACGCCTCGAACCTGAACGAGCTGATGATCGTGGGGCCGATCACTGTGCGCAGCGCCTGCTCGCACCATCTCTGCCCGATCATGGGCAAGCTGTGGATCGGGCTGATGCCGAACCAGCATTCCAACCTGATCGGCCTTTCCAAATACACCAGGCTGGCGGACTGGATCATGTCGCGGCCGCAAATCCAGGAAGAGGCCATCACCCAGGTGGCCGACCTGTTCATGGACCTTGTGAAACCTGACGGCCTGGCCATCGTGATGGAGGCTGACCATTTCTGCATGCAGTGGCGTGGTGTAAAAGAGAGCGACTCGCTGATGATCAATTCAGTGATGCGCGGCTCTTTCCTGAAGAACCCCAGTTTGCGGCGTGAATTCCTGTCCCTGATACCGAGGAAATCCTGATGCTCGTCCGCTGCCTTTATGCCAGCCGCATGGCCAAGCCCATGGCCCCCGCCACCTTGCGCGCCATTCTTGAAGACTCACGCAAGAACAACGTGAAGAACGGCATCACCGGGGTGTTGATCTCCACGGGAGACGCCTTCATCCAGGTTCTGGAAGGCGGGCGGGCGCAGGTTTCACAGACCTACAATCACATCGCCTCTGACAAGCGGCACAGCGAGGTGACGCTGCTGTCTTTCGAGTCAATTCCGCAGCGCAGCTTTGAAAGCTGGTCGATGGGCGAGGTGACAATCGGGCAGTTGAACCCCACCGTGCTGCTGAAGCATTCTGCCACCATGCAGATCAACCCGTTCGCCATGTCGGGCGCTGCGGTGCTGGCGCTGCTCAACGATCTCGTGGCCTCCGGCACCGTGGTGTGCGGGAATGCAACGCGCGGGAAGCGCTAGGCTTTAACCCCAACATTGCACGTGGCCGGGCTCAATAGCCTGCCGCCGCACCTGCTGGCCTTCTGTCATCATGGGCGCCGTAAAGCCTGCCGGGCACGGGCTTAGAAGCCGCCATGGCATCATTGCCGGAGGAGGCCGCGGCGGCATCCGCCGGAGGGCCAACGAGGATCACTTCGGCTGCACCCCAAGGCGATTGGGTCTTGAGGGTGTAGCCCATGTCGGTGAGCAGCTTGGCCGTATCTGGCGAGAGGGCGAAGGGTTCCACCGCCACTTCATCGGGCAGCCATTGATGATGGATGCGCGGGGCATCCACGGCTTCCTGCATGTTCATGCCGTAATCCACCACATTCATGAAGGTTTCGAGCGTGATGGTGATGATGCGCGAGCCGCCGGGGCTGCCCAGCACCATGAAGGGCTTGCCCGCCTTGGTGACGATTGTGGGGCTCATCGAACTGAGCGGGCGCTTGCCGGGGGCGATCACGTTGGTTGTGCCCTGCACAAGGCCAAAGAGGTTGGGCACGCCGGGCTTGGTGGTGAAATCATCCATCTCGTCATTGAGGAAGAAGCCGGTGTCTCCCGCCATCACCTTGGCACCGAACAGCGCGTTGATGGTGTAGGTGACGGAGACGGCATCGCCCTTTTCATCGACGATGGAATAATGGGTGGTCTGGTCGCCCTCATGCGGGGCAACGCCGGGCTGCACCTCCTTCGAGGGCGTGGCCTTGGCGGGATCAATCTTGGCGCGGATGGCGGCGGCGTGATCATCCGAGAGGAGCTTCGTTATGGGGTTCTTCACGAAGTCAGGGTCTCCCAGCGTGAAGTTGCGGTCCACATAGGTGTGGCGCATGGCTTCCACCATGTTGTGGACGCCGGCGGCGGAATGGAAGCCGAGCGCCGCCATGTCATAGCCCTTCAGGATGTTGAGGATTTCGCAGATTGCCGTTCCGCCGGAACTGGGCGGCGGGGCGGAGATGAGATCAAAGCCGCGATAATTGCAGCGAATGGGATCGAGCTCCTGCACCGTGTATTTGGCGAGATCATCCTTGGTGAGGATGCCGCCATTCTTGGCATTGGCATCCACCAGCGCATCGGCAATGGGGCCCTTGTAGAAGGCATCCGGCCCTTGAGTGGCGATTTGCTTCAGGGAGGCGGCAAGATTCTTCTGCACGAAGAGATCGCCCACGTTCCAGGGCTTGCCATCATGCAGGAAGACGGCCGCCACATTGGGCTGGGTGGCGAAATCCTTGACCGAGGTGTTGAGGATGTCGACATCGCCCTGATTGAGGGTGAAGCCCTGCTCCGCCAGCTTGATGGCCGGGGCCATCACATCCTCGCGCTTCATCGAGCCATATTTCTGCAGCAGCGTATCAAGGCCCAGAACCGTGCCCGGCACGCCGGCGGCGAGATAGCCCTTCAGGCTCAAATCCGGCACCACATTGCCATCCTTGTCGAGGAACATTTTTTCCGTGGAGGCACCGGGGGCCTTTTCGCGGAAGTTCAGGAACACATCCTTGCCATCGGCCAAGTGCAGCGTGGCAAAGCCCCCGCCGCCGATATTGCCGCAGCAGGGATTGGTGACGGCCAGCGCATAGCCCACGGCCACGGCGGCATCGACGGCGTTTCCGCCCTTCTTCAAAATCTCCACGCCCACATCGGTGGCGAGGTGTTGCGATGTCACCACCATGGCGTGATCGGCAGCCACCGGCTGGCGGGTGACGGCGCGGCCGGGCGGCGTGAAGGCAAAGACGCTGGCCAGGGCCAGCAAGGCAACACGGTGGCAGGTGGTCATGGTCACACACTCCTGTTGGGCGCCGAAGCTTCGCATTACACGCCGGATTGGCAGGCACGGCAAGTGCGCGCTGCGCATAACAATCATTTGATGTGCGCCCGGATGGACAGGCTGTTAGGATTGCCGCCATGCGCTTCGGCCTCCCCAGCCTTCTCGTCCTTGCCCTGCTGGCCCTGCCCGCGGCCGCGCAGACTGCCGCACCTTCGCAGGCCCCGGGCCGTGCGGGCTATGCCCAGGCGCTGGACCAGCTGTTCGGCACGCTGCATGAAACGCAAAACGCCAGTGAGGCGCAGGTGCTTGAAACCAAGATCCGCGCCATCTGGTCCCACGACAATTCCGACGACGCGGTTGAAGCCCTCGCCAAGGCGAGCCTGGCGCTGCAGATTGGCGATTTCAAATCAGCCGGGCCGATGCTGGACCAGCTGGTGCAGGAGCACCCCGAATTCATGGAAGCCTGGAACCGCCGCGCCACGCTTTATTTCGTGGAAGGCAAGTTCAAGGAATCTCTGGCTGACGTGGACAAGGTTCTGGCGATGGAGCCGCGCCACTTCGGCGCCCTTTCCGGCAAGGGCGCCATCTTGCGCGCGCAAGGCAAGAACGCCGAAGCGCTGGCCGCGATGAAGGACGCGCTGGCGATTGACCCGTTCATCCCCGGGCTGAAAGACGCCGTGCAGGAAATGGAGAAAGCGCAGCCGGAGCTTTAGGCGGCGCGATCTACCTTAACTCAACCACTTCTTGAAACGTCATTCCCGTGAAAGCGGGAATGACGATACTTGAAAAGCCTCAAGGTAAAGAGTCTCTGTTCTAAATCTTCTTGGCTTCTTCCAGCGCGGCCTTGATTTGCGGCAGCAGGTCAACATTGCCGCAGACATAGCCGCCGCTGTTCAGGGGGTTGGCCTCGCCCTTCAGGCCATGCACGAAGCCGCCGCTTTCACGGATGAAGAGGATGCCGGCCGCCATGTCCCAGGGCTTCAGGCCGTGGGTCCAGCCGCCATCGAGGCGGCCCATGGCGGTGTAGGCCATGTCGAGAGCGGTTGAACCCAGGGCGCGCAGGCCGGCGCAGCGGGTTTGCATCACCGCCAGTTCCTTGCGCTGGATGTCATGGGTTTTGTCGGCGCGGTTGGGCAGGCCGCAGAAGACCATGCTTTCGGAAAGCTCGCGCCTTGCGCCCACCCGCATTCGCTTGTTGTTGAAGAAGGCGCCACTGCCCTTTTCGGCGTGGAACAGCTCGTCCGTGACCGGATTGTAGGTGACGCCGGCCACGATCTCGCCCTTGCGCTCGAGCGCGATGGTGAGGGCAAAGAGCGGCAGGGCATGCATGAAGTTGAAGGTGCCGTCGATGGGGTCGATGATCCAGCGGTGGTCGGGGTCCTGGCCCTTGGTCTCGCCCTCTTCCTCGCCCAAAAAGCCATAGGTGGGGCGGGCCTTGGCCAGCTCTTCACGCAGCACCTTTTCGGCCTTCTTGTCGGAGGCGGTGACGAAATCCGCCGGGCCCTTCACGGAAACCTGCAGGCCGGAAACTTCGCCATAGTCACGCTGCACGCCGCGGGCGGCTTTGCGGATGGCGGCGATCATGACGGTCATGATGGGGGTGGTGGACAAGGTGAATGCTCTTTCAGGAATGGGTTTTGGCCAGCCCTTATCACCCTTCCCCTGCCGGGGGAAGGATGAGAAATGGGCCTACTGGGCCGTGGGGTCTGGCAGCGGCTTGAAGCGGGCGGCGCGGTCCTGGGCATCCTTGAGCATGCCGGGGTCTGCCTTCTCGGCGGCGGCATCAAGCTCGACATCGCCACGCCCGGCCTTCTTGGCGATGAGGTTCCATTTCATGGCCTCGATCGGGTCTTGCGGCACGCCGGGCACACCCAGCGCCAGAATGCGCGCCAGGCGGTTTTGCGCCACGGCATTGCCATGCTGGGCGGCGACCAGCAGCCACTTGGCGCCCAGAGCTTCATCCTTCTGCACGCCTTCGCCGCGGAACACCATCACGCCATATTCCACCGCCGCTTCGGGCATGCCCTGCACGGCGGCCTTGGAGAGAAGCTCGGCCGCCTTGACCTGATCCTTGTCCACGCCCTTGCCATCAAGATGCAAGAGGGCAAGGTTATATTGGGCGCGGGGGTTGCCCTTCTGGGCCGCGGCAGTGAACCACTTGGCAGCATTTGGCCAATCGGACTCAGTGCCATAAAGGCCAGTGTAATAGAGGCCGAGATTATACTGGGCCTTGACGTTGCCGGCCTCGGCCGCCTTCTGCAGCCAGGGTGCGCCGTCCACCACATTGGGCTTCTTGCCGCTGCCGGTGATCAGCAGCATGGCGAGGGCCAGTTCACAATCGGCATCGCCCTTGTCGGCACCCTTCTGATACCAAAGCTGGGCCTGCTTCAAATCCACTTCCACGCCGAGGCCGAGCTGGGCAATGCTGCCGAGCATGAGGAAGGCGCGGGCATCTCCCTTTTCGGCCCAGTTGTCGGCGATCTTCTTGGCTTCGGCGTAGTTCTTGTCCTGGAACAGGCTTTGCGCCTCTTCAAAGCTGGCGGGCGGCGGCGCCTGGGCGAAGACGGGGGTGGAGAGCAGGCTTAGGGCAAGAAAAAGGTGGCCAAGTTTCATTTCAACTTTTCATTCAGTTCCGTGAGCACACGAGTCGCTGCGGCGGGATTTTGCCACATCTCGTCTGCGGGGCGAATGAAATCGGATTGTTTGGCCAGAATTGTGGCTTCGGCGGCGGTTGCGGCATCCAGCGGAATGGCGGGGATTTCGGCGAGATCGTTCCACCATTTCACCAGCGGCTCACCGCCGGTCTGGGCCTTCTGGCGGAAGCCCACGTAATCAGCGCCCTGCTCTGCCGCCTCCATGGCCTGGTGGCGCGAGGTGCCGCAATCCAGCCCGACCATGGCATCCTTGGGCAGCGACATGCGCAAATCCAGCAGGTTGTGCTCGGTGTGGGTGAGGTGCAGGCCATCGGCCTTCAGGCGCGAGACGATGCGTGGCTCAACATCGGCGATGAGCACGGCAAGGCCCAAGGCCTGCAGGGCCTGCACATCCTCCAGCCTGGCGCTTTCATGCAGCACGATGGAGGCGCAATCACCCGCCGCGCAAGCAGCCGCGGCGCAGGCCGTCACTTCGCTGGCGGGCAGGTCCTTCGGGGCGATGAGGAAATAACGCGCGGGCATTTATTTCTTCAGCGCGGCCACGCCGGGCAGGTCCTTGCCTTCGAGCCATTCGAGGAAAGCGCCGCCGGCTGTGGAGATATAAGTGAAGTCTTCCGCCACGCCGGCATGGTTCAGCGCCGACACGGTGTCGCCGCCGCCAGCGACGCTGATCAGCTTGCCTTCCTTGGTGCGCTTGGCGGCATATTTCGCCACGGCCACCGTGGCGGCATCGAAGGGGGCGATTTCGAAAGCGCCGAAGGGGCCGTTCCACAACAGGGTGTGTGCGCCATCAATGGCGGCCTTCACCTTGTCCACCGACATGGGGCCGACATCGAGCATCATGCCATCGGCAGGCAGCGCATCCACGCCATAGTCGTGCGATTCCGCATTGGCCTTGAACTCCTTGGCCACGATGCCATCGATGGGCAGGAGGATGGCGCATTTGGTTTTCTCGGCATCGGCCATGATCTTGCGGGCGGTTTCGGCCAGATCCTTTTCAACGAGCGACTTGCCCACTTCGTTGCCCTGGGCAAACAGGAAGGTGTTGGCCATGGCGCCGCCGATGACCAGCGCGTCAACCTTGGACATCATGTTGGACAGCAGATCAAGCTTGGTTGAAACCTTGGCACCGCCGACAATGGCGATCACAGGGCGCTTGGGGGTTTCCAGCGCCTTGGTGAGGGCATCAAGCTCGGCCTGCATGGCGCGGCCGGCATAGGCGGGGATCACCTTTGCGATCCCCTCGGTTGAAGAATGCGCGCGGTGGGCGGCGGAGAAGGCATCGTTGACGAAAATGTCGCCCAGCCCTGCCAGCATCTTTGCGAAGCTGGCATCGTTCTTTTCCTCGCCGCCGTGATAGCGGGTGTTTTCCATCAGGACCAAATCGCCCGGCTTGGCATTCACCGCAGGGGCGGACTGCCAATCGGTGAAGACGAATTCAACCTTGTGGCCCAGCGCCCTTTCCAGCGCGGGGGCCACGGGCTTCAGCGACATTTCGGGGATGACCTTGCCCTTGGGCCTGTCAAAATGCGCCAGCACGATGACGGCGGCGCCCTTTTGCAGCAGCTCCTTCAGGGTGGGCACCACGCGGTCAATGCGGGTGGTGTCGGTCACCACGCCGTTTTCCATCGGCACATTGAGATCAAGGCGGATGACAACGCGTTTGCCGGAAACATTCACATCATCAAGGGTGCGGAAAGCGGGCATGGGAGGCTCCTGATTTGAATTGGTGAGGGGCGTACATCAAAGCGCGCCTTTGGGCAAGCGCCGCGGCTAGGCACCGGGCCTCATTCCGCGCTAGGCTTGGGGGGCAGGAACGAGGTTCACATGGACATCATCGTTGACGGCAAGGCGCCCCGCCCTTTCACGGCCAAGGACCGCAAGCGGATGGGCAAGCTGCGCGCCGCCTACCCTTGCGAGGGAACGGCGCTGAGCGTGGCCGAAGGCATGGGCGGCGTTGGCCGCCGGGCACGCGTTGTGAACATCATCATGGGCCTTCTCGTCGCCATGTGCCTCGCGGTGTTTGCGGTTCTGGAAATTATGGCGGCGGATTCCTTCACGGTTTATGCCGGGCTGGTGTTCCTGCCGGTGGCGGGCTTTGTGGGGCTGGCCTGGCGCATCGCCGCGCGGCGCAGCGCCCGGCTTGGGCCGCAGCTTGCGGAATCGGCAAAGGCCGGCCCGCCGCCCGGCACGCGCGTGGTGGCCAGCGAGGCAGGGCTTGCGGTGGGCGGCAGGGAGCTGCCTTGGGCGGCCATCAGCCTTGCCCGGCTTGGCGGGGAGATGATGGATAGCGGCGATGCCGGGAGTTACCTGCGGCCGGACAGGCTGTGGCTCAGTTTCGGCGGCGAGGATGTGCTGCTGGACAGGCGGCTGCTGCGCAACGGCCTGCAGCTGGTGAGCGCCGTGTGCAATAAAGTGCTGGCGGATTGACTGCGGGCCTTGGCTGCTTGCGCGCCGCGCCTTGAGGCGGCATAGGCAGGCGAGGCAGGAGATTCCCATGACGGACACAGTGCGCGACAGCAACGGCAACGAACTCAAGGATGGCGACAACGTCACCCTGATCAAGGATTTGAAAGTGAAGGGCGCCAACGTGACGCTGAAGCGCGGCACGATGATCAAGGGCATCAGGCTGACGGGCAACCCCGATGAAGTGGATTGCCGCCACGAGAAGGTGAAAGGCCTGGTGTTGCGGACGGAGTTTCTGAAGAAGGCGTGAACCACAGGTCTCCATCGGCGCGCGAGGCACGCCGATGGAGAATAAGTGGATTATTTGCCTGACGCCGCCTTCACCGCCGCCTTGGCCGTGATGCCGAATTTTTCGTAGAGGATTTCGGCCGGGGCGGAAGCGCCGAAGCCTGTCATCCCGACGAAGTGGCCGTCGCTGCCGATGAATTTTTCCCAGCCGGTTTTCACGCCGGCCTCGATGGCGATGCGGATTTTCTCGGTGCCCAGCACCTTGGCCTTGTAGGCCTTGGATTGCTTCTCGAAGAGTTCCATGGACGGAACCGACACCACGCGGGTGGGCGTGCCCTTCTTGTCCAGCTCGGCCTTGGCGGCCATGGCGATTTCCACTTCAGAGCCTGAAGCGAAGATCACGGCCTTGGCCTTCTTGGCGGATTCGGCAACCTCATAAGCGCCGAGGCGGCAGAGGTTCTTGGCCGAGAACTTGAGGCGCGCGGGCTTCAGCTTCTGGCGGGTGAGCACGAGGATGCTGGGTGTCTTGGGCATTTCCAGCGCGGCTTGCCAGCATTCCACCGCCTCGGTGGCGTCACAGGGGCGGAAGGTGACAAGGTTGGGGATCACACGCAGCGCCGCCAGATGTTCCACCGGCTGGTGGGTTGGCCCATCCTCGCCGAGGCCGATTGAGTCATGCGTCATCACGAAGATGGAGCGGATGCCCATCAGCGCGGCGAGGCGGATCGACGGACGGCAATAATCGGTGAAGCACATGAAGGTGCCGCCATAGGGCACAACACCGCCATGCAGCGCCATGCCGTTGATGGCCGCGGCCATGCCATGCTCACGGATGCCGTAATAGACATAGGAGCCGCCGTAATCGAAGGGCGAGAAGGTTTTCTGGTCCTTCGAGTTGGTGTTGTTGGAATGGGTGAGATCGGCCGAGCCGCCCATGGCTTCCGTCACCACCGGATTGATGATGTTCAAGGCATTCTGCGAGGAAGCGCGGGTGGCCAGGGCCGGCGGGTTGGCGGCGAGAGTTTTCTTGTATTCGGCGATCACCGCATCAAGGTTTTCCGGCAGGGTGCCGGCAGTGATGCGCTCAAACTCGGCGCGCTTGGGGTGGGCGGCGAGGCGGGCTTCCCAGGCCTCGCGGGCCTGCTTGCCGCGCGAACCCACGGCGCGCCAGGCGGAGATGATTTCATTGGGAACCACAAAGGGCGGATAGCTCCAGCCCAAGGTCTCCCGGGCCTTGGCGATTTCATCGGGGCCCAGCGGCGAGCCATGCGCGCCATTGGTGCCCTGCTTGTTGGGGGCGCCGAAACCGATGATGGTCTTGCAAGCGATCAGCGTGGGCTTTGAGGAATTCTGCGCGGCCTGCAGGGCGGCGAGAACCGCGGCCTGATCCATGCCATCAACACGCGTGGTGGCCCAGCCGGAAGCGGCGAAGCGGGCGAGCTGGTCGGTTGAATCCGACATGCCCACCTTGCCGTCGATGGTGATGCCGTTGTCGTCCCACAGCACGATGAGGTTCTTGAGCGCCAGGTGGCCGGCCAGCGCCAGGGCTTCCTGGCTGATGCCTTCCATGAGGCAACCATCGCCCGCCAGCACATAGGTCTTGTGGTTGACGAGCTCGTCGCCGAAGCGGGCATTGAGGTGGCGCTCGGCCATGGCCATGCCCACGGCATGGGCGATGCCCTGGCCCAGGGGGCCGGTGGTCACTTCAATGCCAGTGGCGTGGCCGTATTCCGGGTGGCCCGCGGTGATTGAACCCCATTGGCGGAAATTCTTGATCTGGTCGATCGTCATGTCGCTGTAGCCGGTGAGGTACAGCAGCGAATAGAGCAGCATGGAACCATGGCCGGCCGAGAGGACGAAACGGTCCCTGTCCGGCCAGTGGGGGGCGGAGGCATCAAACTTCAACACTTGCGAATAGAGCGCCGTTGCCGCATCGGCCGCCCCCATGGGCAGGCCGGGATGGCCGGAATTGGCTTTTTGCACCGCGTCCATCGACAGGGCGCGGATGGCATTGGCCATGATGCGGGGTGAAACGGCGGCAGCGTCAGACATGGGAACCTCAGGCATGGGGGAGGACGGAGAAAAGGCCTGCTCAGCGCAGGCGTGGCACGCCCTTTCGCGCCATCAATTCTCCATATCAGCCGGGAATTTCCTGTCAATCGGCTGCATTGTGGTTGCAATGCCACAGCAAGAACCACAGTTAGCAGGTATTGCTAGCCTCAAGAATCAGTTATGCGGGGCAAGGTTCTGTGCTAAAAGGGAAATCGGCCAAGTTGGGGCGGATTGGCACAGGGCCGGTGCTGAGGACGGGCAAGGATGACTGAGATCAACAAGCTGGACGCGGCTTTCGCGCGTTTTGAGCGGGCATTGGGCCTGTTCGAAACGGCCACCCGCGCCCATGTTGAAGAAAAGCAACGCCTGAAAGCCGCCGTCACCGGCTCGGAGACGGCGCAGCGCGACCATGTGAAGCTGCAAGAACAGCTGAGCCAGGTGCGCCAGAAGGCGGCTGAGCTGGTGGACACCTCGAAACAGGCCGCCGGCAAGATCGACACGGCGATGGGGCGCATCCGCTCCGTGCTGCATTCCAACAGCGGGGCTTGAGGCAGATGGCGAATGTTGTCGTCACCGTGGCCGACCGGCCCTACACCATGCAATGCCCGGACGGCGAGGAAGAGCATCTGCG